>CAKUOS010000001.1 GCA_934670025.1 uncultured Oscillospiraceae bacterium
GGACGATACCGTCTCTGTCAACCGAGCAGAGCGGCTTTTCGTTCCAACTGACGTGGACCAGACCGTCTTCCAGCAGCCTTACGTCCAGTTCCTTTCGCAGGAGCTGGTGTTCTACCTCTCGCAGAAATCTTTCCTTCTGCGGCGTGAGTTCTTCGTTCATATCATACCTCCAATCTTTAGCGCCCTTTTTGAATGCAAAAAAGGCGCTGGTCATTGGTTCGTGAAAACCAACAATCCAGCGCCCATAACTTTGTGAAAGATTTTTCTTCGTTTTATCCTGAATCTCGCTGCCGCAGCCCTCTGAAAAAGGGCGCTGTCACTGAAATTCCGCTTGAATATGGAAAAACAGAGGTTCAAATCCCGTTTGAACCTCTGCAAAGCGGCCATTGATCCATGGAGTTTTTAGAAAATTTCCGGCCGTAAAAAAGCCTGAACACCTTGAAACAACTGGGCTTTTTGCCAATTGATCCAAAGTGTTCAGATGATATGGAGGTGCCGGGCAGATTTGAACTGCCGAATGAAGGTTTTGCAGACCTTTGCCTTACCACTTGGCCACGGCACCGACGATATGAAAATAGGAATGCTGCGAGGGCATTCCTAATTTGTTTGGAGCGGGTGACGAGGCTCGAACTCGCTACCTCCACCTTGGCAAGGTGGCGCTCTACCGGATGAGCTACACCCGCATAATGGTGCCTCCGGTCGGAGTTGAACCAACGACACGCGGATTTTCAGTCCGCTGCTCTACCTACTGAGCTACAGAGGCATGTTGAGGCGAGATAAACTCGCCTCATCATACATTATGGCGACCCGGAACAGACTCGAACTGTCGACCTCCAGCGTGACAGGCTGGCGTGCTAACCGACTGCACCACCGGGCCAGATAAATGGTGGAAAGTACAGGGCTCGAACCTGTGACCCCTTGCTTGTAAGGCAAGTGCTCTCCCAGCTGAGCTAACCTTCCGTTCCACACTGCCGCATCTCTCAGCGACGAGTGTATTATAGCGGCCGGACGAGCAAAAGTCAAGAACAATTTTCAAAAATGCAGAACTTTTTAAACCGTCTCCGCTGGCACGAGATCCATGCTTGTAAGCAGGGCCGCAGTCATGGTATCATAATGCGTACCGGAGCCCTCCGGGACGCTGACGGTCAGCGCGTAGCAGTACGCGCCGCTGCACAAAACCTTCGCGCGGTAGAGCCGGCCGCCCTCGTCGCCGGCGGCGTACCACGCGAATTGCAGCGCGCGGAAGCCGTTTTCCGTTGTCTCGTACACGTGCAGCGCATCGGCCGAAAAGCCCGACAGCTGCCGCACGACACTCGCAGCCGACGCAGCCGGGAGTGTCTGCGTGACGATCTCATACCCGCCGCCGGGCTGGACATAGACGCGCTGCGCGCCCTGCTCGGCGAAGACCTCCTCCGCGGCGTCCTCCGGAAGCTGCACATACAGCGTGCAGGCCGGCGCGCCGGGCGGCGTACAGCCGTCTGCGACCGTTTCCCATACCGCCGGCCGCGAACAGCCGCAGAGCGCCGTCAGCGCCGCCAGAACGATACCAAGCATCATCCGCTTCATAAAAACCGCCTCCATACAGATCAGAAAGGAATGTCCGCAATGTCTGTCCCTCTGCTCCTAATGAATGCAGCTTCGTTTGCGATTATGCTGCTGGATAAATTTCTTGCCCGGCGTCATCTGCGGCGCGTGCCCGAGGCGGTGCTGCTGGCCTTTGCGGCGTGCTTCGGCAGTCTCGGGAGTTTACTCGGGATGCTCCTTGCGCATCACAAGACGCGCAAGCCGCTTTTTACCGTGACGGTGCCGCTGCTGCTGCTTGTGCAGACGGCTGCGCTATATTTCTTTTTCCGCTGAATCACTGGCGCAGCTTGCGCTTGTTGCCCCTGTTGTCGACGATATACGTGTTGTCGAGCTGCTGGCGCAGATCGCCGACGACGGAATCGATATACGCGCGGCGCAATACGGCGCGCTCTTCGTTTTCCTCGGGCGTCAGGCCGACGGTTTTGGCTTTGTGCGCAAGCTCGTTGATGCGGTCGATGTCTTCTTTTTTCATATGCATTCTCCTTACAGGAATCTTGTGATCTCGATGGAAATGCGGCCCTTTTTCGTGCTGCCGCCGACCTTTTCCAGGCGGATCTTGCCGAGCCCGCGCACCGAGATCGTGTCGCCCTCGCAGACGGGCCGGTCGCCCTTCATGCACGGTGCAAAGTTGCGCTCACACTTGCCGGCGGCGATGTAGTCCGCGGCCTTGCCGCGGCTGATGGAAAACCCGGAGGAAACGACGCCGTCGAGCCGCAGCGACGGCACGGTGTCGCGGATGGTCTTCACCTTCTGCTCGGGCACGCGGATCTCGCCGATCGGGATGCGTTCGATGTGCAGCTTCGTGCGGCCCGCGGAGAGGAAGTTTTGCAGCAGATACGGCAAAACCTCCCGCGTGACGAGAAAGTCGCAGCTGCCCTCGGACACGTAGATATCGCCGATGGCGTCGCGTTTGACGCCGCAGCCCATCAGCGCGCCGAGAAAATCCCGGTGCGTGAGCGCGTCGCCCGTGAAATACGCCGCACGGACGGCCGCGACGGGGCTGTCGTCTTCCAGCAGCACGCTCTCATCCAGATAGTCCGGAAGATGGCAGCAGATCTCGCGCTCGGCCGTCTCCGGGCCGCCGAAAAAGCAGAATTCGTGCCCGCGCAGCAGCTCCGCGGCGAGCATCTGCTCGCGTTTGGATAAAAAGCCGGTCGAGGCCGGGATATTGCGCGCCTCGGCGCTCGTGATGCGCTCATAGACCTTTGCCAGCAGCAGCTCGTCGTCTTTTGACTGGGCCATGCGGGCGATCTGCTCGCGTTTTTCCATAGCCTCGCCTCCTGTTCGCCTGTATTGTAGCAAGGTGGAACAAAAAATGCAATCCCGCTTGGATTTTTACCGCAAAACCGGTATACTGTATATACTTGATATACTTCTTTCCCGAAAGGATCCCCGTTTATGAAGGTACTCATTCTCGGCGGCGGTGCAAGCGGCATGATGGCCGCGCTGCGCGCCGCGCAGAACCGTTCGAACACCGTCACGATCCTCGAACGGCAGGCCCGCGTGGGACGCAAGCTGCTCGCCACCGGCAACGGCCGCTGCAATCTCTCCAACCGCGCGCTGACCATGGACAATTACCACGGGCAGACGCCTGCGTTTGCAAAGGCGGCGCTGGCGCGCTTCGGCGTGGACCGGACGCTGGCGTTTTTCCGTTCGCTCGGCCTTCTGACCGTGACGGAGCCGGGCGGAAAGGTCTATCCGCTGTCCGATCAGGCCAACAGCGTCGTGGACGTGCTGCGCTTCGCGCTGCACGAGACGGGCGTCGCGCTCGAATGCGGCTTTGACGCGCAGAGCGTCAAAAAGAAGGCGCGCGGCTACGAGGTGACCGGCGCGGACGGACGGAAATTTTTCGCAGACAAGCTCATCGTCGCGTGCGGCGGCTGCGCGGGCAAGGCGCTCGGCGGCACGATGTCCGGTTACGAGCTTCTGGCGCAGCTCGGGCATACGCGCACGGCGCTGCACCCGAGCCTGACGCAGATCCGCACCGACCCGGCTCCCATCCGGGGCTTAAAGGGCGTGCGCGCCGACGGGCGCGTGCGGCTGCGCGCGAATGGACGGACCGTGCAGGAGGACGCAGGCGAGATCCAGTTCACCGAGACGGGCATCTCCGGCCCCGTGGCGTTTGCGCTTTCGCGCGCGGCCGGTCAGACGCAGGACGGCGCGCTGCTGCTCGATCTGCTGCGGGATTACACAAAAGACGACGTTTTTGCGCTTTTGCTGGCCAGAAAAGCGGCCTTTTCGCAGCTTGCGGGCGAGGAATGCTTCGCCGGGATGCTCCATCCGCGGCTCGGCAGAACGCTCTTCCATGCGCGCGGCCTTTCGGACGCGCCGCTCGGCGCGGTCCCGGACGAAACGCTTCGGCAGCTTGCAGACGACGCCAAGTGCTTTGCGCTGCGCGTGACGGGCGTGTCGGGCTTTGAGAGCGCGCAGGTGACGGCCGGCGGCGTGCGCACCGCGGAGTTCCGCGCCGATACGCTCGAAAGCCGTCTGGCCCCGGGCGTGTTCGCCTGCGGCGAGGTGCTGGATATCGACGGCGACTGCGGCGGGTATAATCTGCAATGGGCGTGGGCCTCGGGCTTTGTCGCGGGCGCGCTCGGAGAACAGGAGGACAGGCTATGATCCGCATCCGTGATATTTCCCTGCCGCCCGACGGCGATATGGCGCGGCTGGTGCAGGCCGCCGCGCGGCAACTGCGCATCGCTCCAAGCGAGATCAAGCAGCTGGACCTGAAGAAAAAATCGGTCGATGCGCGCAAAAAGAACGACGTGCGCATCATCTACACCGTCGACGTCGCGGTCAGAGGCCGCGAGGATAAGATCCTGAAGATGGCGCACTGCCCGAAGGCATCCGTCGCGCAGGACGCGCTCTATACGCCGCCCGCGGCAAAAGGACAGCCCGCGGAGCGGCCCGTCGTCGTTGGCTTCGGCCCGGCAGGGATGTTTGCCGCGCTCGTTCTTGCCATGGCGGGCCTTCGCCCGATCGTGCTCGAACGCGGGCAGGACGCGAAGACACGGCACGAAAAGGTGCTGGAATTCTGGACGCATGGGACGCTCGACCCGGACTGCAACGTGCAGTTCGGCGAAGGCGGCGCGGGCACGTTCTCCGACGGAAAGCTCAATACCGGCGTCAAAAACATCCGCATCGGCTGGATTCTGGAGCAGTTTGCCGAGGCCGGCGCGAGCGCCGACATCCTCTACGACGCAAAGCCGCACATCGGCACGGACGAGCTGGTCACAGTCGTGCAGAATCTGCGCGAAAAGATCCTCCACTACGGCGGTGAGGTGCACTTCGGCACGAAGCTGACCGGGCTGGAGGTACGCGGCGGCCGCGTGGCGGCCGTTCAGGCCGAGAACGCGGACGGACAGACGCGCATCCCGGCCTCCTGCGTTGTGCTCGCCATCGGCCACAGCGCGCGCGACACGTTTGAGCTGCTGCACGGGCTTGGCGTGCCGATGGAGCCGAAGCCGTTTTCCATGGGCGTGCGCATCGAACACAAACAGGCGATGGTCAACGGGAGCCAGTACGGCGCGTTCGCCGATGCGCCCGGACTCGGCGCGGCGGATTACAAGCTCAACGTGCAGCTGCCGGATGGCGGCTCGGCATATACGTTCTGTATGTGCCCCGGCGGCTATGTCGTGGCCGCGGCGTCGGAGGACGGCGGCGTGGTAACGAACGGGATGTCCGACCATGCGCGCAACGGCGAAAACGCCAACGCGGCGCTTCTCGTGACGCTGAACCCCGCGGATTTCCCGGACAAATCGGTGCTCGGCGGGATGTACTGGCAGCGGCAGATCGAACAGGCGGCGTTCCGCGCCGGCGGCGGCAATTACCGCGCGCCCGCGCAGCTTGTGGGCGATTTTCTGGCAAAGCGGCCGTCGCAGACGCCCGGCGCCGTGCAGCCGACCTACCGCCCGGGCGTGACGCTGTGCGAGCTGCACGAGGTACTGCCCGCGCGCATCACGTCCGTTCTGGAGCAGGCGCTGCCGGCGCTCGACCGGAAGCTGCGCGGCTTTGCAAGTCCCGACGCCGTCCTCACCGCACCGGAGACGCGCAGCTCGTCGCCCGTGCGCATCATCCGCGGCGAAACGCGCCAGTCGGCGCTGACGGGGCTTTATCCCTGCGGCGAGGGCGCAGGCTATGCCGGCGGCATCACCTCCGCCGCGCTCGACGGCATCCTGACCGCCGAGGCGATCATCGCGGCGCTGGAATCGTAAAACAGTCCCGTCCCGGCTTTGCCCGGGACGGGGCTTTGCCGTCTGCGGCCGCGCGGCGGTTTGTACAATTTTCAAAGACTGTCAAAAAGGTTCGCCGCACGCGGGAAAACAGGGATATTTTGCGGCCGGCCGGATATTGTCAAGATTTCATGTCTGTGGTATGCTGAGAATAGTATAGCGTCAGTTGACAAGAGCACGCACGGTTTTTCGCGGGGCAAAACAACGTCTGGCGTCGTTATCCTCGTTGGTGGGCGCCAGCCCACCTGCCTCGTCTGTCTGGCCAGCCGCCGTTTATCCTCCGTGAAAAACGGACTTGCCGGCCGGTCTGGGGCGGCATATGCAAGGCAGAGGACGCAGGCATACTGACGTATGGCAAGGACGATAACGCAGCAGATGGCGTTCCAGTCCGGCCTGCAAGCGCGTGTGCCCTTGTCAGCTGACGCTAATCCTTTTGAACAATTATATAAACAAACTGACAGGAGGACGTATTATGAAAAAATTCATCAACCAGGTCGAGCTTGTGGAAGATCAGATGATCCAGGGCATGGTCAAGGCCTACCCGCAGTACGTCAGAAAGTTGGATTGCGGCAATGTCGTCGTCCGCACGGATAAGAAAGAGGGCAAGGTCGCCCTGATCTCCGGCGGCGGCTCGGGCCATGAACCGGCGCACGGCGGCTATGTCGGCACGGGTATGCTGGACGCGGCGGTCGCGGGCGCGGTCTTCACCTCGCCGACGCCGGACCAGATCTACGAGGGCATCAAGGCCATCGCCACGGACAAGGGCGTGCTGATGGTCATCAAAAACTACACCGGCGACGTCATGAACTTCGAAATGGCCGGTGAGATGGCGCAGATGGACGACATCAAGGTCGCGCAGGTCGTCGTCAACGACGACGTCGCCGTCGACGGCAGCCTCTATACCGTCGGCCGCCGCGGCGTGGCGGGCACGGTGTTCGTCCATAAGATCGCGGGTGCGAAGGCGGAAGAAGGCGCAGAGCTGGAAGAGGTCCAGCGCGTGGCGCAGAAGGTCATCGACAATGTGCGCACGATGGGCGTCGCCATCCGTCCGTGCACGGTCCCGGCTGCGGGCAAGCCCGGCTTTGAGCTCGGCGAGGACGAGATGGAGGTCGGCATCGGCATCCACGGCGAACCCGGCACGCACAAGGAAAAGCTGCGTCCCGTCGACGAGATCGTCGATCATATCCTCGACAAGATCCTCGCGGACATCGACTACACCGGACACGAAGTCGCCGTGATGGTCAACTCCTCCGGTGCAACGCCGCTCATGGAGCTGTTCATCGTCAACAACCACGTTTCCGACGTGCTGGCCGCCAGGGGCATCAAGGTCTATAAGACGTTCGTGGGCGAATACATGACGTCTCTCGAGATGGAGGGCTTCTCCGTGTCCCTGCTGCGTCTGGACGACGAAATGAAGCAGCTTCTCGATGCGCACGCCGACACCATCGCCTTCAAGGCATAATTTCCGCACGGAACAAAGGAGCACCCAACTATGGTCAATCAGGAACAGATCTTAACCATCATTCAGGCCATCGGCGAGAAGATCAACGAGGAAAAGCTCTTCCTCACCGAGCTTGACAACGTCATCGGCGACGGCGACCACGGCATCAACCTCGCGCGCGGCTTCGCCGAAGTCGAGAAAAAGCGCCCCATGATGGAGGGCAAGGACGCCGGGACGATCTTCAAGACCGTCGGTATGGCGCTGGTGTCCACCGTCGGCGGCGCGTCGGGCCCGCTGTACGGCACGGCGTTCATGCAGGCCGCCAAGACCGCGGCCGGCAAGACGGAGCTGTCGCTTGCGGACTTCATTGCCATCCTTGACGCAGCGATCGCGGGCGTGCAGATGCGCGGCAAATCCGTCGCGGGCGAAAAGACGATGCTCGACGCCATGATCCCGGCGCGCGACGCGATCAAAGCCGCGCAGGAGGCCGGGAAGGACGCGAAGACGGCCCTTGCAGAAGGCGTCGCCGCCGCGGAGGCCGGCGTGGAATACACAAAGACCATCATCGCCACCAAGGGCCGCGCGAGCTATCTCGGCGAGCGCAGCCTCGGCCATCAGGACCCCGGCGCAACGTCGTTCACGACGATGCTCAGGGTCGTGGCCGCGCACGTGTGAGGGCCGGCGCATGGTAGGATTCGTCATTGTGTCCCACAGCAAAACGCTGGCCGACGGCGTCGTGGAGCTGACAAAGATGATGGCCGACGGCGTACCCATCCGCGCGGCCGGCGGCGTGGAAGACGGCGGTTTCGGCACGAGCTATGAGAAGATCGAGACGGCCATCAACGAGGTCTACTCCGACGACGGCGTCATCGTCCTCATGGACATGGGCTCGGCCGTCATGACGGCCGAGATGGTCATCGAATCGATGCCCGATCGCAGGATCGTCATGGCCGACTGCCCGCTGGTCGAGGGCGCAGTCAGCGCGACGGTCAGCGCCGTCGGCGGCAGCACGCTGGATGAGATCATGGAAGAGCTGGACGACGTGCGCGAGATGCGCAAGCTGTCGTAAGCAATCAAATCGCACAGCCTCCCGCGCAAAGCGCGGGAGGCATATCTTCACAAGGAGCCGTTATGAAACAGTTTGAATATACCATTCAGGACCCGATGGGCCTGCACGCACGCCCGGCGGGCGCGCTTGTGCGCGCTGCCAAGGCATACAGCAGCAAAATTACCGTCGCCTGCGGCGAAAAATCCGCAGCGCTCACAAAGCTGATGGCCGTCATGAGCCTCGGCGTCAAGCAGGGGCAGACCGTGACCGTAAGCATCGACGGCGAGGACGAGGACAAGGCGTTTGAGGAATTGCAGCGGGCCTTCCGCGAAAACGCCTGAGGAGACGCCGATGGAGGTTTTCAAGGGACTGCCCATCTCGCCGGGTCTGGCCGTGGGCGAGGTTGTCTTCCTCGGCGCACAGGCGCAGAGCGCACACGCAGCCGGTACGGCGGAAGAGGAACGCGCGCGCTTCGAAGCTGCGCAGCGCGCAGCCGTCGACGCGCTCGGCGCGCTCTATGAAAAGGCGAGACGCGAACTCGGCGAGAAGGAAGCCGAGGTCTTTTCCGTGCATCAGCTGATGGCCGAGGATGAGGATTTCACCGATCTTGTATACGAGGCCATTGACGGCGGCGCGGAGGCGTCCGAGGCCGTGCGTCAGGCCGGCGAAACGTGCGCGCAGATGTTCGCGTCGATGGACGACGACTATATGCGCGAGCGCGCGAACGACGTGCGCGACGTAGCCGGGCGCATCGCACGCATCTTGTGCGGCGATAAGGACGCGGCGCTGACAAAGCCCTGCATCGTCGCCGCGCAGGAGCTCACGCCCAGCCAGACCGTGCAGTTCGAGCGCAGATACGTCCTCGGCTTCCTGACCGAGCACGGCGCAGCCAACTCGCACACGGGCATTCTGGCGCGGACGCTCGGCGTACCGGCCGTCTCGCAGCTGCATGATCTTGCCGCGCTGGCCGGGCAGACCGTCATTGTCGACGGAACGGACGGTACGCTGACCGCCTGTCCGGACATGCAGACATACGCGCGCGCAAACGAGGCCGTTCAGGCGCAGAACGAGGAAAAAGCGCGCCGCCGCGCGCTCATCGGCCAGCCGAGCGTCACGCAGGACGGCAGAAAGGTCGATCTTTACGCCAACATCGGCGGCCCGGACGATCTGCCGCTTTTTCAGGAGAACGACGCCGAGGGCGTGGGACTGCTGCGCAGCGAATTTCTGTATCTTGGCCGCGAGACGTACCCCAGCGAGGACGAGCTGTTTGAAAGCTACCGGAAGATCGTGCAGGCGATGGACGGCAGGGAGCTCATCATCCGCACGCTCGACATCGGCGCGGACAAAAAGGTGGATTACTTCGGGCTTCCGCCGGAGGAAAATCCCGCGCTGGGCCTGCGCGCGATCCGTCTGTGCCTGACGCGGCCTGAACTGTTCCGGACGCAGCTGCGCGCCATTCTGCGCGCGGCCGAGGGCGCGAACGTCGGCGTGATGTTCCCGATGGTCACAGGCCCGGACGAGCTGCACCGGCTCAAAGCCGCGCTGCAAGAGGCGGAAGAATCGCTCAGGCGTGATGGCGCGCCGTATGGCGCGTGCCGCGTCGGCGTGATGATCGAGACGCCCGCGGCGGTCTTCCTGAGCCGTGAGCTGGCGAAGGAATGCGACTTTTTCTCCATCGGCACGAACGATCTGACGCAGTATCTGCTGGCGATGGACCGGCAGAACCCGGATCTGGCGCCGTTCTGCGATACGCACCACCCGGCGGTGCTGCGCGCAATCGAGACGGTCGTGCGCAGCGCGCATCAGGAGAACTGCCGCGTCGGCATCTGCGGCGAGCTTGCTGCGGACGAGACGCTGACGGAATTTTTCCTGCGCGCGGGCGTCGACGAGCTTTCCGTCGCGCCGGGCCGCATCCTGCCGCTGCGCGCGCACATCCGCGCGCTGACGCTTGCGTGATATATTGAAAAAGCACCTGAAAAGCCGCGCGGACGTCTGTCCGCGCGGCTCAGTGTTTCAATGGGGTCTGATTTTCATGAAACGATGCAAAAATGCACTGTCCATGTAGGGGCCGATGCCCACATCGGCCCGTTGGGAAGTTGCGAATTCGCCGCAGATTTCCGTTAAAACGGTGCATTCTGCCGGGCCGATGTGGGCATCGGCCCCTACGCAAATTTGGAAGACCAATGCAAAAACCGAAACGCAAACTCGGTTTGCGTTTCTGACGCGCAGCGTCTGCTGCCTCGTAAAGACTTACTTTGCGATCTTTTCCTTCAGCGCCTTACCGGCCTTGAAGACGGGGATCGTGGTCGCCGGGATCTCGATGGATTCCTTTGTCCGGGGGTTGCGGCCCATGCGCGCCTCGCGGGACTTCGTCTCAAAGCCGCCGAAGCCGACGAGCTGGACCTTGTCGCCCTGGCTGAGTGCCTCGGCGATGGTGTCGAAGGTGGTGGTGACGGCCTTCTCGGCGTCCTTCTTGGAGATGCCGCACTTCTTGGCGACTTCCGCGATCAGTTCAGTCTTATTCATGTGTAGTTCCTCTTTTCATCGTGTTAGTGAAGTGTTTTATTGTTCACCGCCGGTCGGTTTCTGCGCGTCCCATCCGGCAAGCAGCTCTGCGCGGGAACAAGTCCCAAGCGGGCGGCCATCGGCAAGAAGTGCCTGCTCCATAGCGGTAAAGCGTGAGATGAATTTTTCGCAGGCCGCGTGCAGCGCCTGCTCGGGATCCTTTTCCAGCGTCGAGGCGACCCGCACGGCCGCAAAGAGCACGTCGCCGAGCTCCTCGTCGATGTTGGTGCCGTCGCGCACAGCCTCGCGCAGCTCCTGCATCTCTTCGGCTAGTTTGTCCAGCGCTTCGTCGGCGGATTCCCAGCGGAAGCCGGTTTTGGCGGCTTTTTTCTGGATCTTTTCCGCGCGCCACGTCGCGGGCAGCGAACGCGCCACGTCCCGCATCGCGTCGCCGGTCGTCTTCTGGCCCTTTTCGCGCTGTTTGATCTCGTCCCAGTCGGCCTTTTCGCCGCCGAACAGGAACGGATGGCGGAAGACGAGCTTTTTACACTCGGCGTCGGCGATCTCATCCAGCGTCATGCGGCCGCGACCGGCTTCGATGTCCGCGTGGAACAGGACCTGTAACAGCACGTCGCCGAGCTCTTCGCGGATCTTCTCCGCGTCGTCGAGATCAAATCCTTCGCAGACCTCATACGTCTCTTCGAGGAAATTGCGCCGAATGGACAGGTGCGTCTGCGCCGCGTCCCACGGGCAGCCGCCCGGCGCGCGCAGGGCGTGAACGAGGTCGATCAGGTCCTGTAAGCCGTATTGCGGTTTGCTAGTAAAATTTATCATACTTCGCTCTCTTTCGCAAGTAGAAATTCACGATTTCTGCTTGATATGCAGGATTTTTGCGATTTTTTCTCCCTTCGGAAACAGCATACAGTCTTCATACGTGACGCACCGCAGAACGACGGCAAAAATGCCGTAAACGATGACAGCCAGAACGAGCGAACCGAGGCACACGATGCTGTTGGAATGCGTCAGGCGCGAGAGGATCGCCTCCGCGGCCATCGTCGCCGCGCCCATGATCGCAGCAGCCGCCGCAGGACGGATAATGTTGCGGAAAATGGCCGGGCGCGTGGAGACGGACCGCCGCATGGCGATCAGATCGAGGATCGTGATCGTCACATAGCAGACGATGGTGCCGATGGCCGCGCCGATGATATTGAGGCTCGGGATGCCGACAAGGATATAGTTGACGATGACCTTGACAACGCCGCCGATGAGCATATTGACCACCGGCGTCGTCACGTCGCCGTGCGCCTGCATGATGGCGTTAAAGAGGAGCACCGTGCTGTTAAAGATGACCGCGATGCCGAGATACGCGAGGATCGGCGTCGCCGTGGCGACGCTCTCGGGGCCGTAGTTGCCTGCCAGCAGGCGGATGATCGGCTCCGCCAGCACGGCAAGACCCACCGCGCACGGCATGGAGATGAGGCCCATCGTGCGCACGGCGGATTCCTCGGTGTGTCTGGCGCCGGTAGGATTGTTCTTTGTCAGCGCGGCCGTCACGGTCGGGATGATGGAGATGGTGATGGGCGTGATGAGCGAGCACGGCAGATTGAAGATCGTCTGGCAGAAGTTATAGATGCCCTTGGCCGTGTCGGCTGCGTCGGACGACCAGGCCAGCGCGCCGGTCAGTCTTCGCATATAGATCATCGTGTCAAACAGGTTGATGATCTGCAAACCGGCCGAGCCCAGCGTGATCGGCACGGCGATGATGAGCAGCTCCTTCATCGTATGGCGCGTGGAGCTGGCCTCGCCGCCGCCCTGCCGCAGGATCTGGTTGGATTTGCCGAACTGCACGCGCAGATACACGACAGCCACGATGCAGCCCATCGTCACACCGAAGATGCCGCCGGCCGCGGCATAGACGAGACTGCCGGTTTTTTTCAGCATCAGATACGCGCCGCCAAGCCCGAAGACCACGCGGACGACCGCCTCATAGACCTGACTGACGGAGGTCGGGGTCATGTTGCTCTGGCCCTGGAAGAAGCCCCGGTGCGCCGAGACGACGCAGATGAGCAGCACACACGGCGAGAGCGCCGCGATGGCGGCCCACGAATTTTCATTCGTCGTGACCATGACCGACAGCTGCCGGCAGAACACCAGCATGATGAGCGTGCCGACGACGCCGATGGTCAGGAAGACCTTCATCGAGACGGAATAGATCTTGCGGATCTGCGCGTAATTGTCAAGCGCCTGCGCCTGTGAGATCATGCGGCTGACGGCGACGGGCAGACCCGTCGTGGAGATCATCAGCAGGACGTTATACACGTCGTAGGCGGTGTTGAAATAGCCGAAGCCCTTTTCCTGCAAAATATTTTGCAGCGGCACCTTGTAGATAAAGCCGAGGAGCTTGACGATGATCGTCGCGGCCGTCAGGACCATGACGCCCTGTAAAAAGCTCTGCTTTTTTTGTGCTTTTTCGCCGCTCATGCGTCGTTCGCCTCCGATCTTTCAGAAAACACCGTGGGGATCGCATAATCGTGCAGCTCTTTCAGCGCCGATTCGATGTCGAGCGTGGGATATTTGCCCGCGAAATAGACGATTTTGCCGCGCACCATCGTCAGAACGACGTCGCGGCCGTTTGCCGCGTAGACGAGGTTCGAAAGTACGTTGTGGCACGGGATGAGCTGCGGCTGGTTAAAGTCGAGCAGGATGAGATCGGCGTCCATGCCGGGCGCGATGACGCCGCACTCGGCGCTTCTGCCCTGTGCGCGCGCGCCGCAGACCGTCGCCATCATCAAAACCGCCTCTACCGGCAGCGCCTTCGCGTCGCCGGTTTTTGCCTTGGCCATGAGCGCCGCGGCCTTCATCTCCTCAAACAGGTCGAGGTTGTTGTTGGACGCAACGGAGTCCGTGCCGAGGCAGACGTTCATGCCCGCGCGCACCATGCCCATCACATCCGCGCAGCCGGAGGCGAGCTTGAGATTGCTCACCGGGCAGTGCGCCGCGGACACATGATGCTTTGCCAGCAGCTTCATATCGTCCTGCGTCACGTGGACGCAGTGCGCCGCCGTCGCCGGAACGTCGAACAGATGATGGCAATCGAGCACCTGCGCGGGCGTGAGCCCGTGGCGCTCGACGCAGTCGTCGTGCTCCTTTTTCGTTTCCGACAGATGCAGCTGCATTTGCAGGCCGTTGGAGATGGCGTATTCGGCCATCGCGTCCCAGAAGCGGTATCCGGAGGTATACTCGGCGTGGATGGAGGCGTCGATTTTGATGCGGCCGCCGTCATAATTGTGCCACTGCTCCGTCAGGCGCACAAGCTCCTGACAGGCGGGATCGGTGTCGAAGCAGAAATCCTCATCGGAGCCGAAATACACCGGCCCGCGCGCGAGATTGGCCTTCAGGCCGCTGCCTGCGATGACCTGACAGATCTCGTCGCCGAACTGGTACATATCCGACACGCTCGTCGTGCCGAAGCGCACGGCCTCGGCCACGGCCAGCGTCGCCGCAGCTCTGACCGCGCGCGCGTCCATCTGCTCCTCGCGCGGGAACACGCGGTATTTGAGCCAGTCGTGCAGCTCCAGATCGTCGGCGTAGCCGCGCAGCAGATACATCGGCAGATGCGTGTGGCAGTTGATGAGGCCCGGCATGAGCACCATACCGGTGCCGTCGATGATCTGCGCGGGCTTTTCCTCGGGCGGCTTTTTCGCCATATAGGCGATCTTGCCGTCCGTCACGCCGACGAATGCGTCCTGCCAGAGCGTCATCTGCTCGTTCATGGTGACGACGTTGACATGGGAAAACAGGGTATCCATGGAAGCCTCCTTATTGCTTCTGGCTGCGGATCTCGCGCAGCAGCGCGAAGATCTCGTCCTTCTGGCGCAGGATCGTGTCGATGCGGGCGATATAATCCTGCGGGATCTTGGGGTTATGATAGCGGGCGAGCTTTTCGGCGGGCAGATTGATCTTGTTCATGCCGCCGCCGCCAAGCGAGAGGATGGTGTGCAGCTCCTCCATCATGTATATGTTGTAAAGTCCGGTATAGCCCGGCCGGCACCAGCCGGTGTTTTCAAAGCTGCCGGACATATACTTCTGCCGGTAGAGATAATACGGATCGTAGCCCGCGGCCCGGAGGCGCGCCTCCGCGTCCGTAAGCATCTGCGCCACGGCCTCCTGCGGCGGCAGCGCCGCGCGCGCGGAAAAGAGCGCCGCGCCCTTTTTGAGCGCCAGCGTGTGGACCGTGACGTTGCTCGGGCCGAGCGAAAGGACCTTCCGGATGGAATCTGCAAAGCCCGCTTCGTCGTCTGCGGGCAGACCCGCGATGAGATCCATGTTGATATCGTCGAACCCGGCAGCGACGGCCTGTTCATACGCAAGGATGGTCTGCGCAGCCGTATGGCGGCGGCCGACGGCCGCGAGCACCGCGTCGGACATGGTCTGGGGATTGATGGAGATGCGCGTCGCGCCGCCCTGTCTGATGACGCGCAGCTTTTCTTCATCCAGCGTATCGGGGCGGCCGCCCTCGACGGTAAACTCCAGACAGCGCGAGAGATCGAAGCTGCCGTTGATGCTTTCCAGCAGCCGCGCCATCTGCGCAGACGAGAGCGTGGTCGGCGTGCCGCCGCCCATATAGAGCGTGCGGATATGCAGCCCCGAATCCTTCAAAAGCTGCCCGGTATACGCGATCTCGCGCAGCAGCGCCTCGAGGTACGCGGGCAAAAATTCCCCGAAGCGCTCGATGGACTGGCTCACGAACGAGCAGTACGCGCAGCGCGTCGGGCAGAACGGAATCCCAATATACACGGAAAGATCGCCCGGGTCAAGCAGATTTTCCGCCTCGATGGTGTGCTTTGATGCGTCGACACAGAGCTTCGCGCGCGCCGGCGAGACGAAATACACCTCCCGCAGGAGCTTTTCGGCCTGCTTTTCGCTGCCGCCCTCACGCAGACACCGGGTCGAGAGCTTCGTCGGCCGCACACCCGACAGCGCACCCCACGGCGGCGCGGCGTCCAGCACCTGCACGGCGGCCAGATAGTAGCTGCGCTGCAAGATGCGCCTTGTCGCGCGCACGTCGGCCTTATCGAGCGGCACGCGGTTCTGCGCGAAGCCGGTTTTGCCGCGGTACGTGACCTTCGCGGTCGCGGTGAGGTATTTTTTCCCGCGCGTGAGCGAGGAGACCGTCCCGTCGCCGGTGAACGGCTCCGTGCAGAACTCGCTCGGCTCCTGCGCGAACAGCTGCAATTGCAGCTGTTCGACAGGGTAGCGCTCGGAATGATTTTTGAGATAGAGCTTCATCGGCGCATCGCCTCCCGCATACCGGGGTTGTATTGCAGCTCCTCTTCGATCGTGCTTTCAGGCCCGTGTCCGGGCAGCACGCGCGTCTCAGGGTCGAGCTCAGACAGCCTCTTCAGTGAAAAGAGCATCTGCACGTCGCTGCCGCCGCGGAAATCCGTCCGTCCGTAGGAGCCGGCAAAGAGCGTATCGCCCGAGAAGAGCGTATCGCCGCACAGCAGGCACACCGAGCCCGGCGTATGGCCGGGCGTTGCGAGCACGCGGAACGAAAGCCCCGCGGCCTCGATCCGATCGCCGTCGCGGCAGGTATCGGTGTACGTCAGAAGGCCATTGGACATCCCGGACGGGTCGTCCTTATCGTCCTCGCTGATAAAAATGCGCGGATGACAGGCATCCTGCAACGCCTTGAGCGCGCCGATATGGTCAAAGTGCGCGTGCGTCAGCAAAATGGTATCGAGGCTCAGGCCGCGCGTTTGCAGCGCAGACAGGATCCGCGGCGCGTTGTCCGCGGGATCGATCACGACGGCGCGCGTTTCGCCGTCTTTCCAGACGAGATAGCAATTGGTGGCCAACGGGCCGAGCTGCATGGTCAGGATGTTCATAGAAAACCTCTTATTTCAAGTCGTTCGTGTCCACGATCAGCGTCACAGGCCCGTCGTTTTCCGACGTGACCTGCATATATGCGCCGAATTCGCCGTGCTGCGGCGGAAAACCGAGGCGCTCGCACTCGGATAAAAACTGCTCGTATAGGGGAATGGCCAGATCGGGCTTTGCCGCGCCGATGAAGCTCGGCCGCCGGCCGTGGCTCACGTCGCCGTAGAGTGTAAACTGGCTGACAACGAGGACGCTGCCGCCGACGTCGGCCAGAGAACGGTTCATTTTGTCGTTTTCATCGCGGAACACGCGCAGCCCGAGGATCTTCTCCGCGAGCTTGCGGCACAGCGCGGGCGTATCGTCCGGTCCGACGCCGAGCAGGATCAGAAATCCCTTTCCGATCCGGCCGTGCACGGCGCCGTCAATCGACACGCTGGCGGAATTGACACGGGTGACAACTGCTTTCATAGTGGTATCCTTTCGTTTTGTGGAAATGCGCCGCAGCCACGCGGGCTGACTTTGGCAGAAATCCTCCGGGAAGGTGTAGGGGACGATGCCCACATCGGCCCGGCAGATCGCACTGTTTTTACGGAAATTTTCGGCGAATTCGCAACTTCTGGGCGGGCCGATGTAGGCATCGGCCCCTACGGCTTTATTCCGAAAAGTCTGCGGTTCTTACTCCGTCCCTCTTTCGACGTTATGCACGCCCGAGATGCCGCGCAGCCGCGTGCGCACGTTTTCAAGCTCCGTGAGGTTGTGTACGCCGAAGCGCAGGCACACGATGGCGGTGCCGCCGCCGACGGAGCGGGCGCTCATTTCGCTTGTGCGCAGACGCAAAGACGTGAGAATTGTTGCAACATCCAGCATCAATCCGTCGCGGTCGTCGGCCTCGATCTCGAGAGACGTGGAGAACATCGCGTCGGGAGACTCTGCCCACGTGACCTTGACCCAGCGGCCCTTCTGCGCGGGATCCTGCGCGGCTTTGGCGTTCGGGCAGTCTCTGCGGTGGACGGACACGCCGTAGCCCTTGGTGATGAAGCCGATGATGTCGTCGCCGGGCACCGGCGTACAGCAGCGGCTGAATTTGATCATGCACGAGCCGATATCCTCGACGATGACGCCCGAGGCATTGACGGCGGGCGCCTCCTGCCGCATGAGCGGTTTGGGCGCGAGCGTCCGGCTGGCCTTGGTCAGATCGTCGCGGATGCGGCCGACGGCCTTCGCCGCGGTCAGGCCGCCGTAGCCGATGGCGGCGTACATATCGTCCAGACAGTCGAAGCTGACCTTTTTCAGAACGATGGGCAGAACCTCTGCGTTCTGGATGAGATCGGGATCGACGCCCGCGTGGCGCAGCTCCGCGTCGAAGCTCGTCTTGCCGCGGACGATATTCTCGTCGCGCTTTTCGCGCTTGAACCACTGCTTGATCTTGATGCGCGCCTGATTCGACCGGCAGATGTTCAGCCAGTCGCGGCTCGGGCCCTTGGCCGATTTGGACGTCAGGATCTCGACGATATCGCCGTTGTGCAGCTGCGCGTCATAGCTTGCGATGCGGTTATTGACCTTCGCGCCGATCATGGAGTTGCCGACGGCGGAGTGGATAGCGTAGGCGAAATCGATCGGCGTCGAGCCGGCCGGCAGGCTCATGACCTTGCCCTTGGGCGTGAAGACGAAGACCTCGTCGTCGAACATATCGACCTTGAGCGAGTGGATATAATCATCGGCCTCGACGTCCTGCTGGTTTTCCAGCAGCCGCCGCACCCACTCGAATTCCTTTTCCGATCCCTCGCCCGCGTGCTGCTTGTATTTCCAGTGCGCCGCGACGCCGTATTCCGCGGTCTGGTGCATCTCCCACGTGCGGATCTGCACCTCGAAGGGGATGCCCTGCGAGCCGATGACCGTCGTGTGCAGCGACTGGTACATGTTGGGCTTCGGTGTGGAGATATAGTCCTTGAAGCGGCCGGGGATGGGGTTGAAAAGGTCATGGATATGGCCGAGGACGTTATAGCAGTCGGCGATGTTGTCGACGATCACGCGGAACGCGTAGAGGTCGTACAGCTCGTCGATCGTCTTGTTCTGCGCGCGCATCTTGCGGTAGATGGAGTAGGTATGCTTGATCCGCCCGTAGATCGACCCGTGGATGCCCACGGAGGCCAGACGGTTGGTGATCTTCGACTGGATGGCGTTCATGAAGCTGTTGGCGCTGTCCTCGTTCTTTTTGAGATAGTCGATGATCTCCTGATAGCCCTCAGGATCGAGGTACTGCAGCGACGTATCCTCCAGCTCCCACTTGATCTTCTGCATGCCGAGCCGGTGGGCCAGCGGCGCATAGACCTCCATCGTCTCCATGGACTTGGAGATCTGCTTGGCGGGCGTCTGGTACTGCAGGGTGCGGGTGTTGTGCAGCCGGTCGGCGATCTTGATGAGGATGACCCGGATGTCCTTCGACATGGCCATGAACATCTTGCGCAGATTTTCCATCTGCTGCTCTTCCATCGTGGAATACTGCACGCGCGTGAGCTTTGTGACGCCCTCGACAAGATTCGCCACCGTCTCACCGAACAGGCGCGAGATCTCCTCGAAGCTCGCATCGGTGTCCTCAAGACAGTCGTGCAGCAGCGCGGCCGCGATGGCGTCGGTGTCGAGGCCGATCTCGGCCACGATCTCAGCCACGGCCAGCGGATGGATGATATACGGCTCGCCGGATTTGCGCAGCTGCGTTTTATGTTTTTCGTCCGCATAGCGGTAGGCCCGCTCGATGACCTCCAGATCGGCCGACGGCGCATAGCGCGTGACCGCCTGCATCATGGACGCATAATGTTCTTCTCTGGTTTCCATTCAGATCCCTGCCTTTTGTTTTTTCAGGTGGATGAGGATCGGGCTTTGCTCCAGATCGACCTTGCGGCCGTCTGCGCACAGGCGGATGTGCAGCGCCTTGGGGCGCTGTTCGAGCTGCAAAAGCCCCTGCTCGGCAAATACGTCGAGACAAACGCGCGTTTTGGCCGGGCTGAGCGCCAGCCCGGTGCAGCGGGAGATCTTGCGGCTGAGGCAGCCGAGCTCCTCAGCCAGCTGTTCGTCCCGGCAGAATGCGGATAAGTACCGCCAGACGGCGACAAAGTCCTGCCGCGTGGGCAGAAGCTCGCCGGCCTCGGCGCAGCTGAGCGCGTCGCCCGCCAGATGGCGCTGATAGAGCGCGCGGTCGTGCGTCTGCACACGGCGGATCGTCTCATCCGGGCGGATATCGACGATGTTGAGCTGTACGGTCCGCACGCCGCGGTATTCGTTGATCTGCGGCGTGAACGCCGCGTCGACGATGTCGCCCTGCGCCACGGCGGCGCGCTGGGCGTTGGTGGAAAAGAAGATCGCGCCCCAGCTGTACGGGCCCTTGCCCAGACGCAGGCGCAGATGCTTGCCGCCGCCGACCTCGCCGAGCTCCGTCACATGGAGCCCTCTCATGCACAAAACCGGCCGCGGGCAGCCCGCGCCGCACGGTTCGAGATCGCCGAGCGCCTGGATGTTTGCGATCGTCAGCAGCTCCGGCGGGATCTCGCAGTCGATCTGTAACGCGGTGCTGCACTGTTCCGAGCGGCGGAATTCGCCGCACAGCTGCAAAATTTTCTCCCGGAAGGGCTCGATGCACGCGCGGCGGATGGTAAAGCCCGCGGCAAGCTCGTGCCCGCCGTAGCTTTCCAGCAGCGCCGAGAGCTGTTCGAGCGAACGGAAAAGATTGAAGCCGCCATACGAGCGCGACGAGGCCTTGCCCTTGTCGCCGTCAAGGCAGATCAGAAACGTCGGGCAGCTGTACTCCTCGGCCATGCGCGAGGCCACGATGCCCACCACGCCCTGATGCCAGCTTTCGTCGGCCAGCACGATGGCCTCCGGAGGGCCGCCGGCGGGCAGCTTGTCCACGGCGGACTGATAGATGCTGCTTTCGATCTCCTGCCGGCGGCGGTTCAGACGGCACAGATGCGCCGCAAGCTCGACCGCGCGCGTCGCGTCCTTCGTCAGAAACAGCTCCACCGCGACGTCGACCTCGCCCATGCGCCCGGCGGCGTTGATGCGCGGCGCGAGCGTATAGCCGACGATCCCGGCCGTGATGGGCCCTCTCTGGATGGAGCATTCGGCCATCAGCGCGGCCAGACCCACGCGCCGGGGATTTTCCAGCGCCTTGAGACCGCGCGCGACCATCGTGCGGTTTTCACCCACGAGCGGCATCACGTCCGCGACGGTGCCGAGGCACAGAAGGTCGCAGTATTCGTCCAGCAGCTTTTCCTGCGAACCGGCAATGGCCGCCGCGAGCTTGAACGCCACGCCGACGCCCGCCATTTCCGTGACCGGCTGCGGCTGATCCCTGCGGTGCGGATCGACGAGCGCGACGGCCTCGGGCAGTTCGTTTTTACACTCGTGGTGGTCGGTGATGACAAGATCGATGCCAAGCGCGCGGCACAGCTGCGCCTCCTGATTGGCGGTAATGCCGCAGTCGACCGTCACGATCAGCTCCACGCCCTGCTTTTTGAGCGTGTCGATGGCGAGGGCGTTGAGCCCGTAGCCCTCTTCGAGCCGCGCGGGGATATAGCTCGTGACGTGGCCGCCGCGGCTGCGCAGAAACTCGGTGAGCAGGCACGTGGCCGTGATGCCGTCGACGTCGTAATCGCCGAAAACGGCGATATGCTCGCGCCGCTGCAGCGCCAGCTTCAGCCGCGCAGCGGCCTTGTCCATGTCGAGCAGGTCAAACGGCGACGACAGGGGCGAGCTGCATGAGAGAAATTCGCGCGCCGCCGAGGGCGTGCGATAGCCGCGGCTGCACAAAAGCGCCGCGGTGATCGGCGAAAAGCCCGCCTCGCACAATCCTTGCGCGTCGGCAGGCACATAGGACGAGATCGTCCAGGTTCCATACTTCAATTCCAATGCACATCCATTATCTTTTTTCTTTTTGGGAGTATTATAGCATTCCGCGCGCGATATCACAATACAAAATGTGCCTGTTTGCTCCCTTTTGCCAGAAGTGCACAGAAACCGGCGGCAAAAAAGACGCGATTTGGCTTTTCTTTGCCGCCGGGATATGGTACAGTAGCGGCAGGAAGGGAGGCGGTGTCATGGAAAAACGACCACGGCCCGGCCGGCGCGTGTGGCTGCTGCCGGCGGCGGCCATGCTGCTCGGCGCGGCATGGTTTGAAAACTTTACGCTCTCCTGCACGGCGCTCACCGCGCGCAGCCGCGCGCTGCCGCCCGCATTCGACGGGCTGCGGATCGTGCAGCTGTCCGATCTGCACGGGCGCGAATTCGGCGCGCAGAGCCAGAGGCTCCTTGCGCGCGTGCGGGCGCAGGAACCGGATCTCATCGCGCTGACCGGCGATCTGGCCGACGAATATACCGACGTCTCGATGCTGCGGCCGCTGCTCGAGGGCTTGACGGCGCTCGCGCCGGTCTTTTACGTGACGGGCAATCACGAATGGGTGCTGGCGCGGCGCGAGCGGCAGGCGCTGTTCGCGCTTCTTGACGAGACGGGCGTGGTGCGGCTGCAAAACGAATACCGGCGGCTGCAAAAGGGCGGCGCGTCGATCGCCGTCGCGGGCGTCGACGACCGCAACGGGCCCTATGACAAAAAGACCCCGCAGCAGCTCGTGCGCGAGATCCGCGCCGCCGAGGGCGAGGATGCGTATATCCTGATGCTTTCGCACCGCAACGACGAGCTGGCGCAGTGGACGCGGCTCGGCGTGCAGACAGTCCTGTGCGGACACGGGCACGGCGGCATCGTGCGTCTGCCGGTGCTCGGCGGCGTGTTCGGCACGCATCACGATCTGTTCCCGGACGAGGACGCCGGGCTTTATACGGCCGGCGAAACGTCCATGGTCGTCAGCCGCGGGCTTGGCGGCAGCCGGAAGCTGCCGCTGCGCATCGGCAACCGTCCGGAGATCGTAACCGTCGTTTTGAAAACAGAATCCGGAAACATTTGAACTTTTTATAAACAATCCCGCCGTCTGCTTGTATTTTCTGGGCAGGTTTCTATAATAGACTCCATCAGAAAGTTTTATGGACGGAGTGACGAATATGTTTCGGAAAATAGCAGATGCGCTGCGCAGATTCATGATGGGGCGCTACGGCACCGACAAGCTCAACCAGTGGCTGCTCGGCGCGGCGGTCGTTCTGCTGCTCATCAGTCTTATCGGCAGCCGCTTCGCGCCGTGGATGGCGGTTTTGAGCTACGTGGCGTATGTGCCGCTGCTGTGGTCGATCTTCCGGATGTACTCGCGCAACATCGCGGCGCGCCGCCGGGAAAACGCCGCGTTCCAGCGCTTTTTCAGCCGCCTGACGGATAAGCAGTATCGTTATTTCCGCTGCCCGGGCTGCAAGCAGGTCGTGCGCGTGCCGCGCGGCAAGGGAAAGATCAACATCCGCTGCCCGAAATGCAGCCGCCAGTTCATCAAAAAGACCTGAACGCAAAAAATCCCTTGATTTTACGCCCTGCGCCTGTTATAATGATTCCCGCAATTGCATAAGGAGCGGTATCGAAGTGGTTATAACGGCCCTGACTCGAAATCAGGTGTACCGGCAACGGTACCGTGGGTTCGAATCCCACCCGCTCCGCCATAGAAAGTCCTCCGTCGTAAGACGGGGGACTTTCTATCCGAGGTGGGATTCGAAAGGCGGCTCTTGGCGTCATGCCGGTGGCATGACGCAACCGCCGTGGCTTTTCCGCAGAAAAGGAATCCCACCCGCTCCGCCTGCGGGCGGGAATTGAACGCGCAAGACGACGTCCGCAGACTAGTGCCGCACGCGAACCGCCGTAGGCGGCTCTTACGCGTGCGGCCACCCCTGATGGGTTTCTTGCACACATTCTTCCTTTCCGAAAACGGGAATCTCTGCGTTCATCTCGACAGCAAAGGTCTTTCTCGCTTCAAAATCGCAATCGCTTCGCTGGGTTGCGATTTTGTTTTTTAGTTTTGCGTGTCTTTTCTTTTTGGCGGAGTGCGGTCTGCCGCGCGGGCTGCATCTCGCCGCAACTGGGCGACGCACACTTTGTGCAATTTGTCCATTTGCATGATTTTGCGCATTTGTGGTAAACTGAGGGCAAAGACGCGGAAAGGAGCGATTTTTATGAATGAATACGAAGTGCTGATCGAGAAGATCAATCCCTGCGGCGGTGAGGCCCACGCGGACCGCGAGTTCAGGGAGGTCAAGGCGACGAGCCCCGAGGCATATGTCCGCGCGACAGACAGCTACCCCGTCCTGGACTCCGGTAAAAACGCCGACGGCGACACGGTCATCACCACCGGCGACGGCAGCGTCATGATCCGCTACACGTTCACGGCGTAAAATATGACAAAACGCCCGCGTTCATCGGAACGCGGGCGTTTTTCTGTGCGTTACTTATTTGCGGTCGGGTCGTAGTTGCGGCCGAATTTGAGATCCTCAAACTTGATCGTCGCGCTTTCGGGGTGCATGGGACGGTTCGCGGGCTTGGCGGGCGCGGGCGTCTGGACGACGGGCGGCTGCGGCTCGGAGCCGATGAGCTTTTCGAGATTGTCCGAAATTTCGGACGCGATCTGCTGCGCGTCGGCCGGCTCCACAGGCTGCGTCGCGGGCTGATCGGCCTGCCAGTCGTACGGCTTTTCGTGCGCGGGCTTGGCGGGCTGCGGCTGCGCCGCGGGCTTTTCCTCGGTCGTCAGATCGCGCGTCTTGAGCGTCTCGAGCAGCTCGATGTGCCCCTGCACGTCGCGCTCGATGACGGAGATGAAGCTCAGCGCCGTCTGCTTGGCGTAATCGAGCCGCTCCTGCTCGGCGTGGATCTGCTGGTTGAGCTGCGCGAGCTGGATGTTGGCGGCGTTGACCTGCGCGTTGGACTGCGCCGAGACCTCGGCGTTTTGCAGCATCGCGGCGCACTTGGCCTGCGTCTGCTTGAGAAGCTCGTCGCTCTTCTGCTTTGCATCGGCCATCGCGGCGGACTGCTGCGTCTCCTGCGCGCGGTACTCCTCCAGCTTTTCGACAAGGATCTTCATCTTGGCCTTGAGCACGGAATTTTCCTTGTAAAGCGTGATGTAATCCTCGGTCAGCGGTTCGAGAAAATCGTCGACCTGCTGCATATCATAGCCGCCGAAGACGGCCTTGGTAAAGGTTTGCTCCTGAATTTCCTGCGGTGTGAACATGGACGCTGCCTCCCTGCAAGTGAAGTTGGATTAGAGATAGACGCCGTTGTTTTCCAGCTCGTCGATCAGATCGCCGACGATGTCGACGTTATAGGGCGTGATGATGTACGTGCTGATGGCGATCTTCTTGATCTTGCCGTCGAGCGCATAGGCGCAGCCGGACAGGAAATCGACCAGGCGTCTGGCTACATCCTTATTCGTGGATTCCAGATTCAGAACCACGGCGTGCTTGCTGCGCAGATGCTCGGCAATATCCGAGACGTTGTCAAACCGGTCGGGCTTGACCAGCACGACCTGCATCTGCGCGGTGGTGTGGATATTCACGACCTTGCTGTTCGACGCGCCGGTGCCGCCGAGCGTGCGCCGGCCGGGCTGCGCGGAAGCGGAGACAGTGTCGTCGGTATCGTCAAAGCTCGAATACGAGGGCTTCGGAGCCGTCGACGCGCGGCTGGCGCGGGAAGGACGGACGTCGTCGTCGAATTCATCGAAATCGTCGTCATCCTCGGTATACGGCTTCGTCAGCTTCTTCAGATCATCCATAAATCCCATTGTAGTGTATCCTCCAGAATAGCAGTTCTCTGTATCAGACGTTATAATTCCGCCTGCCGAAGATCGCGGTGCCGATGCGCACCATGGTCGAGCCTTCGGCGATGGCATCGGTAAAATCGTCGCTCATGCCCATCGATAGGCAATCCATAGCCACATTATCGTATTTTTTCGCCCTTATGTCAACAAAAAGATTGCGCATTTCGGCAAAATATCTGCAATTTTCGCCCGGAAATTCACTCACCGGCGGGATCGCCATGAGTCCCTTCAGCCGCACGTGCGGAAAATCGGCCATATGCGCAGCCAGCTGCGCGGCGGCCTCCTTCGTAAAGCCGCCCTTGCTCTCTTCGCCGCCGATGTTCACCTCGAGCAGAATGTTCTGCACGACGCCGAGCTTTGCGGCCTGCTTTTCGATGCATTCGAGCAGCTCCATGCGGTCGACGGACTCGATCAGATCGACGACGCCGACAAGATACTTGACCTTGTTCGTTTGCAGACGGCCGATGAAATGCAGGGGCTTTCCCTCATACGCGCCGAGCGGCCGCTTGGCCTGGATCTCCTGCACGCGGTTTTCGCCGCAGCAGTCGACGCCCGCGGCCACGGCCTCCTTGACGCGGTCGGCGTCGTTCATTTTTGTCGCCGCGCACAGCAGGATCTCGGACGGATCGCGGCCGGCCTTTTTCGCGGCCTCGGCCATCTGCGCGCGGATGGATGCGATATTCTCAGCAATGGTTCCCATATTCAACTGACTACCTTTCCGTCATATAGATTTTTCGCGTTGATGATGAGCTCGTCCCCGGGCCAGAGATTGCCTGTGGAGCTTGTGTCGAGCTCCACGACGTAGCTCTCGCCCGTATCGTGGAGAATGGTGATCGGCTTCCACTTTGCCAGCGTCCCTTCGAGGATATACACGCCGGTCTGACCGTTTTCGACACGCACGGCGCCCTTTGGCACGCGCAGCCCGGAATAGGATGCGAAGACGATCTCCGCCGACTGCTTGCGCAGGAGCGTGACGTTCTGCAAATCGCGGTCGGACGACAAAACCAGCATCCGCGCGCCCGCCTCGTTGCCGCCGAGCCGCGCGACCGTCATGCGGATGGGCTGATAATAGTCGCGCGCGAAGCTGAGCGTGGCGCTGTCGCCCTCCTGCACGCCGTCAAGCTCGCTCGCCGGGACGGCGCAGACGTAATACCACGTGCCCGACGTGATGATGCGGCCGATGGCGTCGCTGTCGGCCTCGGCCGGCTCCAGCGCCTCATACTGCGCGACGGTCATGGACAGAACCGCATCCGGGGTGAGGATGTATTCATATCCGTCCACCGCCGCGGAGAACGTCCCGGCCGTGCCGGCCAGGATGGGACTCGTATCGCCCGCCGCCTGCGCCGAGAGCGTGTCGAGCTCAGCCTGTAACGTCTCGATGCGCGCAGCGATCGTGTCCGCGTCGGCGGCATCGCCGGTCCTGCGCAGCACAAGGCCCTTGATCTCAGGGCTTAAGTCTTCCGCCGAGTTCATGTCCCGGCGCGAGAGATACCGCGCGTAAAGCGCGAGGTCGTTTGCGATGGCGGTGTCGAGCGCAGCCTGATCGTAGACGCTCGACGCGGCGCTCCATGCGTATTGCAGCTGCTCGATCTGGTCGGTCAGCTCGGTCATGCGCGTGCGGCGCGTCTGCGCGTCCTCGGACCGGTAGCCCGTGGCGACGGCGTCGTTCGCGGCGACGTGCGCGCCCTCGGCGCACGAGAGAACGGTCGTTTCATACTGCGAATACAAAAGCTCCTCGTCGCGCACGACAAAGCCGGTCGCATAATATCCCGCGCCGGCTTCGTATTTTGTGACAGTCGTGGTTATGAGCGGCGCGTAGAGGCTGCTGACGATGTTGTAGCCAAAATAGGCCGCGATCGCCGCCAGCAGGATCCACACGACGACGGTGAAATAGGATCTTCCTTGCTTCATATGGCTCCTCTCCGCAAAGCCGGGAGCCGCATACGGCTCAGCCCTGCGTCAGGTCGACAGGCGCGACGGGCGTCATGGTGGACACCGCGTGCTTGTAGATCATCTGCTGCCGTCCGTCGGACCGCAGCAGGATGACGAACGGGTCAAAGCCCGTCACGACGCCGCGCATCTGAAAGCCGTTCATCAGAAAGACGGTCAGCATGGTGCGCTCCTTCCGGGCCTGATTCAAAAATGTATCCTGGTAGTTCTCTATGGTTTTCTGCATGGATATCGGCTCCTTTTCTGTATGTTGGAATACCGCTATCCTAGCATATTTACGATGCGGAAAAAGGAATAATCTGTCGCGCGGCGCGGACAACTGCGGAAAAATCTTCCTCGCCGGTCATGCGCAGCCAGTGAATGCGATCATTGCGCCGAAACCATGTCAGCTGCCGCTTGGCATAGTTGCGCGAACGCTGTCTGCACAATGCCGCGGCCTGTTCGAGCGTACAGCCGCCGTCCAGGAATCCGAAAAATTCCTTATAGCCGATGGCCTGCATGGCGGTCGCGCGCGGACTGACGCCAAGCGCGAGCAGCGCGCGGATCTCATCCAGAAGCCCGTCGGCCAGCATCCGGTCGACGCGCCGGTCGACGCGGCTGTAAAGAACGGCGCGGTCAACATAGTCGAGCCCCAGCCAGCACGGCTCGTAGCGCGGCGGAACGGCGCACGTTTCCCGGTCGTGCTGCGTGATGGTCTTCCCGGTCTCTTCATAGATCTCCAGCGCGCGGATGATGCGCTTTTCATCGGCCGGGTGCAGCCGCGCCGCGGCCTCCGGGTCGACTGCGCGCAGTTCGCGCAGCATCGCCTCGCCGCCAAGCTCGCGCATCCGCGCTTCGAGCGTTTCGCGCTTGCCGGTCGACGGCACGGGCGCGAAATCGCGCCCGGCGATCAGGCTGTCAACGTACAGTCCCGTGCCGCCGGCGATGATCGCCGTCCTGCCGCGCGCAAGGATATCCTGCACGCACGCATCGGCCATCTGCACGTATTTCCCGGCGGAAAAATCCTCGCCCGGCTCGCAGATGTCGATCATATGGTGCCGCACGCCGTCCATTTCCGCCGCCGTGGGCTTCGCCGTGCCGATGTCCATGTGCTTATAGATCTGCATGGAGTCGCAGGAGACGACCTCGCCGTCATACGCCTTTGCCAGGGCCACGGCCAGCGCCGTCTTTCCGGATGCCGTCGGCCCGACGACGCAGATGATGTTGTCCATGGCGCTCAAACCCTCCCGAACTGCTTTTCCAGCTGCCGTTTGGTGAGCGTGATGCACACCGGGCGGCCGTGCGGGCAGTATTTGATGTCGTCGCGTGACAAAACCTCCCGCACGAGATGGCGCAGCTCCTCGCCGCCGGTCTTCCACCCGGCCTTGATCGCCGATTTGCAGGCGATGGAGTGCAGAAGCTCGTCGCGCAGACTCTCGGGCTCGAGTGTCCTGCCCGCAAGCAGATGCGCCGCAAGCTCCTGCAAAAGCGCCTTCGCGTCCTCGATGTCCAGATCCGACGGGATCTGCCGCACGAGCACGTCGCCGCCGCCGAAATCCTCGACCGCATAGCCGCACCGCGCCAGCAGCGCCGCGTTTTCCAGCACGGCCGCGGCCTCTTCCCGGCCGAGCTCGGCCGCGGCGGGCGCAAGCAGCGTCTGCGCCATGACGGGATGCTCCTCTTTTTTGAGCGCTTCAAAGCGGATGCGCTCATGCGCGGCGTGTTTATCGATGAACAGCAGATTTTCGCCCTGCTCGACGATGATGTACGTGCGCATTGCCTCGCCGACGATGCGGAATTCCGGTTCGGCCGGTGCAAACGTCTGCTGCGCCGGCAGCTGAACGGGTTCGGACGCCTTTGGCGGTTCCGGAGCCTTCTGCGGTTCGGGCGCGGGCTTCGGCGGCACGGAGACTGTCTGCGCGGGTTCGGCCTTCGGCAGCACGACCGGCGAAGCGAGCACCGGCTGCGCCGGTTTTGGCACAGGCTGCTGCGCGATCTGCCGGCGGTATTCCGCGGCCTGCATGGTTTTGTAAAAATCGGGCTTCGGCTGCGCGGCGGATTTTATTTCCGCCTGCGGCGCAGGTTCGGCTTTCCGTTCGGACGGTTTCCATTCCGGGCGGCCCGAAGCCTTTGACAGCGTCGAGAGCACGGCGTAATGCACGGCGTCGAACACCTCGCGCTCCGAGAGGAACTTCACCTCGGTCTTCGCCGGGTGAACGTTCACGTCCACGGCCTGCACGGGCATATCGATCTCCAGCACGCAGGCCGGAAAGCGGCCGGCCATGATCTGGTTGCGGTACGCCTCTTCGACGGCCGCGGACAGCAGCCGCGAGCGGATGAAGCGCCCGTTGACGAAAAAGCTCTGCCAGGCGCGGTTGCCGCGCGTGGCGGTCGGCTTTGTGACGTAGCCGCGCACGCGGAGCTTTTCCCACCGGCCGTCGACCGGCAGCATATTGTTCGCCAGCTCGCGGCCGTAGACCGCATAAATGGCGGAAAGCCGGTCGCCCTGACCGTCGGTGTGCAGCTGCTCCTGCCCGTCCTTTAAAAAGCGGAATGCGATCTCCGGATGCGCAAGCGCCTGCTGCTGGATGACGGCGAAGACGGCCGAGGCCTCGGCCGTGTCGGATTTCATGAATTTCATGCGCGCGGGCGTGTTGTAAAACAGCTCGCGCACAAGGATCGTCGTCCCGCACGGGCAGCCCGCGGGCGTCTCGGACAGGACTTTCCCGGCCTCCAGATGCAGCTGCACGCCGTTTTCGGCGTCCTGCGCGCGCGTGAGAAGGTCGATCTTTGAAACGGACGAGATGGCGGCCAGCGCCTCGCCGCGGAAGCCGAGCGTGCCGATGCAGCCGAGATCCTCTTTTTTGCGGATCTTGCTCGTCGCGTGGCGCAAAAACGCCGTGCGCGCGTCGTCAGGCGCCATACCGCAGCCGTCGTCGGTGATGCGCAGGAACGTCATGCCGCCATTTTGTAATTCGATTGTAACATTTTTTGCGCCCGCGTCAATGGAATTTTCGACCAGTTCCTTGACGGCGGACGCCGGCCGCTCGACGACCTCGCCGGCCGCGATCAGATCGGCGACGTGGCGGTCGAGCTGGATGATCTTCGGCATGGAGCGCCTCCTGTTCAGAAATTCAGCTGCAAAAGCCCGAACGACATGGCGTTCACAATGGCGTGCAGCGTGATGGACGCCCAGATCGTCCCGGCCTTTTCATACGTCCAGGCCAGCGCGACGGACGCGGGGATATACGGAATACAGCTGACGAGCACGTTCGCCGCGGGATAGAGCGTGAAATACTGCCAGTTGTGCATGAGTGTAAACAAAACGACGGACACGACATACGCCATCACGCGCGAGACGGGCTGGATCGACCCGAACACCAGTCCGCGCACGAGCGTCTCCTCGATGACGGGCGCGAGAATGACCGTGATGAACAGCATGACATACCGGCTGTCGGAGATGAGCGCGGCGACCGTCTCATTATTATAAATTGTGAGGTCGGGCACGAGCCTGGCCAGCAGGAATTGCAGCAGCCACGTGCCCGCGTAGTACATCGCAAAGCCCAGCACCACGGCCTGCACGAAGTTCCAGAACTGTCCGCCGAAATACGGCTGACGCAGAAAGCGCCCGAAGATGAGCACAACGGCCGCGAGATTCACGGCGAAATAGACGATGTTGATCGTCAGGCTCGTCATGCCGAGCGACAGCTTCGCGTTGAGATATTGCAGCAGCACATTGAGCGCGATGAGATAAAACGGCAGATACAGCCACCCGGCGATCGTCTCAAACCGCGTCAGCCGGTTATAGATCGGATGGGATGCTTTGCGGGCCATACAACGGCTCCTTTCCTGAAATCACAGCAGCTGCTTGAGCTGATAGAGCTGATTGAGCGCCTCGATGGGCGTGAGCGTCTCGACCGTGATGGCTTCGAGCGCGCGGCGCAGCTCATCTGCGTGCAGGTCGAGCATCGACAGCTGATCGGACGCAGGCGCGCCGGCGGGCTGTGCGCGCTCCGGTGCGCCGGCTTCGAGATCCCTGAGGATCTCCCGCGCGCGGGTAATGACCCGGTCCGGGATGCCCGCGAGCTTTGCGACCTCGATGCCGTAGCTGTCGTCGGCCGCGCCGGGGACGATCTTGCGCAGGAAGATCATGTCTCCCTGCCGCTTTTTGACGGCGATGTTGAAGTTTCTGACGCCCGTGAGCGTCTGCTCGATGTCGGTCAGCTCGTGATAGTGCGTGGCAAAGAGCGTCTTCGCGCCGAGCCGCCTGCGGTCGGCCGCGTATTCGAGCACGGCTCTTGCAATGGCCATGCCGTCGAACGTCGACGTGCCTCTTCCGATCTCGTCGAGGATCAGAAGCGAGCGCGGCGTGGCGTTTTTCAGGATGTCGGCGACCTCGGTCATCTCGACCATGAACGTCGACTGCCCGGAAGCCAGATCGTCCGACGCGCCGATGCGCGTAAAGAGCTTGTCGACGACGCCGATGTGCGCCGACTGCGCCGGGACGAACGAGCCCATCTGCGCCATAAGGACGATGAGCGCCACCTGGCGCATATACGTGGATTTACCGGCCATATTCGGGCCGGTGATGATGGCCGTGCGGCAGTCGTCCGAGCCGAGCAGCGTGTCGTTCGGCACGAACAGCGCGTTTTTGAGCATCTGCTCGACCACCGGATGGCGGCCCGCGGTGATCGACACGACGTTTCCGAGGTCGATCTCCGGGCGGCAGTAGTGCTCGTGTACCGCGACGGCAGCAAAGCTGCACAGCACGTCCAGCTGCGCGATCGACTGCGCGGTCTGCTTTACGCGCGCGGCCTCGCCCGCGACAAACTGCCGCAGCTGCACAAACAGGTCGTATTCCAGCGCAACGATGCGGTCCTTCGCCGTCAGGATCGTCGATTCGAGCTCCTTTAATTCCTCGGTGATATACCGCTCGCCGGTCGAGAGCGTCTGCTTGCGGATATAGCTGTCGGGAACAAGGTCGACCTGCCCCTTCGCCACCTCGATGTAATAGCCGAACACGCGGTTATAGCCCACGCGGAGGTTTCGGATGCCGGTCTTCTCTTTTTCCCGCGCCTCGATCTGCGCGAGCATCCCCTTGCCGCCCGATTGCACGGCGCGCAGCTCGTCGAGCTCTTTGTTCGCGCCGTCGCGGATAAGGCCGCCCTCGCGCAGCAGAAACGGCGGATCGTCGACGATGGTTGCGTCGATCTTCTCCTTCAGATCGTCCAGCGTGTCGAGCTGTTCATATAATTCCTGCAAATACGGCGCGCGCATCCCCTCCAGCCGCGCTTTGCTCTGCGGCAGGACGGCCGCGCCCTGTGACAGCGCGGCAAGATCGCGGCAGGAGGCCGTGCCGGTCATGATGCGCGTCATCGCGCGCTCAAAATCCGTCACGTCCCGCAGCGCAAGGATCAGCTCCTCGCGGTCGATGGTCTTTTTGACAAGCTCCTCCACGGCCGACAGACGGCGCGTGATCTGCGCCGGGCTTAAGAGCGGCCGCTCCATCCACGCGCGCAGGAGCCTTCCGCCCATGGCGGTCTTCGTCTTGTCGAGCACCCACAGGAGGCTTCCGCGCTTTTCCTTATTGCGCATCGTCTCCGTGAGCTCGAGATTGCGCCTTGCGGCCAGATCGAGCTGCATGAACTTGCCCGCGAGGTAGTAATCAAGCGTTCTGATGTGCGGCAGATCGTTTTTTTGCAGCTGTCGCAGCGTCGTAAGCAGTGCGCCCGCCGCCTGCACGGCGCATTCGGCCTGTGCAAGCCCGAGCGCATCCAGTGATTGCCCGAACTGCGCCGTGACGGCCTGTTCGCAGGCGGCTTCGTCAAACTGCGCGTCCGAGCCGAGATTCACGCAGGTGTGAAAGCGCTCGCGCAGAAAATCGGCGAGCTGCCCATCCTCGGCGGCCGCGCCGCCGAGCAGCGCTTCGGACGGCAGGAAGCTGGCAAGCTCGTTGCGCACGTCCTGCGCGGCGTCCGCGCCGGTGATCTGCGTGACGCTGAACGCGCCGGTCGACACGTCGCAGAAGCAGAGCCCGTAGACGCCCGCCGCGCCATAGACGCAGGCGTAATAGTTGTTTTTCGATTCGTCGAGCATCGAGCTTTCCGTCACGGAGCCGGGCGTCACGATGCGGATGATGTCGCGCTTCACGAGCCCCTTGGCCAGCGCCGGGTCCTCCATCTGCTCGCAGATGGCGACCTTATAACCCCTGGCGACGAGCCGCGCGATATAGCCCTCGGAGGAATGATACGGCACGCCGCACATGGGGATCTTCTCGTCGGCGCTTTTGTCTTTGGCATGATCGCGCGAGGTGAGCGTCAGATCGAGCTCGCGGGACGCGATGCGCGCGTCCTCCTCAAACATCTCATAAAAATCGCCCAGTCGGAAAAACAGCAGGCAGTCGGGATTGCGTTCCTTGACCGCGTAATACTGCTGCATCATGGGCGTGAGCTCTGCCATAATAAAACCTCCGGTAGCGTTGATCTTCTGTAAAACGGGAATAAAACCCCGAGGCAAACCAGCGAAGCGTTTGCCATATTTCAGCGTAGGGGTGCTGCGTTATTTGAGTTCCCCGACGAGGCTCCACGTCGTACAGCCTGTGATCTTCACGTCGATAAACTGCCCGATGAGACTGTCATCGCCCGCGAAGCGCACGAGACGTCCGCCTTCGGTGCGCGCGGTGAGCCGGTCGTCCTCGCGGCCGTCAACGAGCACGCGCATCGTCCTGCCCACGTAGCCCTGATGAATTTCCTGCGAGATGCGGTTCTGCACGTCGCAGAGCCGGTCGAAGCGGCGGTTTTTCTCGGCCTTCGGCGTCGGATCGTCCATTTTTGCTGCGGGCGTGCCCGCTCTGGGCGAAAAAATGAACGTAAACAGCGCGTCGTAGCGCACGTCCTCAATGAGACTGACGGTATCTTCAAACTCCTCCTCCGTCTCGCCGGGGAAGCCGACGATAACGTCGCTGGTCAGCACAAGATCGGGCATGATGCTGCGCCCGTAGTGCGCCAGCGCGAGGTATTCTTCTCTGTTATAATGCCGGTTCATCGCCTTTAAAACGCGGTCGTTGCCCGACTGGAACGGCAGATGGAACTGCTTGGCGATCTTCGGGTATTTTGCGATCGTGTCAAAGAGCTTGCGGCTCGCGTCCTTCGGGTGGCTCGTCATGAAGCGCAGCCAGAACTCGCCCGGAAGCTGTGCGATCTGGGCCATGAGGTCTGCAAAGTCGACGCCGAGGCCAAGATCCCTGCCATACGAGTTGACGTTCTGGCCAAGCAGCGTAATGTCCTTGTACCCGGCCGCGATGAGGCCCTTCACTTCCTCCAGGATCTCTTCGGGCCGTCTCGAGCGCTCGCGCCCGCGCACATACGGCACGATGCAGTACGAGCAGAAGTTGTTGCAGCCGTACATGATCGACACCCACGCCTTGAGATTCGACGAACGCACGACAGGGATGCCCTCGGCGATGTTGCCCGCGGATTCGTCCACGGCGAACACGCGCCGGTTCGTCGTCAGGACCTGCTGCAAAAGCTCCGGGAAGCGCCACAGCTCGTGCGGGTTGAATACGCCGTCGACGTGGCGGTAGCTCTTGCGGATGCGGTCGACAACCTGCGGTTGACCCATCATGCAGCCGCACAGGAAAATCTTCTGTTCCGGATGGCGGGCCTTGGTGTGGACCAGCGCGCCGACGTTGCCGTACACGCGCATCTCCGCGTGCTCGCGGATGGCGCAGGTGTTGATGACGATGCAGTCCGCGCCCTCCTCCGTCTCCACGATCTCATAGCCGCTCGCGCGCAGCATCCCGCGGATGCGCTCGGAATCGGCCTCGTTCTGCTGACAGCCGTATGTATCGACAAACGCGCGCGGCGTGCGGCCCGCGCGGCTCCATTGCTCTTTGATCTGCGCGCACACGTCCATTTCATGGGCCAGCGCCTCGGGTGCGATCGTGACGGTCTTTCGTTCCATGGGTGTTTCCTCCGAACATAACTTAGCAGTTTATTATACCAGCTTCCGCCTCTTTTTGCAAGGAACACAGAAAAAACCAGCCGCATTTTGCGGCTGGTTTTCGTTCGTCCGTATTCAGTCGGCGTAATCGCGCAGCTCTTCGCGGCGGGCCTTCCACGCGGCAAGCTGCTGCGGGACCTGCCTGATCTCGTCGAGGCAGCTGACGATCAAAAGCGCCGCGCCGGCGACGGCCATGACGATCCCGACGATCTTCAGAATGGATTTCAGAGATTTCATAGTCATACCCTCCCGTTTTTTCTCCAGTATACGCTTCTTTTCCCCGCATTGCAAGGCTTTTTTGCCGCTCACGCATACCCGTACATTCCCCGGACCGACACCTCTCCGGAGGCGACGGCGCCCTTCGTGCCGTCGGGATACGTCACGAGCAGCGCAGCCTCTTCGTCGATGCCGTCGGCGTGCGCGAACGTCACGTCGTCGCCGCGGATGAGCTTCACATCCTGCCCGATCGTGATGCAGTGCGCGGCAAACTCCCGCAGCCACGCATCCTTTTCGGTAAACAGCGCCTGCTCCATCTCATAGAGCGCGCGCACGAGCGCCGCGGCCAGACGGCTGCGGCTGATCTTCTTTCCCGTCTCGGCTTCAAGACTCGTCGACATCGCCGCGACCTCCGCCGGCAGCGGGACGGCGTCGCAGTTGATGCCGATGCCGACCACGGCGTAGTCGACCTCGCGCGATTCGGCCTCGATGCCGATCTCCGTCAGAATGCCGCAGAGCTTCCGTTTGCCGATCACAAGATCGTTCGTCCATTTGATGTCCGGATAGATCCCGCTCACAGCCTCGACGGCTCTTGCCGCGGCGACGGCGACCATCGCCGTCAGGTGCATGAGCGCCTCGGGCTTTGCGTGCGGGCGCAAAATCACGCTGAAATAGAGTCCGCCCTCCGGAGAGACGAACGTCCGTCCGCGCCGGCCGCGCCCGGCGGTCTGGCATCCGGTCATGACGGCCGTGCCGTCCGGCGCGCCTTCGGCGGCGAGTTTTTTGCAGACGTTGTTCGTCGAGTCGCAGCGCTCCACTACCGACGCGCACTTCTGCCACGGATGGCCGGCCAGCAGCGCGCGCACCTGCGCGCTGTCAAACCGGTCGGGCGCGCGCGTGATGCGGTAGCCGCGCCGCGTCGCGGCCTCGATCTCGTATCCGTCCTGCCGCAGCTGGTCGATGGCCTTCCACACCGCTGCGCGCGACACGCCGAGCCTGCGGCTGATCTGCTCTCCGGAGACCGGCGCGTCCGCCGCCAGCAGCATACTTAAAACTTCTTCCTTCGTCATACGCGATCTCCTCTTGATTTTTTCCGCGATCCGTTGTATTGTAAACCTGTTAAAAATAATAGTTTACAAAGGAGCCTGTCCCATGCGCAAAACCAACACCCGTATGCTCGTCCTGACCGCGCTGTTCGCCGCCCTGACGGCCGTCGGCGCATTTTTCAAGATCCCGTTCGCACTCGCGGCCATTTCGCTGCAATTTCTGTTTACCGCGATGGCGGGCGTGCTGCTCGGCGCGGGCTGGGGCGCGGCGTCGCAGGCCGTGTATGTCCTCACCGGCCTTGTCGGCGTGCCGATCTTCGCGCTCGGCGGCGGCTTTTCCTATGTATTTCAGCCGACGTTCGGCTTTCTGCTGGGCCTCATCCCGTGCGCGTTCGTCATTGGCCGGCTGGCAAAGCGCCCGCTGCGCTTCTGGCGCACGGCGCTGGCGATGCTCGCAGGTCTTGCCGTCCTCTACGCCGTCGGCGTGCCGTATATGGCGCTCATCGCCAACGGCTACCTCGGCAAGGGCCTGACGTTCTGGCAGGTCCTGAAAAACGGGATGCTCATCTACCTGCCGGGCGATCTTGTAAAGATCGCCGTTGGCAGCTCTTTGTGCGTGGCCATCGCCCGGCGTCTTCCGGAGCTCCCGGCCGCACGGAAGTAATCCTATCAAACCATACTTTCCCGCAATTGTCAACCGCAGCGCGCCGCGCGTTGACCGCGCTGCGCACCGTCTCGGCGGTTCTTGATAATTTTATCCAGAACCGAGCCCTCCGTTTCGTGCATTTTTCCGAATTGCGCCTTGACACACTGCCTGTGAAACAGTACAATGTAGGGTAGGATTTGTATGGCTGCAATGGGTTTGGGGAAGCCCGCTGCGCTTTATGATTCAGCCGCCGGGGCATCCCGGCATACCCAATACTGAAACAGGAGGTGTGATTCGCAGTTTATGGAATTTAATACGCTATGCCTCATCCTTTGCATCGCGGCTGTCGTGCTCTGCGCCGTATTTTTCTTTATCGGCGTGATGTACCGCAAAAAGGTCGCTGAAAAGCAGATCGGCGGCGCCGAAGAGGAAGCCAGGCGCATCATCAACGAAGCCATCAAGGGCGGCGAGAGCAAAAAGCGCGAGATGCTGCTCGAAGCGAAGGAAGAGATCCATAAATCACGCAGCGAATACGAACAGGAAGTCAAGGAACGCCGGGCGGAAGTCTCCAAGCAGGAGCGCCGCTTGCAGCAGAAAGAGGAATCCCTCGACAAGAAGATCACCCTGCATGAAAAGAAAGAGGACGAGCTGGCCAAGAAGATCGCCTCGATCGACAAGCAGCAGGAGGAGGTCGCGTCCTTAAAGCGCAGCCAGATGGAGATGCTTGAAAAGATCTCCGGTCTGACGCAGGACGAGGCCAAGGCCTATATCCTCAAGGGCGTGGAAGACGATGTCCGCCACGAGACAGCGATGAAGATCAAGGAGATCGAGTCGCAGATGAAGGAAGAGGCCGACCAGACCGCGCGCGAGATCATCGCCACCGCCATCCAGCGCTGCGCGGCGGACCACGCCGCCGAAACGACCGTCTCCGTTGTGCCGCTGCCCAACGATGAGATGAAGGGCCGCATCATCGGCCGCGAGGGCCGCAACATCCGCACGCTCGAGACGATCACGGGCGTCGATCTCATCATCGACGACACGCCCGAGGCCATCACCGTTTCCTCGTTCGATCCCGTCCGCCGTGAGGTCGCGCGGCTCGCGCTCGAAAAGCTCATCGCCGACGGCCGCATCCATCCCACCCGCATCGAGGACATGGTCGAAAAGGCCCGCCGCGAGGTCGACCACACCATCAAGGTCGAGGGCGAGCGCGCCACGTTTGAGACGGGCGTCCACAATCTGCATCCTGAGCTTATCAAGCTTCTGGGCCGTCAGAAATACCGCACGTCCTACGGGCAGAACGTCCTGAACCACTCCATCGAGGTCGCGCATATCGCGGGCCTGATGGCCGCCGAGCTCGGCGTCGATGTGACGCTTGCCAAGCGCGCAGGCCTGCTGCACGACCTCGGCAAATCCGTCGACCATGAGATGGAGGGCAGCCACGTCCAGCTGGGCGTCGAGCTTGCCCGCAAGTACAAGGAAAATCCCGTCGTCGTCAACGCCATCGAGGCGCACCACGGCGACGTCGAACCGCAGACGGTCATCGCCTGTCTCGTTCAGGCGGCCGACGCCATCTCCGCTGCACGCCCCGGTGCACGCCGTGAGAACGTCGAGAACTATATCCGCCGCCTTGAAAAGCTCGAAGAGCTGACCAACTCCTTCCCCGGCGTCGAAAAGGCCTACGCCATCCAGGCCGGCCGCGAGGTCCGCGTCATGGTCAAGCCCGAAGAGGTCAACGAGGACAACATGATCCTGCTGGCGCACGATCTTGCCAAGAAGATCGAGTCGGAGCTGGAATATCCCGGCCAGATCAAGATTAACGTCATCCGCGAGACCAAAGCCGTCGATTACGCGAAATAACCGCTTTTGCAAACGCCCCTCTGACACAGTCAGAGGGGCGTTTTTTGTATCAAAACCGAAAGGTGCGCGTTTCGTGCTGCAATTCCGCCGGTTTTTTTGCGAAATCCTCCCGGGGAGCCGTAGGGGCCGATGCCCACATCGGCCCCTGCCTTCCCCTCCGGGGAAGGTGGATGCGGAGCGAAGCGACGCAGACGGATGAGGGTCTGGGAGCACTTGCGCATAGATTCGCAGTTTCAACAATTCGTAACTGCTCTCCTGCCCTCATCCGCCCCAGTGTACGCACTGGGGCACCTTCCCCGGAGGGGAAGGCTTTGGGTTCGCTGCAAACTTGCAGGGCTGTACCGTTTTACATCAATCTTCCAAATTTGTGTAGGGGCCGATGCAATGCATTTTTGCACGTTTCATGAAAATCAGACTTCCTTGACACAGCGAAAAAGGGCCGCGGCATTTGCCGCAGCCCTTTGAGATACCTGCTTAGTGGGTTTCGTTGTACTTCTTGATGCCGAGCGCCAGCAGATCCATCGCACGCTCAAGATCGGCCTGCTTCAGGACGTAGGCGATACGGATCTCGTTGAGACCCTTGCCCGGGGTGGCATAGAACGGGCCGCCGGCGGAGAACATGACGGTGTCGCCGTTGTCCTCGAATTCCTGGAGCAGCCACAGCTGGAACTTCTCCGCGTCGTCGACGGGCAGCGCAGCCATCAGATAGAACGCGCCGCGCGGGCATTCGCAGATGACGCCGGGGATCTCATGCAGCTTGCGCACGACGGTGTCGCGGCGGCGCTTGTACTCCTCGCGGACCTGATCGAAATACTCGGGCCCGACGGTGTAGAGCGCTGCGGATGCGACCTGATCGAGCGTGGCGACGGACAGACGCGCCTGGCAGAACTTCAGGGCGTTGGCCATCAGCTCGCGGTTCTTGCTGATGATGCAGCCGATACGCGCGCCGCAGGCGGAGAAGCGCTTGGACACGGAGTCGATGATGATGAGGTTGTCCTGGCCGAAGTCGAACTGGCCGAACGAGTGCAGCGGCTCGCCTTCGTAGGTGAATTCACGATAGACCTCGTCGGCGATCAGATACAGATCGTGCTCGACGGCGACCTCAAGCAGCATCTTCATCTGCTCGACGGTCAGGCATGTGCCGGTGGGGTTGCCGGGGTTGGAGAAGATCATCGCGCGGGTCTTTGGCGTGATGCAGGCCTCGATGCGGGCGCGATCGGCGTAGAAATAGCCTTCCTCCGGGCTGGTGGGCAGCGGATGGATCACGCCGCCGGCCGCGGTGATAAACGTATGGTAGTTGGGATAGAACGGCTCGGGGATGATGACCTCGTCGCCTTCGTCGAGGATGCAGTTGGCCGCGATCTGGAGCGCTTCGCTGCCGCCGGTGGTGACGAGCACGTCGCCGTCGGTCAGATCGATGCCGATGCCCTTATAGTACTTTTCGATCGCATGGATCATGACGGGCATACCGGGCGACGCCGCGTAAGCCAGAACCGGATCGCGGAAATCGCGCACAGCCTCATACAGCGCCTCAGGCGTGCGGATATCGGGCTGGCCGATATTCAGATGGTAGATCTTCTTGCCGGCGGCTTCTGCCGCGACGGCGTAGGGATGGAACTTACGCATGGGGGACTGCCCGCATGCAAGGACGCGCTTGGACAACTTCATGGTATGACCTCCTATAGCTCTTTCCGACTCTTTTCTGGGGCGACGCCCCGTGCCAGTAAAAAATGGCACTTCCTTTTATTATAGTACCATACAACCTGTCCAAAAATCAACTGATTTTCATAAAAAATCACAGCGTTTTTTCCAATCCTATTCCGCGGTACGTATGCTTTGTCAGATCGATGTCATAACCGCCGCCGGGCGCCGGCTGCCAGTCATATCCGGAGCGCTCCTCCTCTGGGAACAGCGTCTGCATGATCGTCAGGATCGTTCCGCCGTGTACGACCGCGAAGATATCCCGCTCCTGCGCCAGCATCCGCGCCAGTCCTGCGCGGATGCGCGTCTCGGCCTGGCGGAACGACTCGCCGCCCGGCGGCACATTTGCGAACCAGTCGCCCGCGAGCCACGCCTCATACGCGCGCGTCCCGGCCAGCTCCTCATAGGTTTTTCCCTCGAAGATGCCGAACGACACCTCGCGCAGCTCCCGCCGCTGCTCGTGCGGCGTTTCGCCGCAGATGCACCGCAGCGTCTGCTCGGTGCGCAGCATCCCGCTCGTCACGACCAGAAAGCCCGCACACGCGGGATAGCGTCCCTGCCGCGCGCCTTCCGTCAGCGCCTGCACGCCCGCCTGCGTCAGCGGCAGATCGAGCGCGCCGTAGTACCACCGGCGCACGTTGCCCTCGGTCTGCCCGTGGCGGATGAGGATCAGCCGCCTCATCCCTTTAATACGAGCGGCAGCCCGCAGAATACGCGCGTGACGGTGCCGGCCTTCGCGGCCAGCGCCGCGGTCATGCGGCCCACGGCCTCGCGCCATTCGCGCGTCTCAGGGTCGATGGGCACCACGCCGCAGGAAATGTCGTCGCAGATGAGGATCTTATCCCGAAGATCGTAATTTTTCAGCACCTGCGCAGGCTCTTTTCCCGCCTTGACGCACGCAAGCGCGAAGCGTTCGAGATGGCACAGGCATCTTGCCGCCATGTCAGGCGTCTGCGTTTCGCAGACCGCGATCTCGCCGTCCGTGAGCGCGAATTTTTCTTTTGCATAGTCCGTTTTGCCCTGATAGGCGCCGCCGATGATCAGATCCATAGTCGTCTCCTTAAAAAATCGCAAGAATCAAAAGGCCCGAAAGCTCGCCGAGCGTCACGGCGAAGCCCGCGATGTCCCCGGACATACCGCCGAGATTTCTCCGCGCCATGCGGCACGCGAGGATCGCGGTCAGACCCGCCCATGCCGCAGCCAGCGCGCACGCCGGCCGCGCGAACAGGAACGCGAAGTCCGCCAGCATCGCCAGCAGATACATCCCGAGCAGCAGATTGCGCTGCTTTTTCGTCTTCGCCGCTGCAAACGTCCCCGCGTACTGGCTCGTCTTCATCGGCGCGAACGACTCCACCGCGACGCCCGCCATGCAGCGCGTCGTCACCGGGATGAGCAGCAGCGCCGGCCAGATATACGAAAATTCCGTATCGGCCAGCGACGCGAACGACAGCAGGAACAGCAAAATCGCGCTCACCACCGCGAACGCGCCGACGCGCGAATCCTTTAAAATTTTCTGCCGCGTTTTCAGATCCCGCCGCGACAAAATCGCGTCGCAGCAGTCGAGAAACCCGTCCAGATGGAAAAATCCCGTCACAAGAAACGGAACCGCCGCCAGAAGCGCCGCGGCCAGCATCCCCGTGAACCCCAGACGCGCAAACAGCGCCGCGCACCCGGCCCAGATCACGCCCGCGACGAGTCCCACGACCGGCAGAAATACGATCTGCCACGGGCGCATCGCGTCGTCCCAGACCTTATACGGGCACGGAATGGCAAGATACGTGCCCCAGGCCATCATAAACGCCGTCAGCGGCTTTTTGAGCTTCTCCTTCATCCGCGGAAGCCTCCTTTGAACCACACCGGCCGCGCCGCGCACAGATCCGCCACGCAGTCGGCCCGCGCGGCCAGCGCGCGGTCGAGCCGCGCAAGCCCGCGGCGGTAGCACTCGGTCCATGCGTCATACTGCCCGGCGTCGGAATAGATATAGTCGCTCACAAACACGACGCAGGCCATGCGGTCCGAAAACGCCAGCAGCTCGCGTTCGAGCCGCGCGGGCGCGCCTTCGTCGAACGAGCCGTCCGCGCGGAACATCTCGTTGGCCAGCAGCGCCGTCACACTGTCGAGCAGCACCGCGCCCGCCGGGTCCATCCGTTCGAGCGAGGAAAGAATGTCCGTCCCGCATTCGACCGTCTCAAAGCCCATTCCCGCGCGGTTTTCGATATGCCGCCGGATGCGCACGCAGTCTTCGTCGTCATGCGGGATCATGGTCGCCAGATAATAGCGCTTTTCCGCGCTTGCACAGACAATGTCCTGCGCCAGCGACGATTTTCCGTTTTTCGCGCCTCCGGAAAGTAGGTAGATCATACGGTAAAACTGTCCTTTTCACGTATTTCGGTCAAATATCCGTCGTCGATGGCCGCCTCCGGGAATGTCGCCATCGTATCCATCACGGCGCACGCGGCCTCGATCACGCGGAACGCGATCGGGCAGCCGCTGCCCTCGCCGAGCCGCATCCCGAGCTGCAAACACGGCTTTAAGCCCAGCAGCTGCTGCGCGATCTGATACCCGCGCTCATACGACACGTGCGAGCCGAAGAAATATTCCCCTGCGTTTTCGCACAATCGCGCCGCGCACAGCGCCGCGACGATCGAGATGAACCCGTCGACCACGACGGGCAGCCGCTCGTGCGCCGCGCCGAGGAAGACCCCCGTCATTGCGCACAAATCGAACCCGCCGACCTTGTGCAGAACGTCAACAGGATCGTCTGCAACCGGCCGGTTGACGGCCAGCGCCTGTTCGATGACGCGCTTTTTCTTCAAAAACGCCTCGTCGGTCAGACCGCCGCCGCGGCCCGACACGGCCTCGACCGATGCGCCGCTCAGCGCGGCCAATACGGCCGACGAGGTCGTCGTGTTGCCGATACCCATCTCGCCCACGCCCAGGATCTGCACGCCGCCGCGCTTTGCTTCCGCGGCCAGCTCCATGCCGGTCAGAATGCCCTGCACGGCCTGTTCGCGCGTCATCGCGGGCCCCGCGGCGATGTTCGCCGTGCCTTTTCCGAGGGAGCGGTTTACGATCTGCGGGCACGTGTACGGCAGCGCGATGCCCATGTCGACGACGGTGAGTTCGTCGCCGAAGTGCTTTGCCAGGCACGACGCGCCCGTCAGCCCGCGCGTGAGGTTGATGGACTGCGCGCGCGTGACCGACTGCGGCGCGGACGACACGCCCTCGCAGACGACGCCGTTGTCCGCCGCAAGCACATAGATGCGCGTGCGGTCAACGTGATTTTTCACTGCGCCGGTGATGCCCGCCAATCGGATGGAGATCTCCTCCAGCAGCCCGAGACTTCCGGGCGGCTTTGCCAGCGCGTCCTGCCGGGCGCGTGCTTCGCGCATCGGCGCTTCATAAAGCGGCGTGATCTCCGAAAGGAGGCTTCTGAGCCTCGTTTCCTGCTCGGTCATGGTATGTTAATCCTCCAAAAGCCGCTGCTTTTCCATCCAGATGAGACTTTCCTCGCATCGCGCCAGCTCCAGCGTGCAGGTCGCCGCCGGGCACAGCGCGTCCAGCCGCCGCACGAACGAAACCATATCGATCGTGCCGTCCATAAGCGGCGCGTGCAGATCGCGGTCTGCGTCGTTGTTGTGTAAATGCACGTGCGCCACATACGGCGCGCACGCCGCGAGCCACGCCGCGGGCGATTCGTGCGAGACGAACGTGTTCGCGTGCCCGGCGTCGAGACAGATGCGCACGCGCGCATCATCCACGGCCTGTACGATGTCCACGAGCATCTGCGCCCGCGGCTCCATCACATTTTCCAGACACACCGTCATCCCTTCCGGGATCTCGCGCGCGAACGCGCGCCAGAATTCGATGCTGCGCGCGATGAACCACTCCGGATAATAGACCAGCGGCTGAAAGCCCGCGTGCAGCACGACTGTCCGGATCCCCATCGCCTGCGCGCGCGCCACCGCCTGCCGGTAGCGCGTCTTCGTCACGTCCAGCACCATCGGATCGATGGCCGCGGGCGAAAGCTCGTTGAACGGCCCGTGGAACGCAAACCGCTTCGCCGACGCCAGACACCGCTCGACGGGGATCTCCCATTCGTCGGCGGGCGCGCCGTCGAGCCGCGCGGCCGTGCAGTACTGCGCCAGCTCGATGCCCGTGCCGAAGCGCGCGGCCGCCGCACAGCAGTCTTCGCCGATCGACGACACATAAAGCCGTTCGCGCTTCATCCGAGCAATCCCTTCTGCTGCATCGCCCATACGCGCATCGCGCACGCCTGCGTCTTCGCGTCGGGGATCTCGCCCGCGAGCACCTTCCCGACCAGCTCCTCCAGCGGCATCCGGAACACGTTCAGAAATTCGTCCTCATCAAGCTCGCGTTCGCCGAACGTCAGCTTCCGCGCCAAAAACATATGGATGACCTCGGTCGAATACGCGCACGCGGGATAAAATTCGCCGAGCGGCAGCATTTCCTCCGCCACAGCTCCTGTCTCCTCGCGCAGCTCGCGCTTCGCCGCTTCGAGCGGATCCTCGCCGATGCAGTCGAGCTTGCCCGCGGGGATCTCGGTGATGACCTTTCCCATCGGATAGCGGAACTGCCGTTCAAGCAGCACGTCGCCGTTTTCCAGCAGCGGGAAAATGCACACCGCGCCGTGATGGACGGTATACTCGCGCGCGGCCTCATTGCCGTTGGGCAGCCGCACGCGGTCCTTGAACACGTGCAATACCGTCCCGTCGAAGATCGGCTGCGAAGCCAGCTGCGTCTCCCGCAGCGTTTTGAACTCTTCCATTTTTTCGCTTCCTTTTGTCTGTTTATTCTTTTATATTACCGGTTTCGCGCTGTAAAGTCAAACAAAGCAAATATTTCCTGCGTATTTTCGCCGCTTCGGCGCAAGCTATGTCCAGAGAGATCGAGACGCAGCTTTTCAAAACGGTTTACCGCCGCAGCTGTCCATACGCCGGTGCGCGCACGGACACACGCCGCGCTTCGCCGGAACGGCAAACGGCCCGGCAGACCGGAGATCTTGCGCCCGCTGAGCCGGGGGAGATCGGAAAGCCGCCCGATCTCTCCGCAGCTGGCCGCAGACCGCACCGGATTCGTCTGCCGCGCTGCTTACCGGCAGGAGGCCGGGACGAATCCTCGTCCCGGCCTCGTTTGCGTGTTTTTTACCGTTTCTGTGTCAGCGGCCGGGACTTCTGCTGCGCCTCGAGAAGCTCCACCAGAATGGAGTTCGACAGCATAAAGCCCTTCGGCGTCAGATGCCAGCGGCCGTTTGTCTGCGCGGCGAGCTGCTGCATCTGCAAGGTCTGCAAAATCTCCTCGATCGGCTCGAACGGCAGCAGGAACGAGCGCGTATACTCGCTCTTTTCGATGCCGTCGACCGTCCGCAGGCGGAGCATCAGATACTCGCCCGCGCGTTCGCGCAGCGGCACAAGCTCCGACTCCGACAAAATAACGCCCTTTTCCATGACGCCCCTGATATACTTCTCCAGATCCGCCTCGATCGTAAACCGCCGCCCGGCAAAATCCGACGCCGCGCACGGGCCGAAGCCCAGATACTCGTCGCCGACCCAGTATTTCATGTTGTGGCGGCAGATAAAGCCGTCGTGCGCGAAATTGGAGATCTCATACTGGTGATAGCCGAACTCCTCGAGCGTCTCGACCGCGTAGAAATACATATCCGCCTGCGCGTCATCGTCCGGGAGATTCGCGCAGTCCTTGTAGCTCCAGAGCTTCGTACCCGGCTCGACCTTCAGGCCGTAGCAGCTGATGTGGTCGGCCTTGAGATCGATCACGTTCCGAAGCGTCTGCATCCAACTTTCGCGCGACTGGTTGGGAAGTCCGAACATGAGGTCGACCGACACGTTGTCAAAGCCCGCGCGGCGCGAGAGTGAAATGGCCTGCTGCGCCTGCCGGTAGTTGTGCGGGCGGCCGAGCGCCTTGAGCTGTGCGTCGTCGTCCGACTGCACGCCGATGGAGATGCGGTTAAAGCCCGCGCGGCGCAGCCGCGTGAGCATCGGCAGCGTCACGGAGTCGGGATTTGCTTCGAGCGAGACTTCCGCGTCGCGGCTGACGTCAAACCGGCGGTCGATCTCGGCGAAGATCTTCGCAAGTCCGCCGGCGCCGAAGAACGACGGCGTGCCGCCGCCAAAATAGACCGTGTCGACCTCATATCCCGCCGCGCCCTGCGCGGCCTCGCGGATATGCAGGATGACCGCGTCGAGATACCGCTCCATCAGATCCCGGCTGCGCGCGCCGGGGATGGAGTAAAAGTCGCAGTATTCGCACTTGCTGCGGCAGAACGGCACGTGTACGTAGATGCCGAGACTTTTTTTCCTGTTTTCCATGATGGGGATCAGCGCCACTGCTCCATCCCTCCTTACGATTCGTCGTCGAGCTTCAAAACGGCCATAAACGCCTCCGACGGCACGGACACCGTGCCGAACGTGCGCATCCGCTTCTTGCCCTCCTTCTGCTTTTCCAGCAGCTTCTTCTTGCGCGTGATGTCGCCGCCGTAGCACTTGGCGAGCACGTCCTTGCGCAGGGCCTTGATCGTCTCGCGCGCGATGATCTTGCCGCCGACGGCGGCCTGCACCGGGATCTCGAACATCTGGCGCGGGATATTGTCCTTCAGCTTTTCGCAGATCCTGCGCGCTCTGGCGTAGGCGTTGTCGGCGAAGAGGATGAAGCTCAGCGCGTCGACGATCTCGCCGTTGAGCAGAATATCGAGCTTCACGAGCTTCGACGGGCGGTAGCCCTCGAGCTCATAATCGAGCGAGCCGTAGCCGCGCGTGCGGCTCTTGAGCGCGTCGAAAAAGTCGTAGATGATCTCGTTGAGCGGCATGGCGTAGTGCAGCTCCACGCGCGTGGGATCGAGATACTGCATATCCTTGAACTCACCGCGCCGGTTCTGACACAGGTCCATGATCGCGCCGACATATTCGGGCGGCGCGATGAGATTCGCCTTCGCATACGGCTCCTGCGCCTCGGCGATCTCAGCCGGATCGGGATAGTTGAGCGGCGTGTAGACGTCCAGCTGCGTGCCGTCGGTCTTTGTGATCTTGTAGACGACGTTCGGGGCCGTCGTGATAAGATCGAGATTATACTCGCGTTCGAGCCGTTCGAGGATGATCTCCATATGCAGAAGCCCCAGGAAGCCGCACCGGAAGCCGAAGCCCAGCGCGATGGAGTTTTCCTGCGTAAAGCTCATCGAAGCGTCGTTCAGCTTCAGCTTTTCCAGTGCGTCGCGCAGATCGCCGTATTTCGATCCGTCCGCCGGGTACACGCCCGAAAAGACCATCGGCTGCGCCTGATGATAGCCCGGCAGCGCCTCTGCGGCCGGGTTTTCCACGCCCGTGATCGTGTCGCCCACGCGCGTGTCGGAGACGGTCTTGATCGACGCCGTCAGATATCCGACCTCGCCCGCGCCGAGACTTTCCGCCGGGATCATGCCCTTCGGGTGCAGATATCCGACCTCCACGACCTTGTAGACCGCACCGGAGGCCATCATCCGGATGTCCATCCCGGGATACACCGTGCCGTTCACCACGCGCAGATACACGATCGCGCCGCGGTAGGAGTCATACTGGCTGTCGAAGATCAGGCATTGCAGCGGCGCTTCGCGGTCGCCAGACGGCGCGGGCACGCCGTTTACGACCATTTCCAGCACCGCGTGGATATTGATGCCGTTTTTTGCGGAGATCTCCGGCGCGTCCATCGCCGGGATGCCGATGACGTCCTCGATCTCCTTCTTGACCTCGGCGGGACGCGCCGCAGGCAGGTCAATTTTGTTGACCACGGGCAGAACCTCCAGCCCGTTGTCGACGGCCAGATACGTGTTGGCCAGCGTCTGGGCCTCGATGCCCTGCGAAGCGTCGACGACCAGCACCGCGCCCTCGCAGGCAGACAAACTGCGCGAAACTTCGTAGTTAAAGTCCACGTGGCCCGGCGTGTCGATGAGATTCAGGACATAGGTTTCCCCGTTGTCGGCCCTGTAATCGAGCCGCACGGCGCGCGCCTTGATCGTGATGCCGCGCTCGCGCTCGAGCTCCATGGAGTCGAGGATCTGATCCTCCATCTCGCGCTTTTCGACCGAGTGGCATTCCTCCAGCAGCCGGTCGGCCAGCGTGGACTTGCCGTGATCGATGTGCGCAATGATGGAAAAATTGCGGATATGCGAAAGGTCGGTCATGTATGGTTCCTCACTTAGTAAGCGATATTTTCGGTTGCGATCGTCTCAAATCTGGTCGAGCTGGAAAAATAGGCGTCGAGGATCGGGATACACACGTTCGCCAGATTGCCGCCCTGCGAGCCGCGCTCGACGTAGACGGAGATGGCGATCTCCGGGTCGTCCGCGGGCGCATAGAGGACGAACGAGGCGTTGTCGGAGCCCGAGAACGCGCCGGTCGACGTCGTGCCCTGCCACTGCGCCGTGCCGGTCTTGCAGGCCACAGTGATGGGATAGTTTTTCAGATACTGCTCGGCCGTGCCTTCGGTCGCGGTCATGCGCATACCCTGATCGATCGCGGCGAGCGCCCTGTCGGAAATTTCGAGCCTGCTGGCGATGGCCGGGACGTGCTCCTCGATCAGATCCTGATAGTCCCACGACACGACGCGGGACAGAAGCGTCGCCTCATAGCGCGTGCCCTTGTTTGCCAGCGCCGACGTGTAGCATACGAGCTGAAGCGGCGTAAAGCTGTTCAGGCTCTGGCCGATGACGGCCTGCAAAACGTCCGCCGCGAACCAGCCCGCGTCCTCGCCGGCGTACATCTCGGCCTTTTCCTGCTTGTTCGCGCGGGTGCCGGTCTGCTCGGGCAGCTCGATGCCCGTCGATTCGCCGAGACCCAGCGCCTTAGCCACGATGTCAAACGGATTTTCGCCCGTTTCCTTCATATAGCTGTCATACGCGGCCTCACCGACCTCGTAGTAATAATAGTTGCACGAATACGCGATGGCGCGCATCAGGTTGACCTTGCCGTGCGTGCGCGGATTTGCCAGACTCCAGATGTGGCACTTCGGCTGGAAGGAATCGTACTTTGTATACAGGCCGTTGTCGGTGATCGTATAGCCCGGGTCGATGCCGCCCATGTCGACGATGGCGATGGACGTGACCATCTTATAGACCGATCCCGGCGGATAGGCCCACAGCGCGCGGTTGATGAGGGGATTGCTCTCGTCCGCGGCGATCGCGGTGTAATTTTCGGTCAGCGTCGCAAGATCGTAGGTCGGGTAGCTCGCCATGGCGAGGATCTCGCCGGTCTTGACCGCCTGCACCACGACCGCGCCGCCTCTGGCGTCCTTGCCTTCCTTTTTGCTGCCGACGCCGTTTTCACGCAGATCGAGAATGACCTTCTCCAGCGCCTGCTCAGCCACGGCCTGTAAGGAAATATCGATCGTCAGCTCGACGTTGTTGCCCGGCACGGGCTCGGACGCATAATACCGGCTGAGCACCTCGCCCGAGGTGGACACCGTCGTATACTTCAGTCCGCTCGAGCCGTGCAGATATTCCTCAAACGCCTGCTCCACGCCGGTCTTGCCGACGAAGGCGTTCATGGCGTAGCCCTTTTCGCGGTAAACGGCGTACTCCTCCGGGCTCATCGCGCCGACGTAGCCCAGAATGTGCGCGGCATAGGGCGTCTTGACCTCGCGCACCGTGCCGTTTTCGACCACGACGCCCGGCACGGCCAGCTCCATCACGGCCGCGAGCGATTCCGCGTCCACGTCCTGCGCCAGCGTGTAGTTTTCAAGCCCGATGTCCTCGACCGAGCGCAGCTCCAGCTCATACCGCACCGAGATCACGCGGTAAACGTCCTCCTGCGGCCAGTCGTTGGGGATCTTATACGCCTCGCGCAGCTTTTTCATCAGCGTCGCGGCGGAGATATCGGGGTCGTAGCTGCGGCTGGCAAGGAACTTGCGGAAATACCCCTGCCACGCCGAGTCGTTCGTGTCGGTATACTGATACGGCCGCTCCTGCGACACGGGGAAATGCGAGGCGTACCGGATGCCGAGCGTATCGCACAGATCCAGCACCTTCAGCAGATTCCCGTTCGGGTCCGGCGCGTTGAAAAACACGAAATTGATGATCACGAGGTTATAGCTCGCGCGGTTTCCGACCAGCACGTTGCCGTTGCGGTCGAGGATGTTGCCGCGCGCGGCCTCCACCGTCGTCTGATACAGCATGGAGTCCGCGTCGGCGCGCACGAGCGTCTCTTCGCTCACGGCAGCCTGCGTTTTATACAGCCGCAGGCCGAACACGCCGATCATCGCCAGAATGACGATGATAAACACGATCATGCGAAAGCGGGAAATTCGCTGCATTTACCTGGCACCAACCTTTCGGATCGCCCACGCCGCAAGATACACAGCCGGGCACGCAAGAAGACTCAGTCCGACCTGAACGGGCACGGTATACGCCGTGCCGATATGGATCGTCCCGAGATAGCATTCAAACAGAAACAGCACGCTCTGGCACGCGCCGAGCGCCATCAGGCTCATCAGAAGCGCCGACAGAAGCTGCCGCACCAGATACCGGTCGCACAGATACCCCGCGGCCGCGCCGCAGAGCGTCAGCAGCACGATATGCAGCGCGCCGCCGGCCGCGCCCGTAAAGCACCACACCGCGCCGCACACCAGCCCGTACAGCGCCCCGGACTCCGCGCCCGCGTGCATCGCCACGCAGGCCACGCACACCGGGATGAGCGCCAGCTTGACGCCGAAAAACTGCGCGTGGCCGAAGATGACCGTCTGCACGACGGCCAGCAGCAGAAACAGCACGCCGTACAGCGTCCACATCAGCGCATTTTTATAGGAATCGTGCATGGCGGCATTCCACCCTTCCTCTGCGTCCGTTCCGGACGTTACTGTAGATTATAATTCGTAATGATGGCGATCTGCTCGAGCTTGTCAAAGTCGCACGACGGTTCGAGCGTCGCATACTTCGCCACGCCCGTCTCGTCGAGACTCGCGTTCGTGATATAGCCCAGCAGCAGCCCGCGCGGATAGAGCGTCGAGCCCGTCGTGACGACCTGATCGTTATTTTTGACGATCGCGTCGGTCAGCAGATAGTTCATACGCAGGATCTCGCTGCCGTCTTCAAGGAACGTCGCCTGCACCACGCCGCCGTAGCCCGACGAGGCGATGGACGCCGAAATTTCCAGCGACGAATCCATGATCGTCGTGATCGTGGCCCAGTTGACGCCGACCTTGGTCACAAGGCCGATGACCTGCCCGTTTTCCGTCACGGCGCACATACCCTCTTCAAGCCCGGCGTTCGTGCCCTTGCCGATGGTAAATGCGCTCTTATAGTCGGAGGAATCCCACGAGATGATGTATGCCGTCAGAAATTCATAGTCCGCGTGCTCCTCCGAGAGCTTCAAAAGCGCCTTGAGCCATTCGTTCTCGCGCTGCAAAGACTCCGCGTCGCGGACCTGCTCCTGCATATCGAGCACCTGCCGCTGCAACTCCGCGTTTTCCGCCTCGAGCGACTCATAGCTGAACATATAGTTGTAATACCGCTGCGCCTGCCGGTCGATGGCGGCGACGCCCGCGCGCACCGGCGACAGGATCGTCCCCACGACGTTTTCAAAAAAGCTCGTGCCGCTTGCGATGGCCAGCGTCACCGCCGCGGCGATGGCCACGACGAGCGCGATGATGAGGATCGTCTTGAGCCGCGCCGTCCAGAATTTTTTATTCATACCGCGGCCTCCGTTTCACCGAGGACCGGCACGCCGAACGCGCGCAGCATCCCGCACAGCGGACACAGCGGCAGGCCCATCACGGCAAAATAGTCGCCCTCGATGCGTTCGACGAACATCGCGCCGTAGCCCTGGATGCCATAGCTGCCGGCCTTGTCCATCGGCTCGCCGGTGCGGATATAGGCGGCGATCTCCGTCCCGGAAAGATCGCGGAACGTCACCTTTGTGACGACCGTCTGCGTCTTCACGTCTTCGCCGCGGCACACGGTCATGACCGTCACGACCTCGTGCGTCCTGCCCGAGAGCAGCCGCAGCATCCGCGCTGCGTCCTGCTCGCCGTGCGGCTTTCCGAGCTCCGCGCCGTCAATGACCACGACAGTGTCGGCCGCGATAACGATATCGTCCGCCGCGGCGTTTCCCGCGATGGCCAGCGCCTTTTTGCGGCTCACGCGCGCGACCTCCTGCGAAACGGGAAGCGACGGATCCATCGTCTCGTCGATATCCGCCGCGCGGACGGTGAACGGCAGCCCCGTGAGCTTCATCAGCTCCTGCCGCCGTGGGGATTGCGATGCAAGAATGATCATTGTTTCCACCCTTATTCCACGCCGCGCGCATAAAGCCCGCGCGTATAGCTTCCCGCGTCGAACTGCGCGCGTCCCTGATAGTCCATCAGGACCTTGTCGATCTCGCCGGGGTTTTCCGTCGTGAACTGTAACCGCAGCGCCCACAGGCCCATGCCGCGGAATGCGTCCTTTTTATCGAGCAGATACAGCTTTTTGCCGTTCAGCAGCACGTTGCGGCACGTGCCGGGGTCCTTGACGACGGGGAATTCCTCGCCCATCCGGTCGACAAGGCGCACCGTGCCGGTCTGGCAGGTACACGTGCCCGTGCGGTTTTTGATGACGCAGTTTTCCATCAGCATCAGCGGCAGCCGCCCGTAGATCATGACCTCCGACGGCACAGCCTTGGAGATATCGCGGATCTGCGGCAGCGTCAGCTCGAACGACAGCAGCTGCGAATCGAGTCCCTGCTCGCGCAGATAGCGCATCGAGCGCGAATTTGTGATATTGAGGCCGAAATCGCCGCGCACGGCGAAGCCCGCAGCCTTTGCCAGCCGTACCTGGCCGAGATTCCCGCACAGCACCTGCCGCACACCCATCTCATACGCCGCGCGCAGCTGCCGGCCGATCGCGGGCAGCTCCGAATCCCAGACGACGCGCGGCAAGACGGCCGCCAGCTGCGTATCGACGCTCACGCGCTGCGGCAGATCCGGGTTTTCCGCCAGCTCCGACAGCGGCACATACAAAACCGTCGGCGCCAGCGACAGCATCCGCGACGTGATCTGCCCGGCACTGCGCACCGCGACGGTCAGCTGCGGCTCTCCGGAGATGCCGTCATACTTCGGCGTCTCGTTATAGGCGTTCAGCCGCGGCGTCTTCACGCGGCCGCGCCGCGCGGTGAGCTCGGCGATGACGTCGCGCCGCATGGCGTTGATCGCCGACGCCGGGAGCATCAGCCCCTGACCCAGCACCGTCCGCACGCCGGTACACACATACGGCGTCCCGCCGGTCTTTTTCAGCTGCTGCTCCAGATCCTGCTGCGTCAGCGACCGGTAGAGCGCGGCCTCCGGTACGGGGCCGGCCGTCTTGCAGACGTTGCCCTGATCGTCCTCCACGGCCAGCTGCGCCGGCCGTCCTTCCTGCACGATGGCGTAGAAGCGCACGCCGATGCGCTGCGCCTCGCCCTGCTCATAGCCGGCCCGGGCCGAGGCGAACAGCGCGCTCGTGTCCTCGCCCTCCTGCCGTCTTCCGAACATATCCGCGCCCGTACGTCCCTGGAAATACCCGTCGGTAAAGCCCTGCCGCGAGAACGCGGTCTGAAGCTGCTGGAGATCCTCCTGCGTCAGCTTGCCGCCGTCGAGCACCGTGCGGTACGCGCGCGTGACGATGGCGACGTACTCCGGCCGCTTCATGCGGCCCTCGATCTTCAGATACGAAACGCCCATCCGCCGCAGCTGATCGAGCTCGTTCACCAGACAGTTGTCCTTGAGACTCAGCGGATACCGCGACGACTCAAACCGGCCGTAGCCATACGGCAGCCGGCACGGCTGCGCGCACTGGCCGCGGTTTCCCGAGCGGCGGCCGATCACGGCCGACAGATAGCACTGGCCCGAATAGCACATACACAGCGCGCCGTGGCCGAAAACCTCGATGTCGATGGGGCTTTTTTTGCAGATATGCGCGATCTGCTCGGCCGGCAGCTCGCGCGCGAGCACGGCGCAGCTGCACCCGAGCTCCGCGGCCTGCATGACGCCCTCGAGCGAATGGATGCTCATCTGCGTCGAAGCATGGACCGGCACGTCGGGCGCGATCTCTCTGCACAGCGACACCACGCCCAGATCCTGCACGATGAATGCGTCGACGCCGAGCGCCGCCGCCATGCGGATGAGATCCGCCGCGCGCGGCATCTCGCGGTCGAGCACGAGCGTGTTGAGCGTCAGATGGACCTGCACGCCGCGCACGTGGCAGTAGACCACGGCCTCCTGCAAATCGGTCGCGGAAAAGTTGCGCGCGTTCATGCGGGCGTTGAATGTATCGGCGCCTAAATAGACGGCGTCTGCGCCGTTGCAGACGGCGGCGCGCAGCGCCTCCATCGACCCGGCGGGAGCAAGTAATTTCATGGCGTACTTCCTTTTATCTCTATCGTCGCGGCTCTGTGCGAGCCTTCAAACGGCATAATGTTCCTTATATATTGTAGCACATCCGCGTGCAACAGAAAAGTGGCAGACTATAAAAATATTTCCCTTGCCTGTAAACTTTTTGTGGCCGGGGCTGCGTTTGTGACCGTTATGATCGATTTTTAGGACAGATCGTCCTGAAATAAACGTGCAAAAACCGGCCTGAAGGCCGGTTTTTGCTGCATTTTTCGCGTTTTTTGCGTCGTTTCCGCGCTGCATTTTCAGGCGAACGTCCCCGTCAGCGACTGTGTCAGGCCCGTGAGGATGCCCATCGCCGACGCGGCCGCGATCAGAAGGATCGCCAGGACATACGCGCAGAAATAGCTGCGCGCGTAGTTGCGGCGGTTCAGATTCTGACTGCCGATGGCGTGGACGATCAGGAAGATCCAGCCCACGAGCGGCAGCGCGTAAAGAATGCCGAGACCGAAATACGTCCACGGCGAGAGCGGCCGGTACGCCTCCGGCAGATGCTGCAATTCAAAGTCGTTCATCATAAGACCTCCCGCATAAGAAGCTGCCGCCATTATAATACACGGCGCGGCCGCGCGCAAGAGGCGCGCAGAAAACGCCCGGGAAGCCGCTTCCCGGGCGTTTGGGATGCTTATGCGTTCGCGCGGTCCATGAGGACGATCTCCACGTCGTAGGACACGCCGCCGCGATAGATGGTCAGCGTAACGGAATCCCCGGCGGAGAACTGGTTCTTCACGCGGTTGAGCCCCTCCATCGTCGTGACGGACACGCCGTTGATGGCGGTGATGATATCGCCCTCGGTCAGACCCTTGGCCGCGGCGTCGCTGCTCTGGTAGACGCGCGTGATATAGATGCCCTCGGGCAGACGGTAGTAGATGCGGTAGGTCGCGGGGAGCGTCTCGCCGTCGATGCCGATGGCCGGCCGTCCGGAGACGTAGCCCTTTTCGATCAGCTCGTCGATGATGGGCTTGGCGGTATCGATCGGGATGGCGAAGCCGATGCCCTCGACCGAGGCGGCGGAGGCATAATAGTTGCTCATCTTCATCGTGTTGATGCCGATGACCTGCCCGTAGCAGTTGATGAGCGGCCCGCCGGAGTTGCCGTTATTGAGCGCGGCGTTCGTCTGGATGAGGGTCATGGTGCGGTCGGAGACGGTCAGGTCGCGGTTGATGGCGGAGATGATGCCGTCGGTCATGGTGCCGCGCAGCGTCGTGCCGAGCGGATCGCCGATGGCGACGACCGTATCGCCGACCTGCAAAACGGACGAATCGCCGAACGACGCGGCCTGAAGGCTGCCGGCGTCGATCTTGAGGACGGCAAGGTCGCTCGTCTCGTCGCTGCCGATGATGGAGGCGGGATATTCCTGATCGTCGGACGTCAGGACGCTGACGGCCTGCGCGCTCTCGACAACGTGATGGTTCGTGATGATATACCCGTCTTCGGACATGATGATGCCCGTCCCGGAGGCCTTACCGGACGGCGTGACGGTCAGGATGGACACGACGCTCGGCAGACAGCGGCGGTAGATCTCCTGCAAGCTCAGCGCGTCCGCCGCGTCGGAGGCGACGTTCGGCACGCCCGCGGGCGAAGCGTCGATCTCGAGCACGGGAAGCTCCTGCTGCGGCTGGGTCTGCGCCGGCTGCGGCGTCTGCGCGGCCGCCTCTTCGGCGGGTTCCGCGGCTTCTGCCGGGGTCTGCTGCACGTCCGGGGTCTGTACGGCCGGCCGGCCGATCGTCAGAAGAAAGCCCGAATCCGAGCGGTTGAGGCTCACGCCGACATCGCGGACCAGATGCACCGCGCCGAGCACGGCGGCAGCCGCCACGGCCAGGATCAGGATCAGGGCGATCCTGCGGCCGGTATGCTTGCGGCGGCGGTCTTCCATCGGCGTGGGCTGCTGCACCGACCAGTTATTTGTGGGATCGTCGTCATAAAAGCTGTGATTGTCAAAGCTCATATCAGACACCTGCATTCCTTAAACTAAAACTTTTATCATCCTCAGTATACCCGCAGAATTTGAACACGGCTTGAACGTTCTGTTATTTTACCGTGAAGCCGGGAGCGTGAAGATGAACTGCGTGAGGCCGTTTTCGCTCGTGGCCCAGATATCGCCGCCGTGCGCGCCGACGATGGTCTTTGCGATGTAGAGTCCGAGGCCCCAGCCCTCGCGGTCGGCCGAACGGGACTTGTCGGCCTTATGGAAGCGGTCGAAGAGCAGCGGAAGCTCGTCTCTGTCGATGGTCGGGCCGGTATTTTCGATGGTCACGCGCGCCTTCGCCCCGTCGGATTGCAGGCGGAGGCCGAGACGGCCGCCGTCGGGGCAGAACTTGATCGCGTTATCGACGAGGTTATAGATGACCTGCGTGATGCTGTCGCGCTCGGCCCGTGTCCAGACAGGCTTGTCCGGGAGATCGACGTGCACGTCGAGATGCTTGTTGTAGATCTTCTGCTCAAACGTGATGAGCACGTCGCCCATCGTCTCGCCGATGTCAAAGCGCGTCTTGCGGCTCTCTTCGACGCCCATGGCCTGGAGCCGGGCGATGTCGAGCATATTGCGCACGAGGCGTGAGAGCCGGCGCACCTCGCCGGAGACGATCTGCATATAATGCTGCTGCTTTTCGGGCGGGATCGTGCCGTCGAGCATCCCGTCGATATAGCCGCCGATGGTCGTCATGGGCGTTTTGAGCTCGTGCGAGACGTTGGCCACGAATTCCTGCCGCCGCTGCTCGGACTTTTCGAGCGAGTCGGCCATGGCATTGAAGGCGTTTGCCAGGTCCGCGACCTCTTCGCTGCACCCGGACGGCACCTCGACGCGCGTATCGAGTTCGCCCCGGCCGAAGCGCCGCGCGGCGTCGGCCACCTTATTGAGCGGCTGCACCTGCTGATGGGAAAAATACGTCGCGGCCAGCATGGACAGCACGAGCACGACGATCGCCGTATAGAAAAACAGCGACGAGCTGCGCTTCATGAAGTCCCGGATCTGCGTCATGTCGGAGGAGATGACGACATAGCCGATGGTGCGGCCGCTTTCGTCGGAGACGATCGGCCGGCCGGCGATATAGCGCGTATCGTCGTGGATGCCGGCAAGCGTGCCGGTGCGGTACGTCTCGCCGTTTTCGTCGATCTCGGTGATGAGGTCGGCGTCGACCTGACGGCCGATGTGTTCACAGTTAAATTCTTCGCACGAGCACAGGACGACGAAGCCCTGCTCGTCGCACACGAGCGCCTCGGCCTCGCCGACGTCGGAAAACAGGGACAGACTCAGCCGGAAATCCCAGTTGTCTTCCAGCTCACCGGTGGAGTCATACGCTTCGGCCAGCGATGCGACCGCCGCAGCGTCGGCCGAGAGCGTCTCGCGTTTGTCCTCCTTGAGGTAGCCCAGCATCAGAAACCGGAACGAGACGCCCGTGAAGATCATGCCGATGAGCAGAAACGCCGCGATCATGGCGAACTGGCGGCTGAAGGTCGTTTTCATGGTTACAGGACCTCGAATTTATACCCGACGCCCCAGACGGTCTTGAGGCTCCATTTGTCGGACACGCCCTCGAGCTTTTCGCGCAGGCGCTTGACGTGGACGTCGACGGTGCGGCTGTCGCCGAAATAGTCGAAGCCCCAGACCTCGTCGAGCAGCTGGTTGCGCGTAAAGACGCGGTTCGGGCTGGAGGCCAGATGGTACAGAAGCTCCATCTCCTTGGGCGGCGTCTCGATGCGTTTGCCGTCGACGATGAGCTCGAACGAATCGAGATCGATGACGAGCTTGTCGAAGATGAGGCGGCGCGGCTTCGTCTTGTCGTCCACGCCGCCGGCGCGGCGCAGAACGGCCTCGACGCGCGCAAGGAGCTCTTTCATCTCGAAGGGCTTGGTGAGATAGTCGTCCGCGCCCTGCTTGAGCCCCTGGACCTTGTCGTTCGTCTCGCCCTTGGCCGTGAGCATGATGACGGGCGTCTTGCTGTCCTGACGGATGGCGCGCAGCACGCCCCAGCCGTCCATCACCGGCAGCATGAGATCGAGCAGGACAAGATCCGGGCGGATCTGGCGGAACAGCGCCACGCCCTGGCCGCCGTCGGCGGCGATCTTCGTCTGATAGCCTTCTTTTTCCAGATACATCTGGACGAGTTCGGAGATATTCGGATCGTCTTCGACGATCAGGATCGTTTTTGCCATGGAGGAAAACTCCCTTCGTTACCTGATAAACTTTATTATACTGCCGGGCGGCGCGTTTGCGTGAACATTTTGTAAAATCCGGGACGGCCCGCCGTTTATGGGTTTGCGTTTGCGGCGTTTTGTGATATGATGAAGAAAAACTGCCACTTTGACAACTGAACAGGAGATCACATATGGATATCACACTCAGAATGAGCGATCACGCGCTTACGGCCCGCGCGGCTGCGGGCGCGTCGGTCGTGCTGCTCAAAAACACCGCGAACACGCTGCCGCTCGTCCCGGAGGACGGCGCGCAGCCGCTGCCCGTGGCCGTATTCGGCGCGGCGCAGCTGAACACGCCCGCGTTCGAGCGCACGATGACGCCGTGGCGGGCCATCGGCGTACTCGACGGACTCGCGGCGAGCGAGCTTGTAAAGCCCGACGCGCTGCTCGCGCGCAAATACCGCACGTGGGCGCTGGAACATCCGCAGGAGAGCGAAATGCCGCTGACGGGCGTCGATTTCGGCGCGCTGCGCCATGCGTGCCGCGCCGCCGTGATCGTCATCGGGCGCACGCCCGAGCGGTACGATCCGCATCTGACGCAGGCGGAGACGGCGATGATCGCGCGCGTGACGGACGTATTCGACCGCACGGCGCTCATTCTGGCCGCGCCGGGGTACATGGAGCTGAACGAGGCCGCGCGCGGCTGCGGCGCGATCGTGTTCCTCGGTCTTGCCGGGCAGGAAGCGGGCGGCGCGCTTGCGGACGTGCTGACGGCCCAGACGATGCCGTCGGGCCATCTGGCCTTTACGTGGCCTTCGGAGGCCGCGGCCTATGACGCGGCGTGCGCGCAGACGGATCTTTTTACGGGCTACCGCTATTTCGATTCCTTCGGCGTGCCGGTTCTGTACCCGTTCGGGCACGGACTGGGCTACGGAAAGACGGAATTTACGAGCGTCGCGGCCGGTCTTGACGGCTGCGAGGTCACGGTGAGCGCGCAATTGCAGAACACCGGCGAGACGTATGCCGCAAGCGAGCTGGTGCAGGTCTTCGTCACGCGGCCCGACACCGACCGCACGCAGCCGGTAAGCGTTTTGCAGCGCTTTTGCAGGAGCCGCCTGCTTGCGCCGGGCGAAACGCAGACCGTGCAGCTGCGCTTCCCCATTACGGAGCTTGCCGTTTTCCGCGAGACGGCCCATGCGTTCGTGCTGGATGCGGGCTATTATGATATCCGCGTCGGCACGAACAGCCGCGCGACGTACCTGGCCGGTTCCATCCGCCTGATGCGAAGCGCCGTGGTGCAGGCCGTCGAGCCGGTGAGTCTTCTGCCCGCGCCGGGGCGCGAACGCCCGGAGGGCGTATGCTTCCAATTCCCGGAGGAGCGCGAAGAGATCGCGCGCGCACACAAGCGCGCCATCCGCTTCTCCGACCGTGAGCTGCCGCGCCGCAGCCGCCGCAAGGGTCAGAAATTTACCGGCTGCCGCGCAGACGGCGAGGCCCGGACGCTCTTTGACGTGCGCGAGGGCGCGTGCAGCGTGTTCCATCTCGTCGCCGCGATGGACGACGGGAGCCTGCGCGCGCTGGTGCGCGACTTTGGAACGCTGCCCGCGGCCGTCCCGGGCGCATACGGCGCGTCCGCCGCGCTCGAGCGCTACGGCATCCCGGCCATGCAGATCGCCGAGGGCGCGCAGGGGCTGCGGCTGCTGCGCGAGATCCCGGACGAGGAGACGGGCGAGATCGTCAGACGGCAGTATACGACCGTATTCCCGGCCCCGGGCCTGCTGGCGTGCTCGTTTGATCCCGATACCGTGCGGGCCGTCGGCCGTGCGGTGGGTCTGGAGATGGCGGAGTTCGGTCTTCAGCTGTGGCTCGGCCCGGAGGGCGGCGTGATGCGTTCGCCGCTGGCGCCGCAGGCATATCGGAAATGGTCGGAGGACCCGGTCGTATGCGGCGCGATGACGCGCGCGCTGTGCGACGGCGCGTGGCCCTGGGGCGCAGCCGTTCTGCACGCGGGCAGACTCCCGGATGAGGTCCATGTGAGCCAGGCGGCGCTGCGCGATCTGTACGCGAAGAGCTTTGCCGAGGCCGCACCGGCCTGCCGCGCGGCGATGCTGCCGGCGTGCGGGATCTCGGGAATGCGGCTGTCGGAGGACAGCGCGCTGCTGCGCGCGTGGCTGCTCGACTGCGGCTACCGCGGGATGCTCTGGGGCGGCGATACGGCCGAAGGCGGCCGCGTGGAGCTGGAAAAGACGGCCATCCGCATCCTGCGGCTGATGCTGCAATTCAAAAATCTGTGATCCGCGCCCGGAATATCCGGAATCTTCCGAAAATGATTGCATTCGGGGCGGAAAGCTGATATAATAAAACTGACCTTCGCGGTCAGTTCCGGTCCCGGCGCGCAGCGTCTGCGCTTCGGGCAGGAATATTTTTATGAAAGAGGTAGATTTACAAATGAAGAAGTATCTTGCACTGCTTCTGGTCCTGGTCATGGTCCTGAGCCTGGCTGCCTGCGCATCCACGCCCGCCGAGACCCCGGCTGAGACCCCCGCCGAAACTCCGGCTGAGACTCCCGCTGCGGAAGAACCCGCCGCCGAGGAGCCTGCTGCGGAAGAGCCCGCAGCCGAAGAGCCCGCCGCTGAGGATGCGGCATACTCCGTCGCCATGATCACCGACTACGGCGACATCACCGACCAGTCCTTCAACCAGACCACGTACGAGGCCTGCAAGGAGTTCTGCGAAGGCGCCGGCCTGAACTTCAACTATTTCAAGCCCGCCGGTGACTCCGACGCAGAGCGCGTCGCCATGATCGAGTCCGCCATCGACGAGGGCTACAACGTCGTCGTCATGCCCGGCTACGCATTCGCAGGCGCCATCAAGGAAACCGCCGACATCTATCCCGAGGTCACCTTCATCGCGCTGGACGTCGGCGCTGGCGATCTGGGCGATTACACGCTGCCGTCCAACCTGTACTGCGCGGTCTATCAGGAAGAGCTGTGCGGCTACATGGCCGGTTACGCGGCTGTGAAGCTCGGCTACACCAAGCTCGGCTTCCTGGGCGGCATGGCTGTCCCGGCCGTCGTCCGTTACGGCTTCGGCTATGTGCAGGGCGTTGACGCCGCTGCCAAGGAGCTCGGCATCACCGTCGATCTCAAGTACGCTTACGGCAACCAGTTCTACGGCGACGGCGACATCACCGCTGCAATGGACACCTGGTATCAGGGCGGCACGGAGATCGTCTTCGCCTGCGGCGGCGGCATCTACACGTCCGCGGCTGAGGCTGCTGCCAAGGTCGGCGGCAAGGTCATCGGCGTCGACGTCGACCAGGCCGGCATCATCGACGGCTCCTACGGCGAAGGCATGACCGTTACCTCCGCAATGAAGGGTCTTGCTCCCACTGTCAAGCATATGCTCTCCGAAGTCGTGGCCGGCAACTTCGCCAACTACGGCGGCAAAATCGACACGCTGGGCCTCGTCTCCGAGAACCCGGACGAGAACTACGTCCAGATCCCGACTGCCTCCACGCAGTTTGAGGACGGCAAGTTCACCACTGAGGACTACACCGCGCTCGTCGCCGCCATGTTCGCCGGTGAGATCACCGTCTCCAACGACACCACGGCAATGCCCGCCGTCACCAACGTCAACGTTGAGGATCTCGGCAACCTGAAGTAATCGGAACTCTTACATAAAAACGTGCAGGCTTCGGCCTGCACGTTTTTTCGCGCCAGCGGGCGTTCTGCTGTGCAATTTCTCCCAAAAAGCGCGCGCGGGCCGAAAAACTTTTTGATTTATCGCCGGGAGTATAGTATACTGTACTGGTATCATGGTTTCCGTCCTCGCAGGCAGTTTGCGCGCGGGCCATAAAAACGGAAGGAGGGCGAAAGAGCTTGGAAACGCAGTACGCCATTGAGATGCTCAACATCACAAAACGTTTCCCCGGAATCATCGCCAACGACAACATCACCCTGAAACTCAAAAAAGGAGAGATCCACGCCCTGCTCGGCGAAAACGGCGCGGGCAAGTCGACGCTGATGAGCGTCCTGTTCGGCCTCTACCAGCCGGAGGAGGGCGAGATCCACAAGGACGGCCGCAAGGTCGAGATCCGCGACCCGAACGACGCCAACGCGCTCGGCATCGGCATGGTGCATCAGCACTTCAAGCTGGTCGAGTGCTTCTCGGTCCTGGACAACATCATTCTCGGCGTGGAGCCGAATAAGCTCGGCTTCCTGCAAAAGCAGAACGCACGGGAAAAGGTTCTCGAGCTGTCGGAAAAATACGGCCTGCACGTCGATCCCGACGCCGTGATCGAGGATATCACCGTCGGTATGCAGCAGCGCACGGAGATCCTCAAGATGCTCTACCGCGACAACGAGATCCTCATTTTCGACGAGCCGACGGCCGTTCTGACGCCGCAGGAGATCGAAGAACTGATGCAGATCATGCGCAATCTCGCGGCCGAGGGCAAGAGCATCCTGTTTATCTCGCACAAGCTGAACGAGATCATGGAAGTCTCCGACCGCGTGACCGTGCTGCGGAAGGGCAAGTGCATCGGCACCGTCGAGACGGCGCACACCACCGCGGAGGAGCTTTCGTCCATGATGGTCGGGCGCAATGTCAGCTTCCACGTGGAAAAGGCGCCGATGCAGCTCGGCGGCGAGGTCCTGTCCGTCGAGCATCTGACGGTCGCGTCCAGGGTGCATAAAAACAACGCCGTCAAGGACGTGTCGTTCAAGGTCCGCGCGGGCGAGATCGTCTGCATCGCGGGCATCGACGGCAACGGCCAGACGGAGCTGGTCTACGCGCTGACGGGTCTGGAGCCCGCGGCCGGCGGCACGATCACGCTCAAGGGCACGGACATCACCCGCGCCTCCATCCGCCGCAGGAGCACCATGGGCATGAGCCACATTCCCGAGGACCGGCACAAGCACGGTCTGGTGCTCGACTACACGCTCGAGGACAACATGGTCCTACAGCGCTATTTCGAACCGGAATTCACCGATAAGGCCGGATTCCTGCGCCGCGGCAACATCCGCGCGTATGCAGACCGCCTCATCGAACAATACGACGTCCGCTCGGGCCAGGGCGCGCTCACGCCCGCGCGCAGTATGTCGGGCGGCAACCAGCAGAAGGCCATCGTCGCGCGCGAGATCGACAAGGATCCGGAGCTGCTCGTCGCCGTGCAGCCGACCAGAGGTCTGGACGTCGGCGCGATCGAATACATCCACAAGCAGCTCGTCGCGCAGCGCGACGCCGGCAAGGCCGTGCTGCTCGTGTCGCTGGAGCTCGACGAGGTCATGGACGTGCCTGACCGCATCCTCGTCATGTACGAGGGCGAAATCGTCGGCGAGCTCGATCCGAAAAACACCACGCAGGAGGAGCTGGGTCTGTACATGGCCGGCGCCAAAAGAGATGAGGTGAAGGCATGAAAAACGATCGCAACATTCTGAAAAATCCCGGCGTACAGTCGCTGCTGACGTCGCTGCTGTGCATCCTGCTGGGACTTTTCATCGGCTATCTGGTGCTGCTGCTCATCAACCCCGCGGGCGCGTGGGGCGCGATCACGAACGTCATGAAAAACTTCCTGACGTATTCCAGCACCAAGGCGCAGCTGAAGTATTTCGGCAATACGCTCGTGCGCACGGCGCCGCTGCTGATGTGCTCGCTGAGCGTGCTGTTCGTCTACAAGGTCGGCCTGTTCAACATCGGCGCGGCCGGTCAGTATGTCGCGGGCGCGTGCGCGTGCCTGTACGCGGCGCTGTATCTCAAGTGGCACTGGCTGCCGTGTATGCTGCTGGCCATCGCGGCCGGCGCGCTGCTGGGCACGATCTCGGGGCTTCTGAAAAGCTCGTTCAACGTCTCCGAGGTCATCTCGGGCATCATGCTCAACTGGATCGCGCTGTACACGACCAATATGCTGCTGACGAACGTCAAGGAGCCGACCAGCCCCTATACCTATCAGATGAAGGCCGAAGGCGAACAGGCCATCCTGCCGCAGATCAGCCTTTCAAAGCTCCTGAGCGGCAACCAGTATGTGACCATCGCCATCCCGATCGCCATCGTCTGCGCGATCGTCATCTGGATCGTGCTGTCGAAGACGCTCTTCGGCTATGAGCTCAAGGCCACCGGCAACAACCCCAACGCCGCAAAATACTGCGGCATGGCCGAAAAGCGCAACATCATCGTGACGCTCGCCATCGGCGGCGCACTGGCGGGTCTGGGCGCGTCGCTGCTGTACCAGACGGGCTATGAGCAGTGGCAGTGCACGTACTCCTCCGTGCCGTCGATGGGCTTCAACGGCATCGCCGCGGCGTTCCTGGGCGGCTTAAGCCCGATCGGCTCGATCTTCGCCTCGTTCTTTATCCAGCATATCACCGCGGGCGGCGCGTATGTCGACAAGTCGCTGTACTGCTCGCAGATCTCCGACCTGATCTCGGCCATCATCATCTATCTGTGCAGCTTCGTGCTGTTCTTCAAGACGGCGCTCAACGGGCGCATCGCGCATCATGAGGAAAAGAAAGCCCGCAAAGCGGCTGCCGGGAAAGGAGGCGGACAGGCATGATCCTTCTGCTTCAGTATACACTCCTGTTCGCGTCGGTCCTGCTGCTGGTCGCGCTCGGCGGCTGTTTCTCGGAGCATTCCGGCGTCATCAACCTCGGTCTGGAGGGCATCATGGTCATCGGCGCACTCGGCGGCGCGCTCACCATGCGCTATCTGCCGGCCACGACGCCCGGCATCGTGATGGTGCTGGCCGTCATCGGTGCAAGCATTCTGGGCGGTATGCTCTATTCGGTGCTGCTGGCCGTCTCGGCCATCAACTGCAAGGCCGACCAGACCATCGTCGGCACGGCGATGAACATCCTCGGCACGGCCGCGGCGACGGTCATCGTCAAGGCCATCAACACCGCCGCGAACCCCAACGACGTGTCCTCCACCATCCAGTATGTCGACGCGAAAAAGGCGTTCCTCGTGAACATCGGCTCGTTCGAGTTCAACTGGTTCATGGTCGTGGCCGTCATCGCGCTCGTCATCTCGTACATCACGCTCTATAAGACGCGCTTCGGCCTGCGCCTGATGGCCTGCGGCGAACATCCGCAGGCGGCGGCCAGCGTCGGCATCAGCGTGTATAAGATGCGCTGGGCCGGTGTGCTCATCTCGGGCCTGCTCGGCGGTCTTGGCGGCATCGTGTACATCACGTGCGGCGTCAGCGAATGGAAATTTGAATACGGCGTGGCGGGCTTCGGCTTTTTGTCCCTCGCCGTCATGATCTTCGGCCAGTGGAAGCCGGGGCGCATCGCGCTGGCGGCGCTGCTGTTCGGTCTGTTCCGCGCGCTGTCGAACGTCTACTTCGGCTTTGACTTCCTTGTGAATCTCAACATCCCCGGCGGCGTTTACAATATGCTGCCGTACATCATCTCGCTGATCGTCCTGGCCTTCACGTCGAAAAACTCGCGCGCGCCGAAGGCCGAGGGCATCCCCTACGACAAGGGACAGCGGTAAGCGCGTTTTTTCCCTCCGACAGGTCCGTGCGGGCCTGTCGGAGACTTCATTTCTGAAATGCAGGAGGCTCTTTTCCCATGCGAATGGTTGATCTGATCGAAAAAAAGCGGGACGGCGGCGTGCTGGCCGACGATGAGATCCGTTTTATCATCGAGGGCTTTACAAACGGCTCCATCCCCGATTACCAGATGGCCGCGTTTGCCATGGCTGTGTATTACAAAGGCATGACGGATCACGAGACTGCCGTGCTGACCGACGCGATGATGCGCTCGGGCGACACGGTGGACCTCAGCCGCTTCGGCGACAAGTCCGTTGACAAGCACTCGACCGGCGGCGTCGGCGACAAGACAACGCTGATCGTCGCGCCGATCGTCTCCTCGCTCGGCGGCAGGATGGCGAAGATGTCCGGCCGCGGCCTCGGCCACACGGGCGGTACGGTCGACAAGCTCGAATCCATCCCCGGCTATCAGACGACGCTCTCGGCGGAAGCGTTCATGCAGCAGGTCGAGGACGTCGGCGTGGCCGTCATCGGCCAGTCGGGCAATCTGACGCCCGCGGATAAAAAGCTCTACGCGCTGCGCGACGTGACCGCGACGGTCGACTCGCTGCCGCTCATCACGTCGTCCATCATGTCGAAAAAGCTCGCCGCAGGCGCGCATTCGATCGTGCTGGACGTCAAGATCGGCTCGGGCGCGTTCATGAAGACGCTCGAGGCCGGCAGGGAGCTGGCCGGGAGCATGGTGCGCATCGGCAAGGCGTGCGGCAGAAACGTCGTGGCCGTCATGTCCAACATGGACATCCCGCTGGGCTTCTACATCGGCAACGCGCTCGAGGTGCGCGAGGCCGTCGAGGTCTTGCAGGGCCGCGGATGCCCGGATCTGACCGGTGTGTGCGTCACGCTGGCGGCCAATATGCTGCACCTGTGCAACGGCTGGCCCATCGAGGAGGCCACGAAGCAGGCGGAGGACGCCATCGCCTCCGGAAAGGCTTTTGCGCAGATGAAGCGCTGGATCGCCGCGCAGGGCGGCGACGCGCGGGTGCTGGACGATGTGAGCCTTCTGCCGCAGGCGTCGGTACAGGTCGAGCTGAAAGCGCCGCAGGCGGGCTATATCTGCCACATGGACGCGCAGAAGATCGGCGAGAGCTCCGCGATCCTCGGCGCGGGCCGCAAGACGAAGGACGACCCGATCGACTTTGCCGCCGGTATCGTTTTGAAGGAAAAGACGGGCTCGAAGGTCGAAAAGGGCCAGACGCTGGCCGTGCTGCACACGAACCGGCCCGAGACGCTGGCCGAGGCGGAGCGCGTATTTCTGGATGCCATCCGCTGGGGCGAAGACGCGCCCGCGGCGCAGCCGCTCATCTATGGGATCGTAAAATAAAGAGAGAGGATAACGGGATATGTCAGATGTGATCGTCATCGGTGTTGCCGGCGGTACCGGCAGCGGAAAAACCACGCTCGTCAAGGCGCTCATCAATCGCTTCGGCGACAATATCAGCGTGCTCAGCCACGATAACTACTACAAGCGGCACGACGAGATGAGCTATGAGGAGCGTTCGCACCTCAACTACGACTGCCCGGACGCATTTGACACCGATATGATGATTGGGCATCTGCGCGAGCTGAAAGAAGGCCGGGCCATCGACTGCCCGACGTACGACTACACCGTCCACAACCGCGCGGAGGAGGTTCTGCACATCGAGCCGCGCAAGGTCATCGTGGTCGAGGGCATTCTGATCTTCGCCAGCCGCGCGCTGTGCGACGAGATGAACATCCGCATCTTTGTCGACGCCGACGCCGACGTGCGCCTGTGCAGGCGTATCCGCCGCGACGTCAAAAAGCGCGGCCGCAGCATCGATTCGGTCATCGAGCAGTATCTGACGACGGTCAAGCCCATGCACGAGCTGTACGTCGAGCCGAGCAAGAAGAACGCGAACATCATCGTCCCCGAGGGCGGCAAGAATCTCATCGCGCTCGAGATGATCATCAACCGCATCCAGCGGCACATCGACGGCACGGCGGAATAACGAACTCCATAACGAAACCCGGTACGGCCTGATGGCCGTACCGGGTTTTTGATTTTCAGGCGTCCAATTGCTTTTGCAGGTAATCCTTCACCTCGTTCGGCGCGAGGCCGAGAATGAAGCCGAACTCGCCGCAGAGCAGCTCCTCGGCCAGCTTCCAGCTGCGAAGCTCCGTCGACGAGACGCTGCGGCGGCTCGTCGAGAGCGCGGTCTGCTTGTCATGGAGCGTGCGGCACAGGCGCAGGAGCGTCTCGCAGTCGTGCCCGGAGAGGACGGCCCTGTAATACTCGCCGGCCTCCCGGCTGCCGGCCGGGATATCGTCAAGCGGCGCGAGCTTCGGCAGGCGCGGCAGCAGCCCGTCGAGCTGCGCGCGCGTCAGGACGGGGCGCATGACGGCCTTGCCGTCCACGGGCGTATAGATCGTGCCGCCGCGGTAATACGGCCGCAGACGGTAATAATCCCGGTTTTTATCAAGACCCGAGACTTTCAGCCGCCCGGCCTCTTCGACCCGGCACACGCCTTCTACCCCATAAACAATATATTCACCGACGGAAAACATGGACATCCTCCTTCTTCTTTTAATAATCGCAACTTCTTACACATACAGTATACCAGATTCCGTGCCGAAAGTGTAAGAGGTTTTTCGGATTTTTTTAAAAAAAAGACGCGCCGCAGCGCGGCGCGTCTTCATGTATTTTTTATATGTCGTCGCAGGCAAACAGCGCGCGGCTGCGGGCGAGGATCTCCGGTTCGTCGAGCGAATTCCGGAATGCGACCGTGCCGGGGCTCTGCGCCGTGCGCAGCATCCCCTTCTCCGCGAGTTTTCTTTGCAGCTGCATCGCCACGCCGTGGCTGCCGTCCAGGATCTCCGGGCCGCGGCCGACGATCCTGCGGATGGCCGGCGTCAGGAAGGGGTAATGCGTGCAGCCGAGGACGATGGCGTCGAGGCGGATCTTTAGGTATGGCTCGAGCTTGTCGAACAGATACTGCTCCACAGCCGCTCCGCGCAGCTCTCCGCGCTCGACGAACTCCATGAGGCCGCCGCACGGCAGGCCGATGATCTCCGCCTGATCGTCAAACTGGTGCTTGAGCGCCTGAAATTTTTCCTGCTTGACGGTCATCGGCGTCGCCATGACGAGAATGCGCCCGCCGGGGTATCGCTCCACCGCGGGCTTGAGCGCAGGCTCGGTGCCGATGACGGGGATATCCGGGTAGGCCGCGCGCAGGTGTTCGATGGCGGCGGATGTGGCCGTGTTGCAGGCCACGACGAGCGCCTTGGCGCCCGCGGCGGCGAGCTTTTCCGCGGCTGCGGACGCAAGCGCCCGGATCTCCGCCTCGCTCTTGACGCCATAGGGCGCGTGGAGCGAATCGCCGTAATAAAGATAATTCTCCTGCGGCAGCAGGCGCACCGTCTCGCGCAGGATGCTGATGCCGCCGAGGCCCGAGTCGAAAAACGCGACGGGCCGGTCCTGCCTGGTCATGCGGCAGCTCTCCTTTCCGGGTTATTGCTCCAGAAACCGGATGATCGCATCGGGGTCATATTCCCCACGGTCCATGTCGATGCGCAGCGTCCGGTCGGGCGGCAGCGTCTGCGCCCATGCGTCATAGAGCTTTTTGAGCTCGTAGACGTACATGAGATCCAGATCGTCCTCATACTCGCGGCCGCGGTGGCGCATATGCTCGATGATGGTGCTGACGGAGCAGTCCAGATAGAGATATTTGTCGATCGGCGGCATGAGCGAGGCAATGCCGTTGGCGAGCTTTGTGAGCGTGTTGAATTCGTCCTGCGTCAGATCCTGCTGGTCGAGCCGGTAGCGCGCAATGACGAGATTTTCGAGAAACGCGCGGTCGAAGAAGAAAAACTCCGTGTTCCCCGGGCCGGGACGCCAGCCGGGATCGTCAAAATACAGCGACAGAAAGCCCACCTGCGAGTGAAACGACCACCGTTTGGAGTCGGAATAATATTCGTTGATGTAGGGGTTATCCTGCGGCCGCTCTTCGTGGTACGACGCGCGCGGCCCGAGCCGCTCGACCAGCCGCCCCAGCAGCGTCGTCTTCCCGGCGCCGACCGTGCCGCAGATGGCGATATATTTCATGTCCGCGCCTCCTTTTTGCCGCAAATACCCGTTCATTTTACATCACGCGGCGCGTTCACGCAAGATGGGAAAGTGCCGAAAAGCAGCCGGCATGGATTTAGCAGTCTTTATGATAGAGTGCTAAAATTAACATCCGGTTCACAAAGAAACGCAGAATCGTTCATAATTCCGGTCTATCATGTGAATCGTAAACAAGAGATGAGCGAACGAAGTTCATCCGGGTTTACAGATCAAATCATATAATGAGACTCAAGGAGGTCTTTTCCATGTTAGTACCGTATGCACGTAAAAATCATTCCGTTTCCACGTTCAATCCGTTTCATGATTTTGACGATCTCGAGCGCGCGTTCTTCTCGGACAACGCCCTGAGCGAGTTCAAGACCGACATTCAGGAAAACGGCGACAGCTTCCTGCTGGAGGCCGATCTGCCGGGCTTTAAGAAGGAAGACATCCACGTTGACGTCGACGACGGCCGGCTGACCATCTCGGCCGAGCGCCACTCCAACTACGAGGACAAGGACAAGAAGGGTAACTTCCTGCGCTGTGAGCGCTCCTACGGCTCCTACGCCCGGAGCTTTGATATCTCCGGGATCGACGCCGCGCAGATCAAGGCCGCGTACAATGACGGCGTGCTGCGCGTGACGCTGCCGAAGCAGACGCAGGTCCCGGCCTCGACCAGACGGCTGGAGATCGAGTAACCGCGTCAAACACGCACCCCCGGGCTGCAAAGCCCGGGGGTTTTCGTTTATACGCCGCAGTACGGGACCGTTTTGCGCTCGGAAAAGCGGTAGGTGCGCAGAAACGGCCGCGGATCGAGGCCCTTTTGCAGATAATCGAGCAGCAGCATCGCGCAGGCGCGGCTGTCGCTGCCGGCGTGATGATGGTCCAGCGCGAAGCCGAGATGCGCGCAGAGCGTATCGAGCTTGTGGTTGGGCAGATCGGGATAGGCGCGGCGGCCCATCTGGCAGGTACACAGATACGCCGCCTGCGGCGCGCAGCCGACGCCGTAGTCGTGCAGGCAGTGCGCCAGCACGCGCAGGTCGAACGGCGCGTTGTGCGCCACGAGGACGCTGCCGCGGAACTCCCGCTCGATCAGCGGCCATAGCGCCCGGAACGTCGGCTGGCCGCGTTCCATCTCGGGCGTGATGCCCGTGAGGGCGATATTGAAGGGGTCAAAATGCGTCTCGGGGTCGACGAGCGTATAAAAATCCCTGACGATGGCGCCGTCTTCGATGACGGTCACGCCGATGGCGCTCATGCGGCGGTTATAGGAATTGGGCGTTTCCACGTCGAAGGCAACATATCTGTGTTCCATGATTCCACTCCGTTTGATAAGGTGAAACCAGTATAGCAGATTTTCGGACGCTTGTCAGCCTTCTTCGCGCGAAATGGCCTCCGTCGGGCAGTTTTCCATCGCCTCGGCGGCGAGCGCCGCGTGCTCCGCGGGCACGGGCTGCGGCTTTGCCGCGGCCAGACCCTCTTCGGTCAGGAAAAAGACCTGCGGGCACGTCGATACGCACAGGCCGCAGCCGATGCAGACATCCTCGTTTACATGATAGCGCATAAAAGATGCTCCTTTTCAGAAAGATGAGGCTGTCAAAAGCCACGAATAATGGGTCCTCCGCGATAGAGCCGCGGGGGAAGAGTGAAGGGGGCAAAGAGCCCCCTTCGCGTTCAATCAAACAGTTTTTGAACTTCTTTAAGTTCAAAAAACTGGGCACAGCGTGGCGAAAAGACTTTTTCGACACGCTGCGATCAGCCGCCCGGCCGGGCGGCTGATCTTAGTATATGCGGCGCTTACGCTTTTTTGCGCCGTTTGCGCCGAAAAGGCCCCGTGGAGAACGTTTTTTGCAGCCGCGCAAGCGCATGACGGCACGCGAACATGACCGAAAACGCCAGAAGGCTCAAAACGACAAGGATCAGCAGCGAGGGCTTGTCCAGCGGGCTGAGCGTAAAGAATTCCGGCAGGAAGAAATAGCACACGCCGAAGATCACCGAAATGAGCGTCATCATCACGCGGCGCAGCCGGTTGAACGGCCGCGAGGTCTGGTGCACCATCATGAGGCCGACGACGCCCATGACGCCGGTGCAGACGGTCGAGAGCATCTCTTCGCGGATATGGAACGCCAGATAGAACAGCATCACGCCGACGACGAGGATGAGATCCGACAGCGCCGCCGGCAGCGCGCGCAGTATGACGTTCGGCAGGAAGCGGCCGCTGATGCGGTTTTCGTTCGGCTCCATGGCGAGGATGAACGACGGGATGCCGATCGTCAGCGCGTTGACGAGGCTCAGCTGCGCCGGGGTATAGGGATACGGCAGCGTGAAGAACAGCGTGATGAGCGAAAGGACGAACGTGAAGATATTCTTCACGAGGTACAAAGACGCGCTGCGCTCGATGTTATTGATGACGCGGCGGCCCTCGGCGACGACGGAGGGAAGCGAGGAGAACTGCGAATCGAGCAGGACGATATGCGACGCCTGACACGCAACGCCCGAGCCGGAGGCCATGGCGATGGAGCAGTCGGCCTCGCGCAGAGCCAGCACGTCGTTGACGCCGTCGCCGGTCATGGCGACGGTATGCCCGGCCTTTTTCATCGCGGCGACGAGCTTTTTCTTCTGGTCGGGCGTGACGCGGCCGAAGACGACCGTCTCCTGCGCGGCCTTTTCCAGCGCCGCGTCGGTCGTCAGTGTGCGCGCGTCGACGCATTTGTCCGCGTCCGGGATGCCCGCGCGCCGCGCGACCTCGCAGACGGTGAGCGGATCGTCGCCCGAGATGACGCGCACGCGCACGCCCTGTTCGGCGAAATACGCGAACGTATCGGGCGCCTCGGGGCGGATCTTGTTGGTCAGAAGGATGAGAGACAGCGGCATAAGGGGCGCGGTGAGCGCTTCGTCGTCCAGCTGCCCGTCGTAGAGCGCCAGCAGCAGCACGCGGCAGCCTTTGGCGGCGTATGCGCGGACCTGCGGCAAAAAGCGATCCCCGTCCGGGCAATTCGCCAGCAGGATATCCGGCGCGCCGAGCAGATACGTCTCGTCCTCGTGGAACGACACGCCGCCGTATTTCTTCGCCGAGCGGAACGGCAGCGCCGCGATGGCGGTCTGCACGGCCTCGCCGGTAAAATAGCGCCGCAGCGCGGCCATCGTATCGTTATCGTCCTGCATGGCGCAGACGTAATCGGCCATGATCATGCGGATATCGCTGTCGATGTACCGGTCGGGCTGTAGGGGAACGATGTCGTCGACGGTCATTTTAGACTCCGTGATGGTGCCGGTCTTGTCGACGCAGAGCGTATCGACGCGCGCAAGCGTCTCGATGCAGCCCATATCGTGTACCAGCGTGCGCCGGCCCGCGAGACGGATGACGCTCGCCACGAGCGCAAGGCTCGTCAGCAGGTACAGTCCTTCCGGGATCATGCCGACGATCGAGCCGACCGTCGACGTGACGGCGCGCGGCAGTTCGCTGCCGACCCAGAGGTATTCCTTGATGAACATCACCGCGCCGAGCGGAATGACGAGGATGCCGATCCACTTGATGAGGCTCGTGAGCGAGCGCATCATCTCCGACTGCGGCTGGCTGCCGGTCTGCTTTGCCTCGATCGTCAGGCGCGAGACGAAGCTGTCCGCGCCGACCTTCGTCAGGCGCGTGCGGCACGTGCCGCTGACGAGGAAGCTGCCCGAGAGCAGCGTGTCGCCCGGCTTTTTGACGATCTCATCGGCTTCGCCGGTGACGAGCGCCTCGTTCACGCGGCACTCGCCGTCTGCCACGACGGCGTCGGCCGGGATCTGATCCCCGGAGGAAAAGCAGACGATATCGTCGCGCACGAGCGCAGCCGCGTCGAGCTGCGCCGTCTGGCCGTCACGCAGGACGGTACACTTCGGCGCGGACATGATCTTGAGCCCGTCGACCTTTTTCTTGACGCGCAGATCCTGCACGATGCCGATGAACATATTGCAGAACACCGGCCCGAGAAACGTCAGGTTCAGCCACTGGCCGACGAGGATCACGCACACGGCCAGCAGGAAAAACAGGAAGTTGAAGTAAGTAAAGACGTTTTTGGCGATGATCTGCCGCACGGAATCGCCGGGCGGCTCGACCGGGCGGTTGTCCCAGCCGGCGTCCAGCCGCTCGCGCACCTGCGCGGCGGTGAGTCCGCGTGCGGGATCGGTTTGCAGGATCTCGACGGGCTGCCGCGGCGGAAGCGCGGGTTCTTTCGGTTTTCGTTTCAGGAATGACGCTGCCACAAATACCGTCCTCCGGTTTCGTTGGTTTTAGATATCATAGCACAGTCCGCGCGGAAATTATCAACAAACTGTATATTCTTGCTTAATTTTCGTAAAAAAAGCCGCGGCCCGAAAAAGGCCGCGGCTTTTTGCTGCGTTACATCTGGCAGATGCGCACAAGCAGCGTCACGCACTGCTCCAGCGTCATTTCGCTCTGCGGCTCAAAGCCCTTTGCGGTGCCGTTCATCAGCTCGTACTGCGTCATGACGGCCACGGCGTCCTTCGCCCAATCGGCGACGGACGCGCCGTCCGGATAGCGCGAGAGGACCGACGGATCGCCCGCGACGACGCCGCCGTAGGCGCGCAGCATCCGCAGGAGCACCGTCGCGGCCATCTCGCGCGTGACGTGCGAGGTCGTATCAAACGTGCCGTCGGCGTTCGGCTGCATGAGCCCCAGCCGCTGCACGGCGGCGACGGGGTCGCTCACATCCTCGGTCAGGCCGAGCGTGCGCGCCGCGTTGGCCGCCAGACGCGCGAACTGCGCGCGCGTGAGCGACGACTGGTATGTACCCTCGGCCTGGGCCGTGATGCCGAAGTAATCGGCCGTCTGGACATAGTTCTCCGCCCAGGACGACGGCGTGCCGGTGATATTGGACGCGCCGTAGGAGAAGCCCGGCAGCAGCGGCGCGGTCACGGAGGCGGCAGTTTCGCCGTCTGCGCTTTCGGCCGGCGCGAGCGGCGCGGTATCGTCGGACGCCGGGGCCACGCGGCCTTCGGACGAGACCATCGTATAGAAATCGTAGCAGTCGCCGTCATACGGAATCACGCGGCCGACGCCGGCCTTGCCGTCCCAGACCCAGTTCTGCTCGAAGAGCGTCACGGTGCCCGCCGTCCGGTCGGCGGCGCGGACGATGGCGTAGTGATTGCCGTAGCGCTCGCGCGCCTCAGCCGAAGCATAGGCAATATCGCCGGGCTGCGGATCGGCCGTGCGCTCAAAATGATAGCCCGCGGGGCTGGTGACGGTCATGTCGCCGTTGTTCGTGTACATGGTCACGCCGTAGACGCTGCTGTAGAAGCGCTCGATGAGCTCGTTGCAGAACAGCGTGCGGCCCGTCTCATTATAAAGTGCCTCGACACCGCAGAACGTATCGGCGACGAAGCCCTCGCCCTGAATTTCCACATAATCGGCGCGGATCGTCGCCTCCGCGGCCAGCGCGGGCACGGTCAGCAGCGCCGCACAGATGCAGGCGGCCAGCAGCCGCCGGAGCTTGCTTTGCATACAGATGGCTTCCTTTCGTTTGTTCGAATGGTTAAATTGTAACAAATCGTAACCTTCTTGTCAAGACCGGGCTTTTTCGCCGCTGCCGGCGGCGCGAAGGCGCGGGATCTTGTGCCCGGAAACGCGCGCGCACACAATATGCGCCGAAGCGCGGCAAACGCCGGGAAAAATGCAAAAAAGAATTGACAAAACGGGGGGCAATCGGCTATAATACCGGTTGTATGCTCCATAGGAGCAGCTAAATTTTAACTCGCTGCGGCGGAGGCTCCATGGCGTCCGCTGTTGAGCATATTTTTACAGGAGGTGTAGATTCCATGGCAACTGTTCGTACCTATCAGCCCAGAAAGCGTCACAGATCCAAGGTGCACGGCTTCAGAAAGAGAATGGCGACCGCCAACGGCCGCAAGGTCCTCGCCCGCCGCCGCGCCAAGGGCAGAGCAAAGCTCTCCGCGTAACGCACGCAGCTACACCGCAAGGCAACTACACATACATTCGGGGTGAATGGAAGCAGTTCTGTTCGCCCCATCTGTTTATCAGCCCAAAAGGCAGGCGTCTATGCAGTTTTCATCGTCTTTGAAGCTCAATCATATCTTTCGCCGGCTGTATCACAAGGGCCGCAGCGCCGCCGGGAGCCATCTCGTGCTCTATTGCCGGAAAAACGGCTCGCAGCAGAACCGCGTCGGTCTGACCGTGAACGCCAAGCTCGCGCACGCCGTGCAGCGCAACCGGCTGCGCCGGCAGCTGCGCGAGATCTACCGGCTGCACGAGGACTCGTTCGCGCGGGGATATGATATCGTCGTCGTCGCACGTTCGCGCGCCATCGGCGCGGACTACGCGGCGCTCGAGCACGCCTATCTTTCGCTCGCGGCAAAGCTCGGTCTTTACGAGGCCCGGGCATGAAGCGGGCGCTTTTGTGGTGCATCCGCCTGTATCAGCGCCATATCTCCCCGGGGCTTCCGCGCAGATGCCGGTTTTCGCCGACGTGCTCGCAGTACGCCGTGGAGGCGATCGAAAAATACGGCGCCATCAAGGGCTCCTGGCTTGCGTGTAAGCGGCTTTTGCGGTGCAATCCCTTTTACAAGGGAGACTACTTTGACCCGGTGCCATAGCGCGGCGCGCTATGGCGTCACCACCATGTCTGGAGGAAAACAATGAAGAAAAGAATCCTGCTCTGTGTCCTGATCGCCGTGCTGCTGGTGTCGCTCGTCGGCTGCCGCGCGGCCGGCACGGCCAACACGGCCAACAAGTATGAGGGCATGGAGCCCGCGGCCGCCGCAGAGGCCGCCGCAGGCGAGACGTCGGACGCCACGGGCATCTCGGACATCATCCGCGTGCCGTTCGGCTATCTGCTCGACTGGCTGTATACCTTCACGAGCAACTACGGTCTGGCGCTGATCCTGTTCTCGCTCATCGTCAAGATCGTGCTGCTGCCGATGTCCATGAAGAGCAAAAAGAGTATGCTCAAGATGTCCCGGCTCTCGCCGCAGGTCAAGGCGCTCGAAGCCAAGTACAACGGCGATCAGCAGAAATACCAGATGGCTGTGCAGCAGCTGTACAAAGAGGAAGGCGTGTCGATGGGAAGCGGCTGTCTGTGGTCGTTCATCCCGCTCATCATCCTTCTGCCGCTTTACTACGTCGTGCGTGAGCCCATCACGTACATGATGCACAACTCCCGCTCCGTTTCCGCGGCCATCGTCGCCTTTATCCAGGCGTCCGGCGTGGATCTGGGCAAGAACGCTTACTATGCGCAGCTGGCCGCCGCCGGTCACATCGGCGAATTTGCAGACGAACTGCGCGCCGTGGCCGTCACCGCTCAGGCCAATTTGCAGGCGATGAACTTCCAGTTCCTCGGCATCGATCTGGCCGCCATCCCGTCCATCCGGTTCTGGGACTGCGAGGGCTGGGGCGAGATCGGCCTGTTCCTGATCCCGGTCGTGTCGGCCGGTTTCCAGGCGGTGTCGATGTTCGTGAGCCAGAAGATGAACAATCAGGTCGCCACCAACGCCGACGGCGAGCAGGACTCCGAGGCGACGAAGGCCTCCAACCAGACCAACACGACCATGATGCTCATGATGCCGCTGATGTCTTTGTGGATCGGCTTCTCGATGCCGGCGGCCATCTCGGTCTACTGGATCGCGCAGGCCGTGTTCGGCGCGGTGCAGGATTATATCCTGACGAAGCATTACCGCAAGGTCTATGAGGCCGAGGACGCCGTCAAGCAGGAGCTTGCCACCAAGCGCCGCGCCGAAGAGGCCGAAAAGGAGCGTCAGCGCGCGCTGCGCCGCGAGCAGAACCCCGACGGTATCACCGACAACGTCAGCAAGAAGAAGATCCGTCAGCAGGAAAAGGAAGCCGCCGAAAAGGCAGCAAGAGCATACGAGGCCAAGAAGAACCCGGTCGCAGAAGCGGATGAAAAGAAGCCGCTGTCCGGCGATCCGGAGCGTCCGTACAGCCGCGGCCGCGCCTACGATCCTTCTCACTACGGCAGAAAGCGCTCTGCCGACGCTGACGCGGAACAGACGAAGGAGTAACCTATGGAGAAATTTATTACCGCGACCGGCAAGACCATCGATCTGGCCATCGCCGCCGCGCTGGAACAGCTGAACCTTGACCGCGACAGCGTCTCCGTCGAGGTTCTGGACAACCCGAAGTCGGGCTTCCTCGGCATCGGCGCGCAGCCCGCGCGCGTGAAGGTCACCTATGAGGTCCCCGACGAGGCCCCGAAGCCCGCGCTCTCGTCCGCGTCGCGCAGCAAGCCGAAAAAGCCCGCCGCGCCCGAAAAGAGCGCCGACGCGGCTGCGCCGCGCGTCATCGCGCCCGCCGCGCCCGAGGCGCCGCGTCCGCAGGAGGTGCGTCAGCAGCCCGCGCCCAAGGCGCCGCAGCAGCCGAAGCCCGAGCGCCGCGAGGGTCAGTCGGGCCGTTCCCGCAGCCAGCGCAGCGACCGCCGCGATCCCAGGCCGCGTCAGCCGCAGGCCGAAAAGCCCGCCGCCGAACCGGCGGAACCGAAGGTCTACGTGCCCGCCGAGCCCGGCTCGACGGAGGAGAAGATCGAGACGTTCATCAAGGGTCTTCTGGAGCATATGGGCTCCGACGCCGTGCCGCACGCGATGAAAAAGAGCGACGACACATATCTGGTCGACCTCGTGGGCGAAAATCTCGGCATCCTCATCGGCCGCCGGGGCGAGACGCTCGACGCCATCCAGCATCTGACGAACTACGCCGTCAACCGCGGCCAGAACAAGCGCGTGCGCATCAACGTCGACGCCGAGAGCTACCGGCTCAAGCGCGAACAGGCGTTACAGCGTCTGGCGCAGAAGGTCGCCGGCAAGGTCACGCGCTATCGCCGCAACATCACGCTCGAACCGATGAACGCCTATGAGCGCCACGTGATCCACGCCGCGCTTCAGGATCATCCCGACGTGACCACCTTCTCCACCGGCACCGAGCCGAACCGCCGCATCGTCGTGGCTTACAGCCGCTACAAGTCCGCGGAGCAGGCAGCCCGGACCGCCGAGGCGGAGGATGAATAAGCGTTTACACAGACAGGGCCTCTGCTTGGCAGAGGCCCTGTGATTTTTGCGCGGAAAATGATGAAAGCGCTTGACGAAACGGCGCGGCGACGGTATAATACGGCCAGACCACAGACAATCGAACACAGGGGCGCTGGGAAACCGGCTGAGATTGCGGAAAAATCCGCAGGTCCCTTAAACCTGATCCGGGTAATGCCGGCGTAGGAAGCTGCTTCGTATAAGAGTTCTATCGAGACGCTGCGTACTGCACGACAACAGATCCGGTTGTGTGCGGTACTTTTTTATGTTCGGAGGGATTTTTCATGAAAAAATCCAAGCTCACGCTCCGCTGCCTGTGCGAAGGCGCGGTCATGGTCGCGCTGGCGCAGGTCATCGGGTATCTCAAGCTCTTTGAGCTGCCGCAGGGCGGCTCGGTCACACTGTCGATGCTGCCGATCTTCCTGTTCTGCTCGCGCTGGGGCTTCGGGCCGGGTATGCTGGCCTCGTTCGCGTTCAGCCTGCTCCAGCTGTTCCTGGACGGCGCGTATGCATGGAGCTGGCAGTCGATGCTGGGCGACTATATCTTCGCGTTCACCGTACTGGGCTTCGCGGGCCTGTTCAGCAAGAAGCGCTTCGGCTTCTTCTACGGCACGCTGCTCGGCAGCGCGCTGCGCTTCCTTGTCCACTACGTCGTCGGCGCGACGGTCTGGGGCGAGTATATGCCCGAGACGTTCTTCGGCATGACGATGACCACGCCGTGGTTCTATTCCGCGCTGTATAACGGCTCGTACATGGTGCTCGACTGCGCGATGGTGCTGCTGGTCGGGTGGCTGCTGTGGAAGCCGATGGGCAAGTACATCCGCGGCGACGATCTGAAGGCGCGCCGCGCGGCATAAGCGTTTTTCCCGCACAAAACCCGGCAGGTCTGCCGGGTTTTTGTTTACTTTCCGCGCGTTTTCCGGTATAGTAAGGGTAGTGTGCGCGGGCGTGAGCCGCGCGCGGAGAAAGGACGACGCATCATGGACATTGCCGCGCTGAGCCGAAAGATGGTCCTGTTGTTTTTCTGTATGCTGGTGGGCTTCCTCGCCGCAAAGGCGAAGGTCATGGACCAGCAGACGAACAAAAAGCTCTCGTCGCTCATCGTAAACGTCACGAATCCGCTGCAAATGCTGGCCAGCGCGCTGGCGGGCGAGCATCTGCTGTCGAACCGCGAGGTCCTGGGCCTGACGGGCCTGATCGCCGCGATCTACGCGGCGCTGATCGCGCTGAGCTTCCTCGTGCCGAAGCTGCTGCGCGTAAAGGACGGCGAGCGCGGGATGTATCAGTTCATGTTCATCTTCGCTAATACGGGCTTTCTGGGCTACCCCGTTGTGGAATCGCTGCTCGGCGAGCACGCAAAGTTCTATGTGACGCTGTATGTGATGTTTTTCCAGCTGTTCTGCTGGAGCTTCGGCGTGAGTCTGATCAGCGGCGAACGCCGCTTCCGCTGGCGCTGGAGCATCCTGCGGCATCCGTGCGTCGTCGCGGCGCTTTTGTCGTTCGTCATCTATCTGAGCGGCTGGCAGGCGCCGTCCATCGCGCAGCAGGCGGCAAAATACGTCGGCGACATGACAAGCCCGTCGGCGATGCTCATCGTCGGGTGTTCGCTGGCGCAGATGCGGTTCGGCGCGATCTTCGGCCGGTGGCGCATCTATGCGCTGTCGGCGCTGAAGCTGGTGCTGGTGCCGCTGGCGGTATATTTCGTGCTGCGCACGTTCATCCGGAGCGAACTGACGCTGTGCGCGCTGACGGTGCTGCTGTGTATGCCCGTCGCCACAAACTCCACGATCATCAGCTATCAATACGGCGCGGACGACACGGTCGCGTCGGCCGGCGTGTTCGTCAGTACGCTCTTGTGCATGGTGACGATCCCACTGATGATGCGGCTGCTGTTCGGATAAAGATAAATATAAATGACCGCCGGTGCCGGGCCGGTGGTCATTTCTTTTCGTTTTCGGGCGGCAGCTGCGCGTCGATGGCGTCGCAGATAAAGCGGTTCATGCTCTTGCCCTGTGCGGCGGCATACTCGGCGATCCGTCTGCGCTTGCCCTTGGGAACGACGACGCTGATGAAATCATACGCCTTTTTATTGTAGCGCGCGGTCGCTTCCTTTTGCGCATCCGAATATGCCATGTGCTCACCTCACACATATACTAGCGTAAGTATGCGACACAATGTATAATTCAATAAGTATAGATTTGTGAAAAAATAGCTGTTTACAAAGCGAGAATTTCGTAGTATACTGTAAATAACAGGAAACATAAGAAATTTCAGGTCACTGTTTGCTGAATGATGGAGGATTATGATTATGGAATATGAAAAACTTTACGCCGCGATGGTCGATGCTTCGGAACGCGCCATCGCGGCGCTGGAGGCCGCGGACTACGGCCGGGCCAGAAGCATTCTCATCGAGGCCGAGCAGAGCTGCGAGGAGCAGTATTTGCAGGGCGCCGAATGAGGCGGAAACAATCGAGATAAAACAAAGCATCGCCAGGCGATGCTTCTTATTCTCTGCGCGCTTTTCTTTCCAGACCGCAAGCGGCTTCGCTGATTTGCGATCTGGTTTTTATTCTCTGTGGTCGTTTCATCGGGATCGTTTCCAACGTGTCTCCGACGGCCATATCTTTTCCCGTGCGTGGGAAAAGATATGGAAGAAAAGGACGCTGTTTGCTCAGAAACCGCCATCACGTATCTTCTCAAAAAAGGGACGGTCTTATCGGGCCGCCCCTTTTGCCTATCTGATTTTAACTGCCGAAAGAGCACGCCCTTGTTTGTGATGGCGGTGTCGGTGCAGAGGAAATTTGCAGCGTGCGCCTGCGGGCGCAGGAATCGTAGGGGCCGACAGAGTCGTCGGCCCCTACAGGGTGCAGAGCAAACTTGCGGGTCGGCAGAGTCGTCCGCCTCCCCGCAGATGCATACGAAATTCGCCTTCATACATAAGATTTAAATTGTTCACAAATAATTTAAGTCTGCGGGGCTTGACATTCCATGGATGCGGTGGTACACTGCGTTTAGCACTCATGGATAAGGAGTGCTAAGCAAAGGAGGCGCGATGATGGAACTGTCCGACCGGAAAAAGAAGATCCTGCGGGCGATCGTAGATCTGTATATCCGCACGGCGGAGCCCGTCGCGTCGAAAACCATCGCGCAGATGCCCGACATGGACTTCTCCTCCGCGACCATCCGCAACGAGATGGCGGAGCTGACCACGCTCGGATATCTCGAACAGCCGCACACGTCCGCCGGCCGCATCCCCTCGGCCGCGGGATACCGGCTGTATGTGGATGAGCTGATGCAGGACTACCGCCTGTCGACCGACGAAACGCGGTCGATCAATCAGGCGATGGAGCTGAAGATGCAGGAGGTCGACAAGGTCGTCTCGCAGGTCGGCAAGCTCGTCTCGCAGATGACGAATCTGCCGGCGTATGCAATGGCCGCGCGCGCGGGCGGAATTACCGTCAAGCGCTTTGACCTGATCCTGGCCGACAGCGGCAGCTTCATCCTGGTGGTGATGCTGAGCGACGATTCGGTCAAGAACAAGCTCATCCGCCTGCCCGTCGAACTGACGGCCGCGGATCTGACGCTGCTGGCCGCCGTCCTCAACGCAAGCGTCACCGACCTGACGGCCGAACAGATCACGCCCGAGGTGCTTGCAAAGGTCACCCGGAGCGCAGGCGCGGCCGCAGAGCTCGTGCCCGTCGTGATGGATTTTGTGACGGGGCTTCTGCGTGCGGAGCACAGCGAGGTCTATATGACCGGTCAGGCCAGACTCCTCGGCCAGCCCGAATACCACGACATCGACAAGGCACAGAAGATGCTGACCACGCTCGATGAGGACGTGGTTTCCAATCTCCCGGCGGCGCTGCAATCGGGCAGCCGCACACAGATCCTTGTGGGACCGGAGAACGTGGCGCAGGAGCTGAAAGACACGAGCGTCGTGATGACGAAGTTCGACATCGGCGACGGTATGCAGGGACTGATCGGCGTGGTCGGCCCGACAAGAATGGATTACGCGCAGATCACCGCGCGGCTGAGCTACTTTGCGGAGAATCTGAGCCGTATGTTCCAGAAAAATCAGACGCCGGCGCTGCACGAACCTGAAAATAAGCACAATGACCCGGAGGCATAGATATGAGTAAGAAAACGAACCAGAACGCGGATCCCAAGGATCCGAAGCCGGCGGCCGAGGCACCGGAAACGGCCGCGCAGCAGCCCGAGACCGAAGCCGCGCAGCAGTCCGAGGCGCAAAAGCCCGAGGACGCCGCACAGCAGGAGGCTTCCGAATTCGAAAAGGCCAAACAGGCGCTGGCGCAGGAGCATGACAGCTATCTGCGGCTGGCCGCGGAATACGACAACTTCCGCAAGCGCAGCCAGAAGGAAAAGGACAACCTCTACACCGAGATCCGGTCGGAGACGGTGGAGAAGTTCCTGCCGGTGTACGACAATCTTGAGCGCGCGCTGGCGCAGGAAACGCAGGACGCGGCCTTTAAAAAGGGCGTGGAGATGACGATGAACCAGCTTGTTTCCGTGATGGAAAAGCTGGGCGTCGTGAGCTTCGGCGCGGCCGGCGAAGTCTTTGACCCGCAGCTGCACAACGCGGTCATGCACGTCGAAGACGAGGCGCTCGGCGAGAACGTCATCGCGGAGGTCTTCCAGAAGGGCTTCAAGGTCGGCGAAAAGGTCGTCCGCTTCGCAATGGTCAAGGTTGCGAATTAAACAGCACCCAGGCCGGGGATCCGGCAGCATATAAATTTGTAAATACAGGCATTCATATAGGAGGATTTTATTATGAGCAAGATTATTGGCATTGACCTTGGTACTACGAACAGCTGCGTGGCAGTCATGGAGGGCGGCGAGCCCGTCGTCATCGCCAACGCAGAAGGCAACCGCACGACTCCGTCCGTCGTCGCGTTCTCCAAGACCGGCGAGCGTATGGTCGGTCAGGTGGCAAAGCGTCAGGCCGTCACGAATCATGACCGCACCGTCGCTTCCATCAAGCGTCACATGGGTTCCGATTATAAAGTCGACATCGACGGCAAGAAATACACCCCGCAGGAAATTTCCGCGATGATCCTTCAGAAGCTGAAGGCGGACGCCGAGGCGTATCTCGGCGGCACCGTGACCGAGGCCGTCATCACCGTCCCCGCATACTTCAACGACGCCCAGCGTCAGGCCACCAAGGACGCCGGCAAGATCGCGGGTCTGGACGTCAAGCGTATCATCAACGAGCCGACCGCGGCCGCGCTGGCCTACGGCGTCGACAAGGAGTCTGAGCAGAAGGTCATGGTCTATGACCTCGGCGGCGGCACGTTCGACGTGTCCATCCTCGACATCGGCGACGGCGTCATCGAAGTCCTTGCCACCAACGGCAACACGCATCTCGGCGGCGACGATTTTGACGAGTGCGTCATGAACTACCTCGTTTCCGAATTCAAGAAGGCCGAGGGCATCGATCTGTCGAACGACAAGGTCGCCATGCAGAGACTGAAGGAAGCCGCCGAAAAGGCCAAGATCGAGCTGTCCGGCGTGACCTCCACGAACATCAATCTGCCGTATATCACTGCGGACGCCACCGGCCCGAAGCATCTGGACGTGACGCTGACGCGCGCAAAGTTCAACGAGCTGACCGCCCATCTGGTCGAAGCGACCGCAGGCCCGGTCAAGCAGGCCATGTCCGACGCGGGTCTGACCGCGAACGACATTTCCAAGGTCCTGCTGGTCGGCGGCTCGACCCGTATCCCGGCTGTGCAGGATGAAGTCAAGAAGCTGACCGGCAAGGAAGGCTTCAAGGGCATCAACCCCGACGAGTGCGTGGCTGTCGGCGCAGCCATTCAGGGCGGCGTGCTTGGCGGCGACGTCAAGGGTCTGCTGCTGCTGGACGTGACTCCGCTGTCGCTCGGCATCGAGACGATGGGCGGCGTGTTCACCAAGCTCATCGACCGCAACACCACCATCCCGACCAAGAAGAGCCAGGTCTTCTCCACCGCTGCCGACAACCAGACCTCTGTTGAGGTCAACGTGCTGCAGGGTGAGCGTGAGATGGCTGCCGACAACAAGACGCTCGGCAAGTTCCAGCTGACCGGCATCGCACCCGCACCCCGCGGCGTTCCGCAGATCGAGGTCACGTTCGACATCGACGCCAACGGCATCGTGAACGTCTCGGCGAAGGATCTCGGCACCGGCGCTGAGCAGAAGATCACCATCACCGCGTCCTCGAACCTGTCGAAGGAAGACATCGACAAGGCTGTGAAGGAAGCGGAGCAGTATGCCGCGGAGGATAAGGCCCGCAAGGACGAGGTCGACACCCGCAACAACGCCGATCAGGTCATCTACCAGTCCGAAAAGACGCTGAACGAAATGGGCGACAAGGTCACAGAGAGCGACAAGGCGCCCGTCAAGGAGGCCATCGAAAAGCTGAAGACCGCGCAGAAGGGCAGCGATCTGGCCGCCATCAAGGCCGCGACCGACGAGGTGCAGAAGGCGTTCTACGCCGTGTCCGAGAAGCTCTATAAGAACGCGGCCCCGCAGGGCGAAGCGAATGCTGCCGGTGCAAACGCCGGTCAGGCAGGTCAGGCGGGCGCGAACGACGACGGCGTCGTCGACGCGGACTACGAAGAGGTCAAGGACAACTAATTCGTGCAGTACAGTTCGATAGGGGCGGCAAAGACCGCCCCTATCGGCTGTTCCCCACCGAATTCGAGGTGAGAAAGTATGGCAGATCAGAACAAACGGGATTATTACGAGGTGTTGGGCGTTGAAAAGAACGCATCCGACGCCGAGATCAAAAAGGCCTACCGCAAGCTGGCGATGAAATACCACCCGGATCAGAATCCGGGCGACAAGGTTGCGGAGGAAAAATTCAAGGAGATCAACGAGGCCTACGAGGTGCTGTCGGACGCGGATAAAAAGGCGCGGTACGACCAGTACGGCTTCGCAGGCGTCGATCCGAACTTCAATCCGAACGCCGGTTTCGGCGGCTTCGGCGGCGGTTTCGGCGGCTTCGGCGATCTGGGTGATATCTTCGGCGACTTTTTCGGCGGCGGTGCGTCGGCGTCCTCCGGACGCAGAAGAGGCCCCAGCAAGGGCCAGAACGTCGTCAGCGAGATCGAGATCAGCTTTGAGGACGCGGCCTTCGGCTGCGAACGCGAGATCACGTATTCGCGCATCGAGACGTGCAGCACCTGCCACGGTACCGGCACGAAGGAGGGCACGAGCCCCCAGACCTGTACGTATTGCCACGGCACCGGCGCGGTGCGCACGCAGCAGAACTTCATGGGCATGACCATGCAGTCCTCGCAGCCGTGCCCGAAGTGCGGCGGCACCGGCACGATCATCACCGACCCCTGCACATCCTGCCGCGGCAAGGGCAAGGTGCGCCACACGAAGACCATCAAGGTCAAGGTTCCGGCCGGTATCGACGACGGGCAGTCCTTCCGTGTGCGCGATGAGGGTAACGCCGGTTCCAATGGCGGCCCGAACGGCGATCTGCTCGTGACCGTGTCCGTGCGCAAGCACCCGATCTTCACGCGCGACGGCGCGAACGTCATGTGCCAGATGCCGATCTCCTTTACGCAGGCGGCGCTCGGCGCGTCGATCGAGGTGCCGACGCTCGACGGCAAGGTGCGCTATCAGATCCCCGAGGGCACGCAGACCGGCACAACGTTCCGTCTGCGCGGCAAGGGCATCCCCTACGTCGGCTACAAGACGCGCGGCGATCAGTTCGTTACCGTCGTCGTCGAGACGCCGACGAAGCTCACGCGCGAGCAGAAGGAGCTCCTGAAGCAGCTCGAATCGTCCGTCGGCGACGACGGCCAGCCGAAGCGCAAGAGCTTCTTCGACAAGCTGAAGGATTCGCTGTAAGGCAAAAAATCGGCGATCCTGCCAAACCGGCAGGATCGCTTTTTTACAGTTTGACGATCTCCGCGACCGTCAGCGTGCGGCCGTCGATATAAAAGCGCACGTCGAAGCCCGCAAAGTTGAAGCCGTAGCGGCGGGTCGGATCATGCTGGTAGCCGGGGATCGGCCCGCAGGCAAGCGTCTGGCGAAGACCGGCGCGCTTTTCTTCCGGGATCATCGCCTCGAGCGCCGGCGGGAAGACAATGGTCAGCGGCTCTGCGTCGCGTCTGCCGTCGAAGCCGTCGACGGCGTCGGGATGGCTGTCGGCATAGGGAAGATAGGGCTTGATGTCGTAGAGCGGCGTGCCGTCCACGAGATCCGCACCTGCGACATACAGGACCGGGCCGTCTTTGGTGTGAAGCTCCGCCTTTACGAGGCGCACGCACGAAAGGCCCAGCGGATTCGGCCGGAACGGCGAGCGTGTGGCGAACACGCCCACGCGCGTCTTGCCGCCGAGCTTCGGCGGCAGCACCGTCGGCGACCAGCCCGCGCCCGCGAGCTTGTCAAACTCCCAGATGAGCCACAGGTGCGAAAAATCCGCAATGCCGCGCAGGCAGTCCGGATTGCGGTACGGCGGCTCGAAGACGATGGTCGAGACGAGTTCGGAGGCCAGCCCCGACTGGCGCGGCACGCCGAACTTCGTCGGGAAATCGGTATGGATATGGGCGATGGGTTCGATGATCATGGCGGACACCTCTGTGTTTCATTCTCAATATCATACCACACAATCGGAAAATTGCAAAATCCGTTTTACTTTTCAGCCGAAAAGGCGTAAAATACAAGCTGCACAGGAGGTGCAAACGATATGAATGACGAATTGACAGCCGTCGATATCAAAAAGATGGAGCAGGAGGTCGAGTACCGCCGGTTGCAGCTGCGGCCGCAGCTGCTGGAGGATGTGAAGACCGCGCGCGAGTTCGGCGATCTGAGCGAAAACTTTGAATACAAGGCGGCCAAGCGTGAAAAAAACCGCAACGACAGCCGCATCCGGTACCTGGAGCGCATGATCAAGACCGCGAAGGTCATCGACGCAAGCTCGAACCCGGACGAGATCGGCCTGTTCGACAAGGTGACGATCTATATCGAGGAGGACGACGAGGAGCAGACCATCGAGCTGGTCACGACGCTGCGGCAGAACGCGCTCAAGGGCCTCATCAGCAAGGAATCGCCCGTCGGCAAGGCCGTCATGGGCCACAAAAAGGGCGACCGCGTGACGGTACACGTCAACGACAATTACAGCTATGACATCGTCATCCGCGACGTGCAGAAGGGCACGGACGACGAGTCGCTGCCCATCAGCAGCTATTAAGCCGCCGTTAAGAAGGCACGGCGCACTTGACGTGCGGCAGAATTTATGCTTAAATAGATTGCAAGATAAAAGGGAGTAACAGGCGGGTCTTCCCGCGTCGTCTGCGTCAATACGGCGTTTCGCCCGCAGACGACTGAAATTGTGAGACTTTTACCGAAGCATCCTGTATGCTTTGGTAAAGGTCTTTTCTTTTTATCCAAATTTACATCCGGGAGGAACTTTTTGTGGCGCAGTTATTTGCAAACGTGGGAAATCTGACGTGGCAGCAGCTGGTGATGTGGGTGATCGGCGGGCTGCTCATCTATCTGGCGATCAAACGCGACATGGAGCCGGCGCTGCTGCTGCCGATGGGCTTCGGCGCGATCCTGGTGAATCTGCCGTTGTCCGGTGCGGTAACGCAGGTGTTGGACGGCGCGGAGGAGATCGGCGTCCTGAACGTGCTGTTTGACGCGGGGATCGCCAATGAGCTGTTTCCGCTTTTACTGTTCGTCGGTATCGGCGCGATGATCGATTTTGAGCCGTTGCTGAACGACCCGAAGCTCATGATCTTCGGCGCGGCGGCGCAGTTCGGTATTTTCTTTACGTTCAGCCTCGCGGCGCTGCTCGGCTTCCCGATCAAAGACGCGGCCGCCATCGGCATCATCGGCGCGGCCGACGGCCCGACGGCGATCTTTATGGCGAACTTTCTGAAGTCCAATTACCTCGGTGCGATCATGGTCGCGGCGTATTCGTATATGGCGCTGGTTCCCATCGTGCAGCCGCCGGTCATCCGCGCGCTCACGACGAAGCATGAGCGCTGCATCCGGATGCCGTACCGGCAGAACGCCGTCTCGAAGCGCACGAAGATCCTGTTCCCCATCCTCATTACCGTCGTGTGCGGCATCGTCTCGCCGCGCAGCGTGGCGCTGGTGGGCTTTCTGATGTTCGGCAACCTCATCCGGGTGTGCGGCGTGCTGGATTCGCTGTCGGAGACGGCGCAGAAGACGCTCTCGAACCTCATCACGCTCTTCCTCGGCCTGACCATCGCCGTGCGGATGCAGGCGGACGTGTTTCTGACGAAGCAGACGCTCCTCATCATGGCGCTGGGCCTCGTGGCGTTCGTATTTGACACGGCCGGCGGCGTGATGGTGGCGAAGCTCGTCAATCTGTTCCTGCCGCGGGAGAAAAAGCTCAATCCGATGATCGGCGCGTGCGGCATTTCGGCGTTCCCGATGTCGGCGCGCGTGGTGTACAAGATGGCCATCAGGGAGGATCCGCAGAACTATCTGCTCATGCAGTGCGTGGGCGTCAATGTGTCCGGGCAGGTCGCGTCCGTCATCGCGGGCGGGTTGCTCCTGAACTTGCTGTAAGGAGGCGCAATTTATGCAGTACGAAGCATTTTTACAGACGCTGCCCATCATGGGCAAGGGTATGGCCGGGATCTTTGTTGTGACGGGCGTGATCGTTGCGGCGGTTTTGCTGCTGCGCATGACCGACCGCAAAAGCAAATAAACTTGCGTCCGGGCGCGCGCGCAGGTATAATAGAGGGCAAACGGAAAAAGGAGACGAGGCTATGGACATCGAACAGCTTGTGCGCGCGCAGCAGGACTATTTTGCAACCGGCGCAACGCGGCCGTATGCGTTCCGTATGGCGCAGCTGAAAAAACTACAGCAGGCGCTGCGCGCGTTTGAGCCGCTGTTTGAGGCGGCCATGTATCAGGACTTCCGCAAATCGCCGATGGAGGTCTATATGTGCGAGACGGGCATGGTGCTGGAGGAGGTGCGCTTCCACTTAAAGCACCTGAAGGGCTGGATGCGCGAACGGCACGTGCCGACGCCGCTGGCGCAGTTCGCAGCGAAGAGCTTCGTCTCGCCCGAGCCGTATGGCGCGGCGCTCATCGTCGCACCGTGGAACTATCCCATCCAGCTGTGTCTGTCGCCGCTGGTCGGCGCGATCTCGGGCGGCAACTGCGCCGTGGTCAAGCCGTCGGCCTACGCGCCCGCGACGAGCGCGGCCATCGCAAAGCTCATCCGCGAGACGTTTGACGAGCGGTATATCGCCGCGGTCGAGGGCGGCCGCGCGGAGAACTGCGCGCTGCTCGCGCAGCGGTTCGACACGATCTTCTTTACCGGCTCCGTCGCCGTCGGCAAGACGGTCATGGAGGCCGCGGCAAAGCACCTCACGCCCGTGACGCTGGAGCTTGGCGGCAAGAGCCCCGTCATCGTCGACGAGACGGCTGATCTGAAGCTCGCCGCGCGGCGCATCGCGTTCGGCAAGGTCCTGAACGCCGGGCAGACGTGCGTCGAGCCTGATTATCTGCTCATCCAGAAGACGGTCAAGGCCCCGTTTATCGAAGCCTACCGCGCGGCGCTGCGCGAATTTTTCCCGGACGGGAACATGGACGAGATGCCGGTCATCGTGTCGGAAAAGCATTTTACGCGCGTCAGGGGATTGCTCGCAGGCCAGACCGCCGTTATCGGCGGGGAATCGGACGAAAAAACGCGCTTCATCGCGCCGGCGCTGCTGGACGGCGTTTCGCCCGACAGCCCCGTCATGCAGGAGGAGATCTTCGGGCCGGTTCTGCCGATGCTGGAATACGAGACGCTGGACGAGGCGATCGCATTCATCCGCAGCCGCGAAAAGCCGCTGGCCCTGTATCTGTTCACGTCCGACAAACGAACCGAGCGGAAGGTGCTGGACAGCTGCTCGTTTGGCGGCGGCTGCATCAACGACACCATCATCCATCTGGCCACGACGCATATGCCCTTCGGCGGCGTGGGACACAGCGGCATGGGCAGCTATCACGGGAAAAAGAGCTTTGAGACGTTCACGCACGCGCGCTCGATCGTCAAAAAGGCCACGTGGCTCGATTTGCCGATGCGCTATCACCCGTATTCGGAGAAAAAGCTGAAGCTGGTCAAAAAATTCATGAAATAAGCAAAAAAGCAGCCCGCCGTGGCGGGCTGCTTTGTATTGGGGAACTTAGAAGATGGCGACGACAGCGCCGTTGTAGGTGTTTTCGATGTAGGTCTTCACAGCGTCGGACTGGAGAGCCTTGACGAGCGCCTGGATCTTGGCGGAGTTCTCTTCACCGGCACGGCAGGCGACGATGTTGGCGTAGGTCTGGGCGGCGTCACCGGAAGCGTCCTCGATGGCCAGCGCATCGGAGACGTGCAGACCGGCCTGGAGGGCATAGTTGCCGTTGATGACGGCGACAGTGCCGGGGTTGGCGTTGGCCAGCTGCGCGGGGACGGTATCGGCCTGGAGCGCCTGCACGTCGTGGCCCTTGGCGTCGACGATGTCGAGCGTGGTCACGCCCTTTTCGGCGGAAGCGTCAGCCGGGAGCTCGATGAGGCCTTCCTGGGCCAGAAGAAGCAGCGCGCGCGTCTCGTTGGAATCGTCAGCCGGGATCAGGATGGTCGCGTCGGAAGCGATATCGGCGACGGACTTGACGTCGTTGGAGTACAGGCCGAACGGCTCATAGTGGATCTTGGCGGCGGAGACGAGATCGGTGCCGTTGGAGGCGTTGAAGCTGTTGAGGTACGGGGTATGCTGGAAGTAGTTGGCGTCGAGAGAGCCGTCGGCCAGAGACTGGTTCGGCAGGACATAGTCGTCGTAAACAACGATCTGGAGGTCATAACCCTCGGCGGCAAGCGCGTCCTTGACCTGCTCGAGGATCTCGGCGTGCGGCGTGGAGGATGCGCCGACCTTCAGGACTTCCAGTTCGGTGGAAGCGGCGGGGGTTTCGGCGGCAGCGGGCGTTTCGGCGGCCGGGGTCTCCTTGGCGGCGCAGCCGGCGAGGGCCGCGACGATCAGCAGCGCGGAAAGAACGATAGCAAGAACCTTTTTCATGATAAAATCTCCTTTTTATTCAGAATCAATTTCAAAATGGCGGACAGACAGACGGTTTTGCATGGTCGGTCACATTCGTCCGCATCGCCAGTTGATGCGCAGCAGGCGCTCGAAAATGAGACGCATGGAAATGACTCCTTTCAGCGGGCACGTTTGTCCGTCGCGCGGGCGATGGCCGTGCCGAGGATCTGGATGAGCTGGACAATGACGACGATCAGCAGGACGCAGACCCAGACGATGAGCTTCTGGCTGCGCTGATGGCCGTAGATGATGGCGATCTGGCCGAGGCCCGTGCCGCCGAGCGTCGCGGCCAGCGCGGTATAGCTGAGGATCGTCACGGTGGAGATCACGCAGCCCGAGATGAGCGACGGCTTTGCCTCCGGCAGGAGCACGCGGCAGACGATCTGCAAATTCGTGCAGCCCATGGCCTGCGCGGCCTCGATGACGCCGGCGGGAACCTCTTTGAGGGAGGATTCGACCATGCGCGCCACATACGGCGCGGCGGCGATGATGAGCGTGACGATGACCGCGCCGTTGCCCGTCGACGTGCCAAGCAGGAGCCGCGCCGCCGGGATCATGGCGACCATCAGGATGACCGCCGGGATCGAGCGGAAGAAGTTCACGATGAAGCCGAGCACGGTATTGACGCCCTTACTCGGGTGCAGGCCGTCTTTGTCCGTGACCCAGAGGATCACGCCGAGCGGCAGGCCGATGAGGTAGGCAAACAGCGTCGTCAGGCCGGTCATATAGACCGTCTGCCAGATGCCGAGCTGGATGATGTAGTTCTCCCACAGCTTCATGAAGAATTCCGTTGCCATATTACCGCTCCTCCTTCCACGTCAGGCCGCTGTTTTTGAGCCAGGCGATGATCTTATCCGCCTCATGCTCGTCGTTCGGCAGCTCGAGGATCATATGGCCGTAGGCCGCGCCCTCGACGGATTTCGTGTCGGCGAACAGCACGTTCACCGGCGCGCGGCAGGCGAGGATCATCTCGGAAATGACGGGCTTCTGCGTGTTTTCGCCGTTGAAGATCAGGCGGAGCTTTCTGCCGCCGGTCGTGGAATCGAGCACGGGCCGCTCCTGCGGCAGAACCAGCTCCCGCGCGATGGCGGACTGCGGATTGGTAAAGACGTCGGCAACCTTGCCTTCCTCGGCGATGGAGGAATGATCGATGACCGCGACGCGGTCACAGATCTGGTCGATGACCTTCATCTCATGCGTGATGATGATGATCGTGACGCCGAGCGTTTTGTTGATCTCGCGCAGCAGCTCGAGGATCGCGCGCGTCGTGTTGGGGTCGAGCGCGCTGGTCGCTTCGTCGCACAGCAGATACTTCGGATTCGTAGCCAGCGCGCGGGCGATGGCCACGCGCTGCTTCTGGCCGCCGGAGAGCTGCGACGGATAGCTCGCGGCCTTGTCCCCGAGGCCGACGATGTTCAAAAGCTCCTCCGCGCGCTTTTTTGCCTCCGCCTTCGGCGTGCCGCCGATCTCCAGCGGGAAGCAGACGTTGCGCAGGACCGAGCGCTGCTCGAGCAGGTTGAAGCTCTGGAAGATCATGCCGATCTGCCGCCGCATGGCGAGAAGCTCCTTCCGGTCAAGCGCGGTGAGGTTTTTGCCGTCGACCCACACCTCACCGGACGTCGGCCGCTCCAGCAGGTTGATGCAGCGCACGAGCGTCGATTTGCCTGCACCGGACAGGCCGATGATGCCGAAGATCTCGCCGTCGGCGATGGTGAGGTTTACATCCTTCAGCGCTTCGACGCTTCCGGAGGCGGAGGTATAGATCTTGCCGAGGTGCTTTAACTCGATCATGGGAAAAGCTCCTTCCGTCTGCATATTTCTGAGGAAACTGACTGAAACAGTATGCTTTTATAAAGCAATAAAAATGAGCCGGGAAACTCACATCGTTTCTCAGCTCCAAATTCCTGATATTCTACACCGGAATTGGTTTATTCGGAAACAAGGCGAGCCGAATTTTGAGCACGGGAAATCATGCACATGAAGCACATGCGCATCGACATCATCATGGTGATCGTGTAACCCGTCATCGTGTTCGGCTCCTTTCTTTTGATCTTGGGGCCATTATAGCGATTTGCAGCAGAAAAGTCAATGGATATTTCGGCAAAAAAAGGGGCGTCATTGACATACTTTTTGTGCAGGGATATAATAAGGACAAAGAAAGCGGCAGATGCCGCAACGGAGGATTTACCATGAAGGTTGTTAACATCGGTTCCATGAATATCGACTATGTCTATCAGATGGCGCACTTTATCCGCCCCGGCGAGACTGCGCCATGCAAGGCGCGCACGGCCGGCTGCGGCGGCAAGGGGCTCAATCAGTCCGTCGCGCTGGCCCAGGCGGGCCTCGCGGTTTACCACGCGGGCCTGATCGGCCCGGAGGCCGGGTTCCTCGTGCAGAAGATGCAGGAAAAGGGCGTCGACACGAGTCTCATCCGCGCGGGCGAAGGCGCCAACGGCCACGCGATCATCCAGGTCGACGAAGCCGGGCAGAACTGCATCATCCTCTACCCCGGCACGAACCACCAGTTCACGCATGACTACATCGACGGCGTGCTTTCGCACTTCGCGCCCGGCGACATCGCCGTTTTACAGAACGAGATCAACGAGATCCCATATATCATCGAGCGCTGCCACGAAGCGGGTATCCGCGTGGCATTCAACGCCGCGCCGTATCAGGACGAGATCCGGGATTACCCGCTGGACAAGCTCACGTGGCTGATCGTCAACGAGGTCGAGGGCGGCGGTCTGTCGGGCGAGACAAATTTTGAGCGCATCGCCGACACGCTGCACGAAGCGTACCCGCAGTGCGGCGTGATGCTGACGATGGGAAGCGCAGGCTGCCTCTACCGCGGCGCGCACGACACCGTCCGCATCCCGGCCTTTTCGGTCAACGCCGTCGACACGACGGCCGCGGGCGACACGTTCATCGGCTACTTTATCCGCGGCATGGCCGACGGTCTGCCGGTGGAGCAGACGCTGCGCCTGGCGTCGATGGCCAGCGCCATCGCCGTCACACGGCCCGGCGCAGCCGATTCCGTCCCGGCGTATGACGAGGTCATCGCCGCGCTTCAGGCGTAAATACAGGCAAACACGCCCGCAGATGTGCATCTGCGGGCGTGTTTTTGTGCTTTTTTCAGTTGCCGAAGCCGAAATCGTAATCCTCGAAGCCCGGGATGGTGTAGTCCCCGGAGGAATCGGACTGGCCGCCGATCTGATCCTGCGCGGCGGCCTCGGACGCGGCGATCTCATCCTCGCCGGGACGCTCGTCCAGCGTCAGCGTCAGATCGAGCCGCGCGCCGGCGCGGTAGATCTTCATCGTGACGGTGTCGCCCGCGCGGCGCTTGCTGAGCGCGGAGGCAAGGTCGGTGTACGAGCCGATCTCGCGGCCGTCGAACTCGATGATGATGTCGCTCGGCTGCATCCCGGCTTTCTCGGCGCAGCTGCCCGGCTCGACCGTGACGATCTGCGGGCCGCAGGGGAGATTGTACGTCGCGGCAACCGTCGCGTCCAGCTCCTGCACGGTCACGCCGAGATACGCCCGGCCGACGACGCGGCCGTACTGCTGCAAATCATAGACCACGCGCAGCACGTCGTTGATCGGGATGGCGAAGCCGATGCCCTCGATCGACGCGCCGGAGGCCGTGGACCCGGAATATTTGGCCGTCGTGATGCCGATGACGTTGCCGTTCATGTCAAACAGCGGCCCGCCCGAGTTGCCCGCGTTGATGGCCGCGTCGGTCTGGAGCATATTGATCGGTGCGCCGTCGGTGTTGATCTCGCGGTCGAGCGCGCTGATATACCCGGCGGTCATCGTGAAGGTCAGCTCGCCAAGGGGATTGCCGATGGCCTCGACCGTCTCGCCGACCTCGATCGCGTCAGAATCGCCGACCGTGACGGTTTGCAGGTCCGCCGCGTCGATCTTCAGAAGCGCAACATCGTTCATGCTGTCGGTCCCGACGACGGCGGCGGGGTATTCCGCACCGGAATAGAGGCGCACGACGATCGTGCCGTCGTCCGCGTCGGCGACGACGTGGTTATTCGTGACGATATATCCGTCCGCGGTCAGGACAAAGCCGCTGCCGGTGCAGGAATTCGTGGCCGTCTGGCCCCAGACGTTCGTCGTGACCTCGGTCGCAATGCCGCAGACCGCGCCGACGTTCATCTGATAGACCTGGCTCGGCGTGAGCGTCTTGCTGCCTGCGTTGGACGGCAGCGCATCGGGCAGCGGCGCGGTCTCGAGCCGGTAGGGCTTCTCCGTTTCGGCCGGTTCTGCGGGCGATTCGGGCGCAACGTCGGGCACGGGCTGCGCGGCAGCGGTCTGGGCCGCTTCCTGCTCGGCAAGGTTCTTCTGCCCGATGGCGTCGATGGCCTTTGTCAGCATCGACCCGCCGACGCCCGCGATGATCGCCACCGCGGCCAGCAGCGCCGCGATCTTCAGGCCCGTATGCTTGTTGCGGCGGCACTCCTGCCGCGCCTGCGCAAAGACCTCGCGCGAGGCCGGCTGCGGCTGCGGCGCGTCCCCGACGGGCTCGAAGCTGTAATTCATTTTTTCGTTGTGTTCGTTATCCATGCTGCGCTCCTCATCTGTTCTGGTACTTTTCGGTTAGCTTTCCCGCGTGTATGCGGTTTACTCGTTGGGATTCGGCGTGTCAAGCAGCGTCTTGCAGGCCTCGAGGACCTTCGCCGCGACCGGCACGGCGATCTGCGATCCGGAGCCGCCCTGCTCGACGAACACGACGAACGCCAGCGGGTACGCCGCGTCCTGCACAAAGCCCGCGAACATGGCGTCGGACGGGCCGTTTTCGCGCTCGGCAGTACCGGTCTTGCCGCAGACCGTCAGGCTGCCGAACTGCCACGCGCCGTATTGATTCACGACCGCGCTGCGCATCATCGTGCCGAGCGCGGCGGCGGTCTGTTCGCTCAGAAGCTGCCCCGTGGAGGCAGTCTGCGCTTCGTAGACCGTCTGCCCTGCGCGGGAGATTTTCTGCATCAGGTACGGCTCGGCGGCCGCGCCGCCGTTTGCGATCACGCCCATGTAACACAAAAACTGCACGGCGGTGATCTGGTCGGTATACTGGCCGATGCCGGCCCAGGCAACGCTGCCCTCGTCCGCGTCCGACAGATCGACCGTCGAGCGCGCGGTATAGCCGTCGCACGCGAGCGCGCCGGTGAGCCCCAGCGCATCCACGGTCTTTTGCAGCGCGTCCGCGCCGAGTTTGGCGGCGAGTTCGCCGTAATAGACGTTGCACGAGTGCGCCAGCGCCTGCGCCATCGAGATCGTGCCGTGCGTGCCCATGCAGACGATCTTCTGCCCGCCGATGATCGTCTCGCCGGTGCAGGTGAAGGTCAGCGACTGCGCATCCGGGAGATTTTCCAGCGCGCAGGCCGTCGTCACGAGCTTGAAGATCGAGCCCGGCGTATAGGCCGCGTCAAAAAAGCGGTTGAGATACACGCCGTCATACGCGCCGGTCGTGTCGCCTGCGATGTCGGGGATATTGTCGGGGTCGTAGCTGGGGCTCGTCACGGCGCAGAGAATTTCGCCCGTCTGATAGTTATACACGCCGACGGTGCCATGGTAGCTGCCGAGCGCCCGTAGGGCAGCCGTCTGCACGTCGGCGCTGATGGTCAGCCGCGCGCTGGCCGTGCCCTTGGCGGCCTCGTTGAGTCCGGAAATTTTGTCGTAGCCGATCATCTGCTCGGCGAAATTGCCAAGCAGCGGCGCGCTGATATAGCCGTAGCGGTCGCCGAGCAGGTGGACCGTCGCGGTGCGGACCGCCGCGTCGGCACTGTAGACGCGCCCGTCGGTGGTATTCAGGATGCGCACGCCCATGCGGTCGTAAATTTTGCCGCCGGTGAGGTTCGTGCCGGTGTAGACGTGCGGAGAACCGGAAAATGTGACCCATTTTTCGGCGTTGACGGCGTATTTCACGCCGAAGGCCAGCGTCCCCACAGCCAGAACCAGCGCCAGCGCCAGCGCGAACAGCGCGCGGCGCGATACTTTTTTCATGTCCGCGCCTCCTTTTCTCCGTCCGGACGCCAGACGGCGTCGTCATCCGCCGCAGGCGCGGACGCAGGCTCTTCCGGAGCGTCCGCCGGTTCGTCCGCGGCAGGCTTCACGCCGCGCGGCAGACGGATGGCGAACGAAGCGTTCTGCCGCGTGTCGGCGGCCTTGATAAAGCCGAGCAGCGCCCAGACGCAGAGCATACTCGATCCGCCGTTTGAAACGAACGGGAACGTCACGCCCGTCAGCGGCAGGAAATCGGCCATACCGAATACGTTGAGGATCGTCTGCGTGACCATGACGGTCACGGCGGCGCACGCGCCGATCGTATAGAAGCAGCTGCGCCCGGCCGGCGCCGAACGCACCGCAAAGCACGCGAGGATCACGATGCACGCGACCATCAAAATCGCCAGCAGCAGACCCCATTCCTCCGACACGAAGGCGAAGACGAGGTCGGTATCGGACGCGGCGACGTATTTGAGCCAGCCCTTCCCCGGCCCGAGGCCAAACAGGCCGCCCGAGGCGATGCACATCATCGAGCGCGTCTGGGAATAGCCGGTCGTGAGGGCATAGTCCCACACGTGGCCCCACGCCTCAAACCGGTTGCGCGCATACGGCAGAAACCGCAGCAGCAGAATGCCCGCGAAGCCCGTCGAGGCGACGGCCAGCGCGATGGTCGCAAAGTTTCCGGAGCGCATGAACGCGACGACGAGGAAGGCGACGAAGAAGATGACCGCCGTGCCGAAGTCCTTCATCAGCGCCAGACAGCAGCAGATGGCCGCGGAGTAGGCGATGAACAGCGTCAGGTTGCGCTTGGCCATCAGGCGCGAGAGCGTCGACGCGCCGACGTAGATGAAGCAGACCTTCACCAGCTCCGACGGCTGGAACGACACGCCGCCAAGCTGGATCCAGTTGCGCGCGCCGAATTTTTCCACGCCGAAGGCAAGGTTGAACACCAGAAGGCCCATGCCCGCGACCGCGGCCAGATAGCGCACAGCCTTGGCCCGGGACAGATCGCGCAGCGACCAGCAGACGAACACGAACGCCGCGACGCCCGCCGTGATGGCGAGAAATTCCTTTTTCAGGCTCTCCGGCGCGGAGCTTGAGACGACGCAGAGGCCCATCGTGCTCAGGAAAAAGGCCAGCGTCTCCACCTCAAAGCCCGTGCGGCGCAGCAGGCGCATCGCCAGATACAGCACCCATTGCAGCGCCATCAGGCCGCCGACGGCACTGACGGTCAGCATGGGGTCTGCGCCGCCGCTCACGAGCTGGAACACGGCCAGGATCTGAAACAGCGTCAGAAGCAGCAGCGTCGGCGCCTGACGCACGGCCAGACCCGCGCGTGTGCGCGTGCCGGCCTGGATGCGCTCCTGCTCTTTGGTGAGCGGCACAAGCGTAAAGTTGACGCCGCCCATCGTAATGATGTCGCCGAAGCGCACGGCGGCCAGCGCAGTCTGCTTGCCGTTTAAAAACACGCCCGATTTGGAGTGCGCGTCGGAGATCGTCCAGCTGCCGTCGTCATAGCGCGTCAGCACCGCGTGTGTGCGCGAGACGGTCGGATAGCCGAGCTGCACGTCGCAGCCCGCGCCGCGGCCGATGAGACTCTCCCAGTGCGTGACGGGGATATGCGCGCCGTCGGGCGTCGTCAGCCAGGCCCAGACCTCCGGTTCGCGGCGGAACGTCAGAAGACTCACCGCGCAGCGGATGAGGATCCCCAGTGCCAGCAGCGGAAACACATACCGCAGCCACGAAACGGGCGCAAACTGCGAAAAAAACGCGGTCAGGGCATCCCTCATAGCGGCTGCTCCGTTTCTTCGTGCGCCGGCTCCGCAGGATCGGGCAGATCGTCCACCCGGTCGACGGCGAAATACGCCGCCGTCTCGGTCGTGCGGTGCTTTCTGCGCAGCCGGTCGTTGACGTCGTCGGAGATGAGCATATACAAGATCGCAAATACCGGCACGCCGAGGATCATGCCCGCAAAGCCGAACAGGCTCGCCGCGATGGTGATCGACGCGAGCACCCAGAAGCCCGAGATACCCACGGTATTGCCCAGGATCTTGGGGCCGATGACGTTGCCGTCAAGCTGCTGGAGGATGAAGACAAAGATCACAAAATAGAACGCCTGCAACGGATTGACGAGCAGGATCAAAAACGCGCTCGGGATCGCGCCGATCAGCGGCCCGAAGAACGGGATGACGTTCGTCACGCCGACGACCGTCGCAACGAGCGCCGGGTAGGGCATTTTCAGGATCAGCAGGCCCACGTAGCACAGCGCGCCGATGATCGCCGAGTCGACGATCTTGCCGATGACGAAGCCGTTGAACACGCGATAGATGTTGCGGCCGATATAGAACATATGGTCGGCGCGTTTCGGCTGGAAGCACGCGACGATGATCTTCTTCGCCTGCGCGTGGAACGTGTCCTTGGACCACAGGATGTAGACCGAGGCCACGACGCCGATGAAGAAATTCAGAAGACTTTTGACCACGGCCACGACCGACGTCGTCAGCGTGGTGATGAGCTTCTGCACGTCCTGCAAAAACGTGGTCTTGAACCAGTTGTCGATGAACTCATACGCCTTGGACAGCGCAGAATCGACATAGACGCGGATCTCGGGATTATCCTCAAAGATATTCGTCAGCCAGCGGTCGATGCTGGTGTAATAATTTTCCGCGTTGTCGATGATGCCGACGACGCTCTCATACAGCTGTGGCAGCAGCATCGAGAAAAATGCGTACAGGATCAGCGCCGCCACGATCAGCGCCGCCACGATGCCCGCCGCGCGGCTCAGATGCCCGACAGCCTCCGGCTTCCACTTTGTTTTTTCCGTCAGCAGCGGCCGCAGGCGGCTGTCGATAAACCGGACGATCGGGTTGAGCAGGAAGGCGATCACAACGCCGTAGATGAGCGGCGCGAGGATCGCAAGCAGCCCTTGCAGCATGGCGAAAAAGCCCGGCAGATTCGTAAAGATCACGACGAGCAGAATGCTGGCGAACACCACGACGAGCGCCGTCAGCGCCCATTTGACATAGATCTTATCGTCTTTCTGATTCAAGCGCGTTCCTCCTTTTCCTTATTCCGCAAGCGTACGTAAAAGCGCGATCTCGGCCGCGTAGCCGTCCAGTTCGTTCGGCGTTTCAAGCACCATCGGCAAGCCCCGCAGCGCCGGGTGGTTCACGACGCGGCGGAACGTCTCGACGCCGAGATACCCCTCGCCGATCTTCTCATGCCGGTCTTTATGCGCGCCGCAGGGGTTTTTGCTGTCGTTGAGATGCAGCGCCTTCAGCCGCCCGAGACCCACGACGCGGTCAAATTCTGCGAGCACGCCGTCGAGGTCGTTCACGATGTCATACCCGGCGTCCGACACGTGGCACGTGTCAAGGCACACGCCGAGAAGACTTCCCCATTTGCAGCGGTCGATGACGGCGCGCAGCTCTTCGAACCGGCCGCCGACCTCGCTTCCCTTGCCGGCCATCGTCTCAAGCAGGACCGTCGTCCGCTGGCCTTCAAACATCACGGCATCGAGGCACGCGGCGATCTCTTCGACGCCTGTCTCCACACCCTGGCCGACATGGCTGCCGGGATGGAAGTTATAATAATTCCCGGGCACAAACTCCATGCGCCGCAGATCATCCGCAAGCGTCTGCCGCGCAAACTCGCGCGTGCGCTCGTCTTTGGAGCAGGGATTGACCGTATACGGCGCGTGTGCAACGATCCGTCCGATCTCGCCGCGCGCCTGCATGGCGCACAGCGCGGCCGCATCCGCAGGATCGACGGCTTTCGCCGCGCCGCCGCGCGGATTGCGGGTAAAAAACTGAAATGTATTCGCGCCGAGCGTCAGCGCGGTCCTGCCCATGGCTTCAAAGCCCTTGGACGAGGACAGATGGCAGCCCAGATACAGCAAAAGCAGTCCCCTCCGATCGATAGATACAGATATTCTATCACAGACGCGGAAAATCTTCAATTCTCGCTTGATGCGCGCGCAGGAAATCTGTACAATAATTTATAAGATGCAAAAAGGGGCGTGGGCATATGGCAAGATCGTCAAACCAGAAACTGAAGCTGCTCGTCCTCAAGGAGCTTTTTGAGCGGCGGTCGGATGAAAACCACCCGCTCAGCATGACGGAGATCCTCGATGCGCTCGCTGCGCGCGGCATCAAAGCCGAACGCAAGAGCGTCTATGACGACATCGCGTGCTTGCAGCAGTTCGGCATGGATATTCTCGCCGCGCGCGGCCCGAACGGCGGGTATTTTCTCGCCTCGCGGCCGTTTGAGCTGCCGGAGCTGAAGCTGCTCGTCGACGCGGTGCAGTCGAGCCGGTTTCTGACGGAAAAGAAATCCATGCAGCTGATCTCCAAGCTTGAAACGCTCGCAAGCGTCCACGAGGCCGGGAGTCTCAGACGGCAGGTGGTCGTCTCGGGCCGGGTCAAGACGATGAACGAGAGCATCTATTACTCCGTCGACCTGCTGCACGAGGCCATCGCGCGCAACAGCCGCATCCGCTTCCGCTATTTTGACTTTGACGTCGATTTTTCCCGGCGCTACCGCCCGGGCGATTACGACGCCAGTCCATACGCGCTTTGCTGGCAGGAGGAAAATTACTATCTCATCGCGCACTCCGAGCGCCACGGGCTCACGCACTACCGCGTGGACAAGATGGCGCACATCACGCTGACCGGCGAGCCGCGCTATTCCGACAGCGTCACGCGCGCGCTCGACCTTTCGCAGTACGGCCGCGGCGTGTTCGGTATGTTCTCCGGTGAGCAGGAGCAGGTGCGCCTGCGCTTCGACCGGTCTTTATCCGGTGTGGTCATCGACCGCTTCGGCCGCGAGGCCATGCTCATCCCCGACGGCCCGGACGCCTTTTTCTGCACGGTGCAGATCGCCGTGTCGCCGAATTTCTTCGGCTGGCTGGCCTCATTCGGTGCGCGCGCGCAGATCGTCTCTCCGGAGCCCGTCCGACAGGCGTTCGTCGACGCCTGCCGCGCAGCCATCGCCGCCAACGAGCCGGCGCCTTGACAATTCCCCGCCGTGTGCTATAATAAAAATAACCAAAGGACACCTCGACAAGCGGTTTGTCCCCGGTTAATGTAAGTTAAGAGAAATCATATCTCGAAACCGTCACTTGCCAGAGTGGCGGTTTCGCCCGTTTATGCGGATCGTAACTGTCAATCCAAAGATATGGAATGTCAATGTGATCGGCATCGGAACACCCCCTTTCAAGGGGAATTCCGGGGTCAAACCGCCCGTCGCTGTTTTGGTGCCCTTGGGGTTCATAAGAACCGTTTTTATTCTACCATATTCCAAACATTTTGTCAATAAATGCCGCCTCATAGCCGCCGGGGCGGTTTTTTGTTGCAAATCCGCAGGGTGCGTGTTACGATAGAAAAAAGGAGGGCGCAGCTATGAATTACGCAGAACTCAAGACGTGTGACATCGCCAACGGCCCCGGCGTGCGCGTGAGCCTGTTCGTGTCGGGCTGCACGCACCGGTGCGAGGGCTGCTTCAACGAGATCGCGTGGGATTTTGATTACGGCGAACCGTTTGACCGCGCTGCGGAGGACCGCGTCCTCGCCGCGCTGGCGCCGGGCTATATCCGCGGGATCACGTATCTTGGCGGCGAGCCCTTTGAGCCGCAGAACCAGCCTGCGCTGCTTGCGCTCTCGCGCCGCATCCGCAAAGAGCTGCCCGGCAAGTCCATCTGGGCGTTTTCCGGATATCTGTTCGACCGCGACATTCTGGCCGGGAAGCTCGGCCCGTGGCCGGTCACGCAGGAGCTTTTGTCGTACATCGACGTGCTGGTCGACGGGCCGTTCGTGCTGGCGCGCAAAAATCTGAATCTGCGCTTCCGCGGCTCTTCCAACCAGCGGCTCATCGACGTGCCCGCAAGCCTGAAGTCCGGTTCCGTCGTCCTCTGGGACGAGACACAATAGGAGGTTTCTATGCCCACCATCCAGATCCACTATTTTTCCGACGATCTGCCGCGCCTGCAAAAGACCGACAAGGGCGACTGGATCGATCTGTACTGCGCCGAAACAATGACGCTCCGCGCGGGCGATTTCGCGCTCATTCCGCTAGGCGTGTCGATGCGGCTGCCCGCAGGGTATGAGGCGCGCACCGCGCCGCGCTCGTCCACGTTCAAGCGCTGGGGCATTTTGCAGGCCAACTCCGTCGGCGTCATCGACAACAGCTACTGCGGCACGACCGACGAATGGAAGCTGCCCGTCTACGCCACGCGCGACACCGTCATCGAAAAGGGCGACCGCATCTGCCAGTTCCGCATTTACGAAGTCCAGCCGCCCATCACATTCGAGGAGTGCGCCGCGCTCAGCGATACGGCGCGCGGCGGCTTCGGCTCCACCGGCGTAAAATAAGAATTTTACTGAAAGGAAGTTCCGTTTTCATGAAAACATTACTCAAGGGCGGCACGGTCGTCTCCGCGGCCGCTTCCCGCGTGGCCGACGTGCTGATTGGCGGCGAGAAGATCGAAGCGATCGGCGAAAACCTGTCCTGCGCGGACGCAAAGGTCGTCGACGTGACGGGCAAGCTCCTGTTCCCGGGCTTTATCGACGCGCACACGCACTTCGATCTCGACGTCTGCAACACGACGACCGCCGACAACTTCGACACCGGCACGCGCAGCGCCATCCGCGGCGGCACGACGATGGTCATTGACTTCGCGTGCCCGAACAAGGGTGAGACGCTGGGCTACGGGCTTGACCTGTGGCACAAAAAGGCCGACGGCCGTTCGAGCTGCGATTACAGCTTCCACATGACCATCGACGACTGGAACGAGGGCATCAGAAACGAGATCCCGGCGATGTTCCAGGCCGGTATTCCTTCCTTTAAGATGTACATGACGTACCCGGCGATGATGATCGGCGATCAGGATCTGTTCTCCGCGCTGCTGGAGCTCAAAAAATACGGCGGCATCGCGGGCGTCCACTGCGAAAACGCGGGCGTGATCGACGCGCTCATCGCGCAGCATAAAAAAGACGGCAAGATGGCGCCGTCGTCGCATCCCGAATGCCGCCCGAACCCGCTGGAGGCCGAGGCCGTGGCGCATCTGCTGCGCATCGCCGAGGTCGCGGACGTGCCGATCGTGATCGTCCACCTGAGCACGAAGGAAGCGCTGGACGAGGTCATGCGCGCGCGGGCGCGCGGGCAGAAGGTCTATGTTGAGACGTGCCCGCACTACCTGCTGCTCGACGACAGCGTTTACTACCAGGACGACTATTCCGCGTCCGCGCGGTATATCTGCGCGCCGCCGATGCGCAAAAAGGAAGATCAGGAAGTTCTGTGGAAGGCGCTGGCCAACGGCGCGGTGCAGACCGTCTCCACCGACCATTGCAGCTTTACCCTCAAGCAGAAGGACGCCGGGCGCGGCGATTTCACGAAGATTCCCGGCGGTCTGCCCGGCGTGGAGACGCGCGGCGTGCTGCTCTACTCCGCGGGCGTGGCCGAGGGCCGCATCACGAAGGAGCAGATGTGCGCGCTGCTGTCGGAAAATCCTGCGCGGCTCTATGGCGCGTACCCGCGCAAGGGCGTGCTTGCCCCGGGCAGTGACGCCGACATCGTCGTCTACGACCCGGCAGCCGACACGGTCATTTCCGCGGAAAATCAGGCGTCCGCCGCAGGCTACACGCCCTATGAGGGCTTCCGGACGCACGGCTCCACCGCGCAGGTCTATCTGCGCGGCCGGCTTGCCGTCGACCGCGGCGAGATCAAAATCGGGCCCGAGGGCTCGTATATCCCGCGTCATCCCGGCGCGTTGTAAATCACGCAAAAAGGCCCTGTTCCATCGGAACAGGGCCTTTTTTATGTACGTTCAGGCTTCGCCGTTTTCAATGTCCAGCTGACGCAGGAATCCGATGAGCAGCGCTTCATCCTCGCGCTTGTCGGCGAAGAGTTCGAGATTGTCGCCCTGCTCCGACAGCAGCTGGCCGAGCGCGATATACTCACTCAGCGCGCTTTTCAGATTGAACACATCGCCCTGCTGGCTCTTGAGATACACATCGCCGGTGCAGGCGTGGATGACCTTGCGGAATTCTTCGACTTCCTTGATGTTTTTCAGTTTCATGTTCATTGCCTCCCATGCAATTTCTGTTTTGATCCTTCGTACAGCAGCAGTATACGCGCTGCCGGGCAAAAAATCAAGGGTGGCATTGTACGAAATACACAAACGGATTATCAGTTATTTGTCTATAGTGACCGGATAATAACTCCGGAACAGCGTCAGCGCGACTCTGCGGTTGGCCGCGCCCACCGCTGCGAAGTGCGCGGTAGCAGCGTCGAAGCTCGCGGAGATCCCGCCGTCCTCCTTCTGTTCGCGCGTGTCCCAGAAGATGATGACGATATCGTCGAAGTTCTTCCCGGCGTTGATCTCAGCCAGATCGCTCGACGCGCCCGTCGGCTGACCGTTCTCGTCGGTGAAATACCCGCTCCAGCGGCCGTCCTCGCGCGTCAGGTGCATGGCAAGCGGCGTGTCGAGCCCGTCGACGCCGCTCATCCAGATCGTACCCTCGAACGTGTTCTTTGCGATCATACTCTTTGTCAGCGTGCCGGTCAGCTGCAAGGTGTGCTCCACCGCAAAGCTCTCGTCGTCCGCCGCGTATTCCGTGACCGTCTCGTTGATCTCGATCGGCGTCTGCTGCGGCACGAGCACGAACAGCGTGATATTCAGGATCAGGATCACCACCGCGAAGCCGAAAATCAGATTCCGATGCCGGCCAAAAATATTGTTGCTCTCTTCATTCATTGGGAATACGCTCCATTCTTCATAAAATCTTCAGATCTCCGGGGTTGAAATAGTTACAATTTGATGTATAATAAGAAACAGAATGATACCATTCGACCAGCTTACCGAAAACGGAGGGATGCCATCGAACAACGCCGGATTTTCTTACACAAACAACCAACCGGACAAACAGCCATATAGAAAACCGGCGCGCCGCGGCAGTCCGCGACGCGCCGTTCTTATTATACCGGAAATCCCGGCCGATTGCAATCGTCAACCGGCGTAGGGCACAAGCTCAAAATACTCCAGCTCCGATTCGCCGTTGATATACCACTGCCAGTCGCCTTCGCGCCGCTCCAGCATGATACGGCCCGCGACGCCGTCCTGCGTGATGACGTCGGCGAAGCTCCTGCCGTCGGTGCCCGTGACCTGAAGTACGGTGCCCTGCGGGAAGCTCGACTCCGTGCCGTCGTCAAGCGTGACGGGCAGCTCCTTCACGACCGACAGGCGCGAATAGCTCGTGTTGGCCGGGATGATCTGCCACGCATCGCCCAGCGGCTGCAATTCGCCGTCGTGCAGCGCATACGCGCGCAGCGCGGTGTACGAGCCGAGCACATCCTGCGTGCTCTCAAGCTGCAAGCTGCCGTCGGAGATGCCGATGATCGCCGCCTCGATCCACAGCTGGCCGTCGATCGGGATGAGCTCCGGTTCCCCGGACTTCATCGACCATACGTTCAATACGTAATCATCGCTCGCCATATCGCCGCAGAAATAGACCTCGGGATACGTGTCGGCGTCAAGATCGGCCAGCCACACGTGCGCGTTGAAGCTGGGCGGATAGCTGATCTGCTCGACCATGCCGGTGTCAAAGACGTCCGCGCCCTTCTGGATGCGCAGAATGAATGACTGCTGCTCGTATTGATCCCAGATGCGCAGCAGCTGTACTGTCTCCGCCGTGCCGCAGCCGTCAAGATCGGCCTCGCCGCTGCTGATGATCTCCGTTCGCACGCACGGGAACCCGTAATGTGTGACGCCGTCATACGCGATCTCCGCCGGGACAGCGGCCTGCACCGGCAGCTCGACCGGTTCGATGGGCGTATGGGCAGGTTCTTCCTCCGCCGGCGTCTCGGGCTGCGGCGCCGGTGTGACCGGCTCCGGATCGACGACGTCCTCTTCCGGGACGACGCGGATGGCAACCGCCAGCACGCACGACGGCTCTTCAGATGCGGCGCCGACCAGATACGTGATATCGACGGTCTGGCCCGCAGTCAGCTCCGAAACGGAAATGGGCCATCCGTCCGCGCCGACCGGCACGAGGCCCTCGGCCAGCTGCACCGAAACGGAGCCGGTACCCGAAAATTCCGCGCTTTCTTCCGCGGGCGCGGCCGTAAAGCCGTCTTCCTCCGCGTTGTTTGATAAAATTTGTGCTGTAAAGGTCGTGACACGCACCGCAAGCGTCTGCGGCTGCTCCGTCCGCTCCGGTTCTGCCGGCACGGCCGGGGCCGGCGTCTCGGCGGCGCAGCTGCACAGCAGCGTCAGCGCCAGTACCGCGGCCAGCACGATCAAAAATCTCTTCATAGCTTCCTCCTCCTGGGGCTGCGCGCGCAGCATCCCAGTGTCATCATCATAACGGATTCCGCCGCATTCGTCAATGGACACTTTCGCTTATTTTGGTCTTTTTTTACGCCGATGATGCAGCGAAATGCGTCCGTTTCGGTAGTTATGTGAACTTGCGGCAACAGTTTGTCACCATTCATGCGCAGCAGCGCCCGGCAGATCTTCTGCCGGGCGCTTTGTGTCTGGATCACTCGATATCGTGGTTGACGACGGCGGGCTTTTCCAGCTGTTCGGGCCGGGAAAGCAGCCGCTTGAGATGTTTGAGCGTAGTGGCGTAATAGAAACCGTCGCAGATCCGCTCGTCGGTGTTGACGGTGTAGTCGATGTACTTGCGCCGCACGACGGTACCGTCGTCAAGCACCTCGTTTTTATGGTACTTGCAGCCGAACGAGACGAACACCGGCATATTGCCGAAATCGTACAAATGGTGCACGATCGGCGGGATGCCGAGCGAGCCCATCGACGTAAAGAAGATCGACGCATGGAACGGGCTGACCTCCAGCAGGAATTTCGGCAGACAGCCGAAATAGTCCATCGTCTTGAGCACCCACACCGCGAACTTGAACAGCACGCCCGGGATGAGCGAAAGCGCCTTGGCGGTCTTGTCAAAGTCGCTGCCGCCGATGGCCTGTCCCTGGATCGCGCGCACGCCGTCGTTGAGCTTCTGATAGATCTCCTCGACGGTGTCGGTGGGCTTCAGATGCAGCTTGACGATCGACTCCGGTGCAGCGGTATCCATCTCGGTCTTGACGACCATGCAGAACTGGATGTCATCCCCGCGGGAATAAACCTGCTGTCCGGACAGGAAGCGGTTGATGGCGGGGTATTTCGCCACGCACTGGACATACGCGGCCAGAAACACGTGCGTGATGCCGAAATTCGTGTAGCCCTGCTTGCGTTTTTCGCGGATATAGCGCTCGATGGCGCTGATCTCGACGGTTTCGTGGATAAAATTCGACGAGCCGCCGCGCGTGGGCATGATATAATTCGCCACGACGGACATCGGTTCGAGCGTGCGGAGCTTTCTGCCGTCGGAACGGTCGCCCCACGTGGGGTGATACGCCTCGTCAAGGTAGATCTGCGTGCCGAGCACGGCGAACACTCCCGCGAGCAGGAACAGGAAGTCGGGCAAAACCTCGCGCAGGCCGGCAAAATCGCGCGCGGCGATCTGCTTTTCGTGCGCCATGCCGAGCACGATGCACGTCGCCAGCAGCAACAGCAGCAGCGGCACGGTGCTCTTGACGTAACCGGAGACGGTCACGGCGTAAAACGCGGCGATGGCCAGATACGCGACCCAGAACACGAACGTCAGCCACGCCGGCATGGCCGAGAGGCTGATCTTGACGCCGTAATACACGGCCAGCAGGAACACGGGGATAGCCGAGCGGTAAAACCGCTCCTTGCCGCCGCACAGAAGATTCAGCGCGTAGAGTGCGCAGCCCGCCACCGGCAGCACCACCAACAGCCACACCGTCCTTGCGTCCGCGCCTTTCCCGCAGACATTTGCGATGCGCAGTGCCGCCGACGCGCACAGCGCCAGCGCAGCCAGCCAGACAAGCACATTCCTGCGGCTGACATAATAGGCAACTCGATTTTTCATATACATACGCATATCATACCAGCCGGGGGGCGAAAAAGCAAGAAAAAGTCGATAATTGACAAAATGTTTGGGATATGGTAGAATTAAACTGGCGCTACCGATAAGCGGCAAGCGGTTTGTTCCCCTGCACAGACAGGGGCGCTTCTTGTCCCCTGATCTTTGGAAAGGGGGACTGCAATATGAGTACATCCGAAGTTTTGCAACTTTGCCTTGTGATCATTGGCATTTGTAGTCTGTTCGTTCAGGCATACAAAAAGAAGTAACCGCCCAGCTTCCCCAAGCAACGGTTACTTCTTTTTGAAATAACTAGGGGGACTAACCGTTTGCCGGTAGCGCCCTTGGTATCTTTATTATAGCAGATCAGGCGGGAATGTCAAGTGCTCCCCGGCCCTCATCCGCCTCGCTGCGCGAGGCACCTTCCCCGGAGGGGAAGGCATGGGGGCGGAAGGGCAGAAAGAAAGGAACCTCCCTTGCGGGAGGTTCCTTTTTGCTGGGGATTAAATTTCAGGTGGAAATCCGAAATTACGGTCTGGGATCCTCGTTGTAGACGTAGATCTCAGTGATCTCATCGTTTTCGCTGTAGATGATGACGTAATCGCCAACTTTCAGATCAGCGCCGGTGATCTCAGTAACAGTCTTGCCTTCAACATAGTAAATCTTGACGCCAGTCAGGCCAATAGCCGGGGTGAGATCGCCATCATTATTGACAACGATAGCAGTCTTGTCGATGCACTGCTCAATGAGGCCCTCTGCATAGACAGTGATAGCGACAGGAATCTTGTACTCAGCATAGACAACGCCATTCTCGTCGACACGAGTAATGAACTCGTAGACGCCGGGCTTGTGGCCCTGATCGTGGCCCTGATCCTCGTGCTTCAGGTTGACCTGAACAGGCTCACCCTTCACGTAGACAGTGATGACGTCGTAGCCGTCAGCCCAACGGAACGCATCCCAAGTCGGGACGTAGCCGATGATCTTGTCGCCAGCGTAGGTAACTTCGCCGAGGTAGACAACGGACGCGAAGGTGGTGTCGTCGCCCTCATAGATGAAGTCAATGTACTTAGCCGTCAGCGCAGGCAGTTCGGTGTAGCCGGTGTAGGTCTTCCACGTGCCGTCAACGCCCTTGCAGATGAACTTGGTGGACTCGGAAATGTTAACAGCATGCATATCGCGGTTCTCAAAGACGGAGATGGATGCGCGCTTTGCAAGGTGCTGGATGAGGGTGTAAGGAGTATCTTCAGCCGGATCGGTGCTGATTCTGCCGAAGCCATCAAACTCTTCATTATCGTCGTCCGGGAACAGGCCGACCCAAGTCAGCGTGTAAACGCCCTTGTCGTCAACGCTGTAGGTGTACAGAGCATCAGTGAATTGAGGGTCGTTGCGATCAGCATCGGTGTAGATGTAAACAATGCCGTCGAAGTTCGGGTTCCAATGACCGTTGTCCCAATTGCCCGTGAAGTCCTTGAAGGAACCAGCAGCGGTGGAGATGGTGGCATCCTCAACGAGAGAGCCATTGGCGTAGATGTCGCCCTTCAGGACGAACTTGCCCTTGACGTGCTCGCCGTAGATTCTGTCGAGGACAGCGTAGTTAGCAGCTTCGCCGGTGACCGGGCCGCAGCCGATAACATTGCCATAGGTGTCGAAGTAGAAGGTGTAGCTGGTCTTCCAGTTGTTGAAGTTCATCGCGGACTCACGGCCCATGACGAAGCGGCAAGCGCCGTTGTACTGCGTGCCATCAACGGAGACAGTGACCGGATAGTGCAGATCGGAAGCGCCGGTCAGTTTGCCAACCTTGGTGTCAGCCAGGCTGACGATGGAAGCCTTGAACGTGCCGTTCTCAGCTTCGCTCTTCTTCGCGGAGAGGTTGGTCAGAACCTTGTCGCCCTTCGCATAAGCAGTGTTGCCAGCAACATTCTTCTCAACGGTCGGGTACTCGGTGTAGTCAGGCTCATTCTCCCGCAGAGCAACCCAGATCTCGATGTCGGAGGACTTGCCAGTGGTGTGCGGGGTCTTTCTGTCAACGTTGTTAACAGCGGTGACATTGGCGAGGAAGGTGTGGATGACAGTGATGACATAGCCATCCTCAGTCTCGAAGACCTGCGTCAGGTCGCCCTGGCCGCCGAACTTATCGGACTGGCAGTTCTTGGCGTTGTCATGCTCCAGAGTGATAGCATTGTCGTTGTAAGCGAACTTGTAGCCGTCAATAGCAACGTAGTTCAGAGCAGTCTTCGTGACAGACTTGCCGCCAACCTTCAGCTCGGTAGCGTAGGTGTTGGCATACCAGCCGTCAGCAGTGGTATTCTTCATTTCGCCGCCAACATGACCGTTCAGATCAACGGACTTGCCAGAGGTTTCAGAATAGCCGATATCATTCTTCAGGATGTCGCAGTAGGAAACAGCAGTGGTGTAGCTGTTGAGCGGGGTATCCATGTAGAATGCGGACCAGGAACCGTAGCTCCAGGTGTAGCCCGGACGACGGAACTTATCAGTGGTACGGGTGACGGAGATGCCCATCTTCTTAGCGAGGGTGTAGCCGGACTTGGCAACCTGCTCGTTGGAGATGAAGGACGTCTTGTAGTACTTGTCAGTGGTGTCGTAGTTGTTCTTGACCAGCTGGCCGTACTCAACCAGATACTTGGTGAGTGCGTTGTAGATGATCTGAGCAGCTTCGCCACGCTTCAGCTCGTTGATGCCGCGCCAATCCTTGGAGAGGCCCTTGGTCAGGCCGACTTCGTTGGCACGATTCAGGACGTTGATGTCCCAGCCCTTGCCGGTGTAGCCTTCCTTGGCGGAGTCGAAGTTCAGGGTGGTGAGCATGAGCTTGAGGAACTGCACGCCGGTGAGCTTGCGGTTCGGCTCATAGGTGGTCGCGGTCATACCATCAGCCAGGCCGGTGATGCGGCAGTAGTTGATGTAGGGCAGCGCCCAGGAGTTGTTGCAGTCGACGAAGCTGTTCTGTGCGTTCTTGTACAGATCAGCGATGTCGGCGTCGATCTTGCCGTTGGTGGCAGCGTTGTGAATGATCGCAACGATCTTGGCCGCCTCGGCACGGGTCAGCAGGCCGTCAGGTCTGAAGGTTTCATCGGGGAAGCCGTTCAGGATCTCGAGGCCGGACAGTGCATCGATCGCGACAGCGTAATCGTTGTCGGTCTTGACGTCACTGTAGTCCTTTGCGCTGGCGACGGCGACGGTGCCCATGATCATGACAACGGCCAGAACCAGCGCAAGAACCTTTTTCAGATTCTTCATTTGGATTTCCTCCTGTAAAAATTTTTACACAACGAACAAATTGCCCCCTGTGTAATTTGTATCTGCATCTTACCGCACCAAAGCCCGTTCGTCAAGCGGTTCGGGAAGTTTGTAATTTAACTGTAACATTCGGCAAAAACGACCTTGACGAAACGAGCCGCCGCAAGCGCCGTCTCTTATTCTCTAAGCTCGTTTTTGCCTCTTCCGGACCGCAAACGCTGCGCTGGTTTGCGGTCTGGTTTTTGGGAAACCTTCCGGGACGGTGTCCCACGCTTGACATATCCCGCGCGTGTGGTATAATGAATATGCAAAAGGCTCCGCGACAAGCGGTTTTGCCTCTAGCTATGCGAAGGAAATCAGATCAAAATGACCGTGAAACCGTCACTTGGCCGAGTGGCGGTTTCTGCCTTTGATACGGATCGTGAACGTCAGACCAAAAATATGGAATGTGATCGTGATCGGCATCTCATCACCTCCTTTACGAGGTGAGGCAAAACCGCCTATCGCTTGTTGGAGCCTTAGGGGTTCCGAAGAACCGGTTTTATTGTACCATATTTCGGATATTTTATCAATTTTCGTCGAAAAACGGGAGCGGACTTATGCCCGCTCCCGCGTTTTTTCATGCCAGCGTCAGTGTTTCGCCCGTGCGGACAAGCGTTTTGCCGTAATAGACCGTCATCGCGCGCACGAGCGCGTCCATGTCGGCCGCGCCGGCCGTCTCGACGCACGAATGCATCGCCAGCTGCGCGAGGCCGATGTCCACGCTCGGGACGGAGACCTTCGCCGTGGCGATCGAGCCGAGCGTCGAGCCGCCCGGCAGATCCGACCGGTTGGCGTAGACCTGCACGGGCGCGCCCGCCTCGCGGCAGACCGCGCGGAACAGCGCGCACGAGACCGCGTCCGTCGTATAGCGCTGGTTGGCGTTGAATTTCACGACCACGCCGCCGTTCAGGTGCGGCGTGTTGTCCCCGTCGGCGAATTCGGGGTGGTTCGGGTGGACGGCGTGGGCGTTATCCGCCGAGACGAGGAAGCTCTGCGCCAGCAGCCGCAGATACCCCTCCTCATCCAGCCCGAGCCCCAGCGCGACGCGGCGGAGCGTATCGGACAGGAAGCTCGAGGCTGCGCCCTGTTTCGTCTCGCTGCCGACCTCTTCGTTGTCAAACGCGCAGAAAACCGGCACGGAAGCGGACGCCTCCGCCGCGCAGAAGCCCTCGAGCAGGCCGAACACGCACGCCAGATCGTCCAGCCGCGGCGCGAGGATGAATTCCTGCTTCGCGCCGAACGTGCAGCCGCGCGCGCGCACGTAGAGGCTCAGATCCTCGCCAAGCACGGCCGAAGGCTCCACGCCCGCGGCCGCGGCCACCTGCGCGCGGAAGCCGCCCGCGGCGGACTGCATCCCCCAGAGCGGCAGCGTGTCGACGTTGGCCAGCAGCTTCACGCCGTCGTTGGCCGCGCGGTTCATGTGGATGGCGACCGACGGGATGACGGCGGCGTTTTCGCCGAGATCGACGAGCTTCGTCTCAAAGCGGCCGTCCTTTTCAGCCACGACGCGGCCCGCGATGCCGAGCGGCCGGTCGAACCACGTGTTCATCAGCATTCCGCCATATTTCTCCGTCGACAGGCGGATATACGGCCCGGCCTTTTTCTCGGCGTTGTATTTGATCTTGAACGTCGGCGAGTCGGTGTGCGCGGCGGCCATCAGAAAGCCCGCGGGCGCACACTGCGGCACGCGGAAAGCCAGCAGCGACGAGCCGTTGCGCGTGACGTAATATTTCCCGCCCGGCGCGAGCGTCCAGCTCTCATTCTCGCGCAGCGGCGCATAGCCCTCGCGCGTCAGGCGCGCGGCGATGGTCTGCACGGCGTGATAGCAGCTGGGGCTTGCGGCAAGGAAGTCAAAAAGCTGTTCGGTGTACATATTGGAACCTCCGGAATTGTATTTGTAAATAGTATATCGCGCCGCGCGTGCCCCTGCAAGGGCGAAAATTCGCGGAAATGTCTTTTCAAGGCGGACGCTTTGTGGTAGACTATAGAAACACGAAAGCATTGGAGGCTGATTTTATGAAGAAAACCGTTTTACGTGAATATGCGAAGCTCATCGCCAAAACCGGCGTCAACGTCCAGAAGGGGCAGGAGGTCTTTATCGTTGCCGAGCTTGACCAGCCGGAATTCGTGGCGATGCTCGTCGACGAATGCTATAAGCTGAAGGCGAAGAAGGTCGTCGTCGACTGGAACTATCAGCCGCTGACGAAGCTGCACGTGCGCTACCGCTCCGTCAAGACGCTTTCCACGCTCGATAACTATGAAGAAGCCCGCTGGCAGCACTATGTCGACACCATTCCCTGCCGCATCTACCTCGTCAGCGAGGATCCCGACGGTCTGCGCGGCGTCAATCAGGAAAAGATGGCCAAATCGCAGCAGGCGAAATACCCCATCATCAAGGGTTACCGCGACCAGATCGAAAACAAATATCAGTGGTGCATCGCGGCTGTGCCGGGCGAAAAGTGGGCCAAGAAGCTCTTCCCGGAGCTGCGCGCGTCGCAGGCCGTGGAAAAGCTGTGGGAGGCGATCCTCCAGACTGCCCGCGTGACCGACGACCCCATCCAGGCCTGGGAGGATCACAACCGGGATCTGCACGACCGCTGCGAATATCTCAATAACCTCCGCATCCGCGAGTTGCGGTACAGATCCTCCAACGGCACCGACTTCACCGTCGGCATGATCCCCGAGGCGCAGTTCTGCGGCGGCGGTGAGACGAGCCTGCAAGGCATTTTCTTCAACCCCAACATCCCCACCGAGGAGTGCTTCATCTCCCCGATGCGCGGCGTGGCCGAGGGCATCGTCTACGCAACGAAGCCGCTGAGCTATCAGGGCCAGCTGATCGATAAATTCTGGATCCGCTTCCACGAAGGCAAGGCCGTCGAATGGCACGCGGAGGAAAATAACGACCTGCTGACAAAGCTGATCGAAATGGACGAGGGCAGCCGGTATCTGGGCGAGTGCGCGCTCGTGCCGTTTGATTCGCCCATCAACCAGACGGGACTGCTGTTCTACAACACGCTGTTTGACGAAAACGCCTGCTGCCATCTGGCGCTCGGCATGGGCTTTGCCGACACCATCCGCGACTTCCAGAACAAGACGCTGGACGAATGCCGCAAGCTGGGCGTCAATGACTCGATGATCCACGAGGATTTCATGATCGGCTCGGCCGATCTTGCGATCGACGCCGTCTGCGAAGACGGCAGGACCGTCGCCATCTTCCGCGACGGCACCTGGGCCTTCTGAGGTAAAAAACCACATTCGACACAGAAACAGGCAGCACCCCGTCCGGATGCTGCCTGTCTTATATGGGAGGCGCCATGATCCGACGTATCAGAACCTATGACGAATGCCGGGACTTTGTGTCCGGTTTTCGCGGCGACCCGGACTTTTCCGACCCCATGCTGCTGCGCAGCGAGCAGGTGCAGTGCAATCTGATCCGCCCGATCGAGCGTCCGCAGGCGCATCTCGTCCTCGGCGTTTACCGGGAGAACCGGCTGACCGGTCTGTTCGCGTTCCTCCGGCTTCCAGATGAGAAGTATATGGAGCTGCTCGCGGGCCTGTCGCGCGAACGGGACGCCTATCAGGAATTGTTCGGGTATCTGGAGCGGCACTGTCCCGGCTATCAGGCGGATTTTGTGTTCAACCCGCGCAATTACCTTCTGAAGGAGCTGCTGGCGCAGCGTCAGGCCGAATTTGACCCGGAGCAGCAGAAGATGGTGCTCACGGCGCCGCCTGCCGGTATCGACACCTGCGGCATCGAGCCGCTCTCAGGCCGCTATGCGGCGCAATACTGCGCCATCCACAGCAAAGATGTGTACTGGACCGGCGAAAAGGTTTTACAGGCGCAGGACCGCTTCCGCACGTTTCTGGCGATCCGCGACGGAGCCGTTGCCGGCTATATCGACGTGACGTGTACGCTTCCGGAGAACGAGCCGTATGATCTGCTCGTTCTTCCGGAATACCGCCGCATGGGCTATGGCCGAAAGCTGCTGGCCAGCGCCGTCGGGGCAAACGCGCCGAACGGCATGATGCTCTATGTGGACGCGGACAACGCCCCGGCGATCGGGCTTTACACATCCATGGGCTTTGCGGCCGTGCCGGGGCAGAACAATCTGACGGCGCACTGGACGCTGCCCGATGCAAAACCATAAGCGCCGCGCCCGGTCTTACAGTTTTGTAAGACCGGGCGCGGAAACTGTAAGGCAAATCGATGGCGAACGCGCGCGCACAGCGGTATACTTTGGGCAGAAATTTTCACAGGAGGCAATCGATCATGCAGATTCTTGAAGTGAACGGGCTGCGCAAGGTGTATACGACCCGGTTTGCGGGCGCTTCGGTCGAAGCGCTGAAAAATATCAATTTTGGTGTGGAAAACGGCGAATATGTCGCCATCATGGGCGAATCCGGTTCCGGTAAGACGACGCTTCTGAACATTCTCGCCGGGCTTGACAAGCCGACGTCCGGTTCTGTGCTGCTCGACGGCCGCGACCTCTCCTCTGTCAAAGAGGCCGACCGCGCAGCTTTCCGCCGCGACAACCTCGGCTTTGTGTTCCAGGAGTTCAACCTGCTCGACACGTTTTCCGTCGAGGATAACATTCTCCTGCCGCTCGTGCTGGCGGGCGTCGGCCGGAAGGAGCTCATGCCGCGCCTTATGCCCATCGCAGAGCGGCTCGGCATCGCGGAGCTTCTGAAAAAATATCCGTATGAGATCTCCGGCGGCCAGAAACAGCGCGCGGCCGTGGCCCGCGCCATCATCACGAATCCGCGTCTGCTGCTGGCCGACGAGCCGACCGGCGCGCTCGATTCCAAGGCGACCGACGAGCTTTTGCGCGTGTTCTCCGATCTGAACGGCAGCGGGCAGACCATCCTCATGGTCACACACTCGGTGCGCGCGGCCAGCCGCGCAGGCAGAGTCCTGTTCATCAAGGACGGCGAGGTCTATCACCAGCTCTACCGCGGCGGCATGACCGACGATCAGCTCTATCAGAAGATCACCGACGCGCTGACCGTCTTGCAGGCAGGGAGCGCGCAGGCATGAACACGAGACTTTATCCGCGTCTTGCCTGGCAGGGCATGACGAAAAACAAACGGCTGTACCTGCCGTACATCCTGACGTGCGTCGGCATGGTCATGATGACGTATATCCTGCTGTCGCTCGCGTCGTCGCAGATCCTCACGGCGTTCCCGGGCGGCGACGTCATGCCGATGATCCTCAGTCTCGGCAGCTTTGTCATGGCGGCGTTCGCCGTGCTGTTCCTGTTTTACACGAATTCCTTCCTCATCCGCCGCAGAAACCGCGAGTTCGGCCTCTACAACATCCTCGGCATGGGCAAGGGCAATCTCGCCCGCATCCTCGTCTGGGAAACGCTTTTGACCGCGCTCATCTCCATCGTCGGCGGCGAAGCGCTCGGGATTTTGCTCAGCAAGCTCTTTGAGCTGCTGCTGGTCAATCTCGTCGGCGGCGACGTGCGGATGGACTTCACCGTCTCCGGGCCGGCCACGGCGATGACGACGATCCTGTATCTCGGCATTTTCGTGCTGCTGTTCCTGCGCGCGCTCGTGACGGTCTGCAAGACGAACGCCGCGGCGCTGCTGCGCAGCGAAGCCTACGGCGAAAAGCCGCCGAAGGCAAACTGGCTGTTCGGTCTGGCGGGCTTTGTGATCCTCGCCGCGGCGTATTACATCGCCGTGACGATCAAGCGGCCGCTGACGGCGCTGGCCGTGTTCTTCATCGCAGTGCTGATGGTCATCGTGGCGACATATCTGATCTTTATTGCCGGTTCGGTGCTGCTGTGCCGCGTGCTGCAAAAAAACAAGCGGTATTACTATCAGAAGAATCACTTCATCTCCGTTTCCTCCATGGCCTACCGCATGAAGCGCAACGGCGCGGGTCTGGCCTCCATCTGCATCCTTGCCACGATGGTGCTCGTCATGCTCTCGTCGACAACGTGCCTGTTTTTCGGCAAGGAGGACGCGCTGCGCACGCGCTATCCGAACGATCTTTCCATCGAGCTGCGCTTTACGGAGGACGAAGGCGGTCTGAACGAGGAGAATGTCTCCGTCGCACGCGGCATGATCGAGGACGTCATCAAACAGGACGGTCTTGACGTGCAGGACCGCTTTGACACACGCAGCGCGTGGTTCTCCGGTCTTCTCACCGGCAGCACCTTTACCCGCGCGCAGGAAAGCACACTCATGGACTACGAACGCGCGGTCGACATGGTGATCCTGCCGCTGGAGGACTATTCCCGCATGATGGGCGAAAGCCTGACGCTCGAACCGGACGAGGCGTATATTTGCAGCCCGCGCATGACCTATACGCAGCCCGAGATCAGCATCGGCGAGCTGACCTACAGGATCAAAGATCAGCTTCCGGAGTTCGGCGGCTTCGGCGCGGACAGCGCGAACATCACGACGACGATCTATCTGATCGTCCCGGACTTTGATGCGGCGGTGAATGCCCTGCGGACGCAGAACACCCGCTACCCGGTCATCACGAGCTGGCAGTGTTCGTTCAACTCCGGAAGCCCCGACAAGGAGCAGATCGTGTTCGTCGCCGACATGATGGCGGCGTTCGCCGAAAATAAGGATGGGCTGGTCTACGCCTCGTACTCGGTGGAGTCCATCGCCTTTAACCGCGACGATTTCCGCGGCACCTATGGAAGCCTGTTCTTCCTGGCCATCCTGCTCAGCATCGTCTTCCTCGCCGCGGCCGTTCTGATCCTCTATTACAAGCAGATCTCCGAGGGCTATGAGGATCAGGCGCGCTTTGACATCATGCAGCGCGTCGGCATGACGAAGACGGATATCCGCAAGTCCATCAACTCGCAGCTGCTTCTCGTGTTCTTCCTGCCGCTGCTGTTTGCCGGTCTGCATCTGGCCTTCGCGTTCCCGTTCGTGCATAAGATGCTGATCCTCTTCAACCTCACGAACCTGAAGCTGCTCATCGGCACGACCGTCATCACGTTCGCGGTCTACGCGGTGTTCTACACCATCGTCTACCGCATCACATCCAATTCGTATTATTCCATCGTCGCCGGCGCAAAGGAGGACGCGGTATGATCCGGTTCCTGTTTCGGCTCGTTCTGATCCTGCTGCTCATCGCGGCGCTGCTCATCGGCATGACCTGCTGCGCGGCGCGCGCGGTGTTCGGCAACTGCAAGGAAGTCGGCGTGCAGCAGACCATGCGCAATCTGGAGGATTTCTTCCTCTGGCTGCGGGACGTCTGGGCGCTGGCGCGTGTGAAGCTCAATTTATGTATGGTAACGCTATGAAAAACACAAAAACCGGCCTGTCGGGCGGCGTCTTCTATCTCGGCCTCGCCGTCATCGGCGTACTGGCCATCCCGGCAGGCGTCCTGCTGGCGCTGATTGCGGGCGTGTGGTCGCTGACGGACAAGCTCACCGCCGCGCTCGACCGGAAGGCCGTGCGATCCTCATAAAAAAGCAGCCGCGAACCATCGGTTCGCGGCTGTTTTGCTGCATGATCACGACTCCATCAGACCCACGCAGTCGTAATACGGCTTCGCGGCGATGAGGGATTTGTTTTCCTTGAACTTCTCGTGCATCAGCGTGATGACGGCGTAGTCGCACTGCGCCATGGCCTCTTCGAGGGTATAATTGTGATACCCCGCGACGTCGCCCTGAATATACGGCTCGCAGGCAAGGACCTCGTAGCCGCGCTGTTTCAGAATGTTGGCGAACAGCACCGACGGGCTCTCGCGCGTGTCGTCGATGTTGGCCTTGAAGCTCATGCCGAGCACGGCGATCTTCGCGCCGGGCTTTACCTCGCGTGCGATGCGGTCAGCCGTCCAGGCGGGTTTGCCGTCGTTGACGAGGCGCGCCTCGTAGATGAGCGGCGTGATGTCCTCAAACTTCTCGTGGATGAACCACGGGTCGACCGCGATGCAGTGGCCGCCGACGCCGACGCCCGGCGTGTGGACATTGACGCGCGGATGGCAGTTGGCGAGCCTGATGAGGTTGAATACGTCAATGCCGAGCCGGTCGCAGACCTTGCTGAGCTCGTTGGCGTAGGCGATGTTGATATCGCGGAACGTATTTTCCGTCAGCTTGCACATCTCGGCCGTCAGATCGTCCGTCAGGCGGATCGTGCCGCCGGTGACGACCTTTTCATAGATCTCTTTGGCGTATTCGGCCGATTCCCTGCGGTTTGAGCCGATGATGCGGTCGTTCTCGCGCAACTCGATGAGCATCCGCCCGGGGATGATGCGCTCGGGGCAGTGCGCGGTCATGAACTGCTCCGGTGCAAGGCCCGCCGTCTCGGAGACGATCCGCTCCACCATGCGCGTGGAGTACGGAGGCGACGTGGATTCGAGCACGCAGAGGTTCCCCGCACGCAGCACGGAACCGACCTCGCGCGCCGCGGATTCGACAAAGCGCATATCGGACACGCGCTTGTGCTCCTCCGTCTCGCGGTAGGGCGTCTGGACGCAGATGATGAACACGTCCGCGGGCTCGGGCTTCGTCGTGAAGTGCAGACGGCCGGTTGCCATCGCCTTTGTCATCGCATCCTGCAAGCCGGGCTCGACGATATGGATATGGCCCGCGTTCAGCGTCCCGACGACGGAATCCTTCACGTCGAAGCCGCAGACCTCATACCCGGCCAGCGTAAACGTGATGGCGGTCGGGAGGCCGATGTAGCCGCAGCCCATGATCTCGATTTTTTTCATAGTCTTTCGCTCCTTTGTATGCAAACATACGCAGGTATCATATCCTATTTTTTACGCTTTTGCAAGCAGGTTCTGCACCATGTCGGTCTTTTCCCACGGCAGATCGAGATCGGCGCGGCCGAAATGGCCGTAGGCCGCGGTCTGGCGGTAGATCGGGCGGCGCAGATCGAGCGTCTCGATGATCGCCGCCGGGCGCAGATCAAAGTATTCGCGCACGAGCTGCGCGAGCTTTTCGTCGGCCATTTTGCCGGTGCCGTACGTCTCGACGAGTACGGACACGGGGTGTGCCACGCCGATGGCGTAGGCCAGCTGGAGCTGGCACGTGTCGGCAAGACCGGCCTCGACGAGGTTCTTGGCGATATAGCGCGCCATATACGCGCCGCTGCGGTCGACCTTGGTCGGATCCTTCCCGGAGAACGCGCCGCCGCCGTGCGCGGCATAGCCGCCGTAGGTGTCGACGATGATCTTGCGGCCGGTCAGACCCGAGTCGCCCGCGGGGCCGCCGATGACGAAGCGGCCGGTCGGGTTGACGTAGTATTTCGTGTTTTCGTCGAGCAGGCGCGAGGGAAGGTTCGGCTCGATGACGCTTTCGATGACGGCTTTGCGCAGATCCTCGATGGCAATGGAATCGGCGTGCTGCGTCGAGACGACGACGGTGTCGATGCGCGCGGGCAGACCGTCTTCGCCGTATTCGACCGACACCTGGCTCTTGCCGTCGGGCCGCAGCCAGCTGAGCTTCCCGGACTCGCGCGCGGCGGTCAGCGCGCGGGTGAGGTTGTGCGCGTAGGCGATAGGCGCGGGCATGAGCTCCTTCGTCTGCCGGCAGGCAAAGCCGAACATCATGCCCTGGTCGCCGGCGCCGATGGAGCCGTCGTCATACGAATTGTTGACGCCCATGGCGATGTCGGGCGACTGATGGCCGACAGCGACCATGACATTGCAGCTGTGGCCGTCGAAGCCCATCTCGGGCCGGTCATAGCCTGCGTCGCAGATGGCCTTGCGCGCGATGGACGCGATATCGATGTTTGCGGACGTGGTGATCTCGCCCATGACGAGCACCATGCCGGTCGTCGCGGCCGTCTCGCACGCGACGCGGCCGGTGGGATCCTGCGCCAGCACGGCGTCGAGCACGCTGTCGGACACCAGATCGCACAGCTTGTCCGGATGGCCCTGCGTGACGGATTCGGATGTAAAGATCTTTCTGTTATTCATGTTGATTCCTTTCCGGGCATAAAAAAGCGCCCTGCCCGAGGGCAGAACGACAAACAGTTCTCTCCCTCATCTTTCGATTCCTTCGCCGGATTTGGCACCTTGCTTTTCAGCAGGTTGCCGGGTTTCATTGGGCCGTTCCCTCCACCGCTCTTGATAAGGCTTTTTTCACTTGTACCCTGTATTATACCGTCGCCCGTAAAAAAGTCAAGGGTTTGAACGGAAAAACTTTTGCCGATACTTTTTTGTGAAGATTGTTTACATTTATGCTCTGGATTTTTATTCCCGGAGCCGGTATCATGAAAGTTACCAATCAGGAGGGTGAGACATATGAAGGATCTTCGCAGGCGGTTCGAGCGCTTCTGCCTGAAAAACAGGAACCGGGGCATCCCGAACCTGATGCTCTATATCGCCATCGGCAATCTGATCGTGTACGTGCTGTCGGTCATCGACCCGAGCAACGTCGTCTACCGCTATCTGTGCTTCAGCCGCTCTTCCATCCTGCACGGGCAGGTGTGGCGGCTGGTGACGTACATCTTTACGTATCTGCTCGACACGTCGGGCTGGTCGTTCTTCCTCGCGGCGGTGTCGCTGTTCTGCTATTATCAGTTCGGCAAGATCCTCGAGAGCTATTGGGGCGTGTTCCGCTTCAACCTCTATTATCTCGCGGGCGTTGTGCTGACCGATCTGGCCGCGATCGTGCTCGGCTCCGGTGCAGACGCGACGGCGCTGAACCTCAGCCTGTTTCTCGCCGTGGCGACCATCGCGCCCGAGGCGCGCGTGCTGCTGTTTTTCGTGATCCCGATCAAGATGAAGTACATGGCGTGGGTGTATCTGGGCTTCTCGGTGCTGAATGTGGCGATGTATCTGCGGCTGTACGGGCTTTTGTCGTTTGCGTGGCTGCTGCCCGTCGTGCCGCTTCTGAACTATTTCCTGTTTTTCGGCAGCGACATCAAAAACATCTTCCCCAACACCTGGCGCGTCAAGCCGCGCAAAAATTACCGCACGACAGCCGCGCACGAAAAGCCGAACGCCGACTGGGCCGCGTCCTACCGCTCAAAGACCGGCGAAAAGCCCTACCGGCACAAGTGCACCGTCTGCGGACGGACGGATACGGACTATCCGAACCTCGAATTCCGCTACTGCTCGAAGTGCAGCGGCTATTACTGCTACTGCATCGACCATATCAACAACCACGTCCACATCACGACGCCCCCGGAAAAGAAATGATCCGGTTCCCGCTCTGCATTTTCACGCAGAGCGGGATTCTTCTGCAACGCTTTCGCCCGTTCTGCGACTATAAGGGCAAAGACGTCTTGAACGATATGCAAAGGAGGGATCGCTACGGACGATAATACGATCCTGCGGCGTCTGAAAAAGCAGGACGCCGCGGCGCTCGAAGCCGCCGTCACGCAATACGGCGCATACGTCGCGGCGGTCATTGAAAACCAGCTCGGCAGCTTCGCCGTGCGGCAGGATGTGGAGGAGCTCGCCTCCGACACGTTCGTCGCGCTGTGGCAGTCGGCGGACACGATCACGAGCGGCCGTCTGCGCGGCTGGCTCGGCCGCGTGGCAAGAAACCGCGCCGTCAGCTTTCTGCGCAGGCAGCATCTGCGCTTCGCGCAGCAGGAGGACGTTTTCTGCGTCGACGACCGCGACGCGCAGCGGCTGCTCGAGGAAAAGGAGCGCCGCGCGCTCGTGCAGCAGGCGCTGCTGGCGCTTTCGGACGAGGACCGCGAGCTGATGCTGCGGCGGTATTTCTACAACCAGTCCGCCGAGCAGATCGCGCGCGAAAAGGACATGAACCCCGGCACGGTGCGAAGCCGCCTCTGCCGGGCACGGCAGGCCATGCGGGCCGAATTGGAGAAAGGAGGCATCCGGTTTGAAGATCTCTGTGCAGAGGCTCTTTGATGACTGTGAAGACGAAACGGTGCAGCTGACGACAGACGCCGACACCGCTGCAATTTTGAAAAAAACGATGGAAAAGCTGCCAAAGGCGCGCAAAAAGCGCCCGCTGCGCCTGATTCTGATCGCCGCGGCGGCGGTCGCGGTGCTCTGCGGCGCGGCGGCGGTCGCGCACTATGCGTCGATCGCGCCGAACGACCGGCAGTATCTCTCGCCCGACGTGCGGGTCTACGACGCGGAGACGGGACAGACCGTCATCAAGGACGTTCCGTTCGAGTGGGATGACGGCATCCGCTTCGATACCGGCGGCAAAACGAGCGGCAAGCGCTGCGGCGTGCAGCTCGGCTGGCTCCCGGAGGAGCGGAAGCACACCGGCTTCACGACCACCGTCTATGACCGTCTGGCCTACAACACTCCCTATGTCGCCAACGCGCTCAGCGACGAGGACAAGGCCCTCGCGCAGGAGGCCATCACCTATACATTCGACGCGCTCAGCCTCAACGACGACAACAGCCTGGTCAAGACCTACGGCGTCGAGTGCTATTCGGCGGATACCGTCGGCAGCTGCGACTTCCTCTGCGGCGGCACCGACACGGAGCTCGTCAAGGAAGGCATGATCAACAATCTCTATGCCGTCTGGGTCGTGAGCCGCTATACGACCCACACGGCCGAAACCGACGAAGCGGTCGAGCGGGAGCTTCCGATGCTCTTCCTCTACGACCCGGAAAAGCTCTGCGTCGTCTCCATCTCCGCGGACTGGGACATCGCGGAAAAGATCGCCGCCGGGCTGACCATCATCGAGACAACGGTCAATACGCCCGCGCCGTCGGAGCGCGGCTTCGTCTGGACCGGCGGCGTCGGCTGATTTTCCGCTTTCACCCATGCAAAACGCAGCCGCTGCTTGCTTTTCCGCTCCGCGCGCGGTATACTGAAAGAAGGCAGCCGCTGCTGCAAAGTATGGATGGAAGAAAGGATATCATCATGGCTACAGCATACCAGAACCTGACCCCTGCGGAACGCGAAGCGGAATACGCTGCCGTCAAGGCGCAATACGACGCGCTGAAGGCAAAAGAACTCAAGCTCAACATGGCCAGAGGCAAGCCCGGCAAAGAGCAGCTCGATCTTGTCAGCGGCATTCTGACCGTTTTATCCACCCCCGAGGACTGCGTGTCCGACGGCGTCGACGCGCGCAACTACGGCGAGCTTTCCGGCCTGAAGGCCGCGAAGGAATACTGGGCCGACGTGCTCGGCTGCAAGCCCGAGGAGTGTTTCATCGGCGGCAACGCCTCGCTGACGCTCATGTACGATCTCGTGTCCAAGGGCTATACCCACGGTCTGGCGCACTCGGAAAAGCCGTGGTGCAGGCTCGACACCGTCAAGTGGCTCTGCCCGGCTCCCGGCTACGACCGGCATTTCAAGATCACCGAGTCGTTCCGCTTTGAGCTCATCACCATCCCCATGACCCCGACCGGCCCGGACATGGACAAGGTCGAAGAGGCGATCAAGGACCCGGCTGTCAAGGGTATGTGGTGCGTGCCGAAATACTCCAACCCCGAGGGCATCGTCTACTCCGACGAGACGATCCGCCGCATCGCCGCGATGAAGCCCGCCGCGCCCGATTTCGCCCTCATGTGGGACAACGCCTACTGCGTCCACGAATTTGACGGCGATTTCGTCCCGTTCGACGACATCCTCACGCTCTGCCGCGAGGCCGGCAACCCCGATATGGTCTACGAATTCGCCTCCACGTCCAAGATCACGCTGCCCGGCGCGGGCTTCTCCGTCATGGCCACGAGCGAAGCGAACCAGGCGTATCTGCAAAAGCTCATCGGCATCCAGACCATCTCCTATGACAAGGTCAATTCCCTGCGCCACGTGCGCTATCTCAGGGATAAGGCCCACACGCTGGAGCTGATGAAAAAGCACGCGGCCGTTCTGAACCCGAAGTTCCAGTGCGTGCTGCGCCATCTGGACTCCGAGATCGCGCCGCTCGGCATCGCCACGTGGCAGCGGCCGAAGGGCGGCTATTTCGTCTCGGTCAACACAAAGCCCGGTCTTGCAAAGCGCACGCTGGCGCTGTGCAAGGAGGCCGGCGTCGTCATGACCGGCGCGGGCGCGACGTTCCCGTATGGCCGCGATCCGCAGGACTCCAACATCCGCATCGCGCCGTCGCTGCCGCCGGTCGCGGAGCTGGAGCAGGCGATGGAGATCTTCTGCGCGAGCCTGCGGCTGGCCGCGCTGGAGCAGAAATAATTCCCATATACAGCAGGGACGCGCTGCATCCGCAGCGCGTCCTGTTTTTTTGATGACAGAAAAGATTTTCCAGCGAGCCGTAGGGGCCGATGCCCACTCGGCCCGAGGGTTTCGACCTCTCAGTCAGCCTTCGGCTGACAGCTCCCCTTCACAAGGGGAGCCTTGGATTTTGCACCGTCCAAAGCCTCCCCTTCACAAGGGGAGGTGGCTCGGCAAAGCCGAGACGGAGAGGTCTGGCCGATGTGGGCATCGGCCCCTACACAAATTTGAAAGACCAACGCAAAGGGGTACAGTCCCGCAAGTTTGGGCCGTATTATGCCAGCAGATTCTGCGTGCGGCACAGATCGGCGTACATCCCGTTCTTTTGCAGCAGCGCCTCGTGCGTGCCCTGCTCGGCGATGCGTCCGTCGGCGATGACGACGATCTCGCCGGCCGACCGGATGGTCGACAGCCGGTGCGCGATGATGAGCGTCGTGCGGTTCTTCGCCAGCTCGTCGAACGCGTGCTGGATCTTCGATTCCGTCAGCGAATCGAGCGCGCTCGTGGCCTCGTCGAGGATCAGAATCGGCGGATTTTTGAGGAAAATGCGCGCGATGGAGATGCGCTGCTTCTGTCCGCCTGACAACAGCGTTCCGCGCTCGCCGACATACGTGTCGAACCCGTCGGGCATGGCCATAATGTCGTCGTAGATCTCCGCGCGCTTCGCCGCCTCGACGATCTCGTCCATCGTCGCGTCCGGGCGGCCATAGCGGATGTTTTCCAAAATCGAATCGGCAAACAGGAACACATCCTGCTGCACGATGCCGATGGCGCGGCGCAGACTCTGCTGTGTGACGGCGCGCACGTCGCGCCCGTCGATGCGTACCGCGCCGCCCGTCACGTCGTAAAAGCGCGGAATGAGCTGGCAGAGCGTGCTCTTGCCGCCGCCCGACGGTCCGACGACCGCAACGGTACGCCCGGCCGGGATCTGAAGCGATACGTCGTGCAGCACGGGCAGATCGCCGTCATACGAAAAGCCCACATGATCGATCGAAATGTCGCCGTGCACGTGCGAAAGCGTCTCGGCGTCCGGTGCGTCGTGCAGCTCGGGCGCGGTGCGCATGATCTCGAGGAATCGGCCGAAGCCCGCCGTGCCGTTGGCAAACAGCTCGGAGAAGTTGGCCAGCTTCCGCACGGGATTGACAAACGAGGTGATATACAGCGTAAACGTCAGCAGGTCGACCGTGTCCATCTCGCCCTTCATGATGAGTCCGCCGCCGACCGCGATGACCGCAACAGACAGCGCGCTCATGAAAAACTCCATGACAGCCATGAAAATGCCCATTTCGCGGTGGAACATCTTTTTGGAGGTCTTGTAGATGTCATTGGAGCGGTTGAATTTTTCCTCCTCGACCCATTCGTTGGCGAACGCCTTGGCCGTGCGCATCCCGGACAGCGACGATTCGATGTCGGCGTTGATGGCGCCGGTCTTCTGCTTGACGCGGCGCGACGCGGTGCGCATGGCCTTGCGCCGGGTAAACATGACGGCGAGGAACACCGGGATCAGCACCGCCACGACGAGCGTCAGCCGCCACTCGATCGTACCCATGACGATGAGCGCGCCGATGATCGTGATCGTGGAGATGAATAAGTCCTCCGGGCCGTGGTGCGCAAGCTCGGTGATCTCGAACAGATCCGTCGTCATGCGGCTCATGAGCTGGCCGGTGCGGTTGCGGTCGTAAAACTCAAAGCCCAGCTCCTGCATATGGGTGAAGAGCGCCGCGCGGATGTCGGCCTCGACGCGGATGCCGAACGTGTGGCCCCAGTAGGTGATGATGAAATACAGCACCGACCGCACCGCATACGCCGCCAGCACCACGCCCATGACGACAAAAAACGTCCGGTAGGCGTTCTGCGGCAGGAGCGTGCGCATCGCGTAGCGCGAGACGATCGGGTACGCCAGATCGACCAGCGCCACGACGAGCGCACAGGCCATATCCAGAAAAAACAGCCCGCGGTGGGGCTTAAAAAACGAAAGGAAAATCGAAAGACCGTTTTTCTTCCGATACTGCTCTGTCGTCATATGTGTTTTCTCCGTTTCTGTGTGGTGCTTCCTATTATACCGGCCCGCGGAACAGATTGCAAGCCGCGGTCTTTTCTGATAAAATGGGCAAAAAGCGAGGGGATTTTGTATGATTCCGATTTTGCAGGAGACAGCCGCGTTCGTCGTCTGCCTGAAGCCCGCGGGCGTCAGCTCGCAGGGCGAGGCCGGCAGCGCGCTGCCGCAGCTGCTCAAAAATCAGCTCAAATGCGATATTTTCCCGGTGCACCGGCTCGATCAGGCCGTCGGCGGTGTGATGGTCTATGCCAAAACGGCAAAGGAGGCCGCGCGCCTGTCCGCGTGCATCGCCGCCGGGACGTTCGATAAGACGTATCTGGCCGTCGTGGCCGGCTGCCCTGCGGAAGCGCGCGGCGAGTGGGAAGATCTGCTCTTCCACGACCGCGCGAAAAACAGGACCTACGTCGTCAGGCGCCTGCGCGGCGGCGTAAAAAAAGCGCGGCTGGCATACGAAGTCCTTGCCGCGCAGGATGAAAAAAGCCTTGTGCGCGTGCGGCTGTATACCGGCCGCACACATCAGATCCGCGTCCAGTTCGCCTCGCGCGGTTTCCCGCTCGCGGGCGACGGAAAATACGGCAGCCGCGACCACGGCTGCACGTGCGCGCTGTGGTCGCACCTGCTGGAATTCCCGGCCGCAGACGGCCGCATCCTGTCCTTCTGCGCGCCGATGCCGGCCGGTTATCCGTGGGATGCGTTCAGGGCTGCTTATTCCGGTTCTGCCGGCGCATCCGGCTCAGGTGCCGCTCAAAATACCCCTGCGAAATGAACCGCGCAAGCACATACTGGTCAAACAGCGGCACCGAGCAGGAGTAAAACCCCAGCTTCTCGCGGTAGAGCGCCATGAGCTTTTCCGGAAGCACCATATAGCCCATGCGCATCGACGGCGCAAGCGAGTGGGAAAACGTGTTGACATAGATCACGCACCCGCGCCGGTCCATGGAATAGAGCGTTTGCAGGGGCTTTTTGTTCTCGGCGAACTCCGAATCAAAGTCGTCCTCGATCAAAATCGCGTCCCGCTGCGCAGCCCAGGCGAGATATTCGCTGCGCTTGGCGGCCGAGGTCGTGACGCCGGTCGGAAAGCTGTGAAACGGCGTCACGTGCAGAACGGCCGCGTCCGTCCGGTCCAGCGCCGCGGCGCTCACGCCGTCGTCCGTCATCGGCAGCAGCGCCGTCTTCGCGCCGCAGGCCGCGTAGACCTGCCGGATCTTCTCATAGCCCGGATCCTCCAGCCCATAGACGCATTCGCGGCCGAGCAGCTGCACGATCAGGCCGTAGAGATACTCCGCACCGGAGCCGACGACGATGCACTCCGGCTGCGCCAGCATCCCGCGATAGCGCAGCAGATACTCCGCGATGGCGTTGCGCAGCTCCGCGCAGCCGTAGTGCGGCGGCTTTTCGAGCAGCTTCGTGCCGCAGTCGGCGATGACCTCGCGCATGAGCTTCGTAAGCGCCGAATAGCGAAAGCCGTAGCCCGGCGACGCCTCCTGCGCCGCCGCATCCGCCGGCAGAAGATGCAGCCGCGTCTGCGGCTGCTTTTTTTGCGCCTGCGGCAGCAGACCCGCAACAAAATACCCGCTGCGCTCCTTCGCGGTCAGATATCCCTCCTCGACAAGCTGCTCATATGCGCCCGCGACGGTCACGGCGCTCACGCGCAGATGCTCCGCCAGTGCCCGCCGCGACGGCAGCTTCTGCCCCGGCCGCAGCTCGCCGCGCAGAATATCCTCGCGGATGCAGGTGTAGAGCCTGTAATATTTCGGCTGCGCGCCTTCGTCGTGCAGATCGTAGGTCAGCATGGCCTCACCACTTGTTTTCGACCTTTTCGGCGAAGCCGAAGAAGTCCCGCACGGGCAGAACCGTCCCGTCGTCAAGCGTGATGCGGCCCGTGAAGCGGCCGAAGACCTGATGCTGGTCCGAGAGCACCACGCCCGCGCTCATGAACGCCTCGCGGTCGAGCACCGGGGTGAAGTTCATGTAGAACCGGTTGTCGTCGCTCGTAAAGACCCAGGGCTTCATATACTCCTCAAAGCCGTCCGCGTCCAGCGGGATCTCAAATTTCACTTCGCTCAGCTTGTGGATCTTCCCGTCGTAAAACAGCACGTTTTCCGTCGCGGCGGACGTATCTCCGAAGCCGTAGCCGATGTTCCAGCCGAACGGCACGCCGTCGAGCTCGCCCGAGGCGCTGCCCCAGTACCACGTGTTGTGATACGTCCACACGCCGCGGCCCCAGTCGAGCACGGCAAAGAATTTGTCCTTCGTCAGCTCATACCGCTTTTCGCCCAGCTCGATCCAGCCGGCCGCGCGCATACAGTTGATCTTCTGGTTGTAGTAAAAATGACCCGGCTTGTCAAACGGCGTGGCGATGACCATGCTCTCGTCGGGCTCATCCGTCAGCTCGACCGCGCCCTCGATGGCCGTTTTGCCGTCGAATTTGTCCATGTGGAACGTCAGCTTCCGCACGCCGTCCTCATGATAAAACGCCATCGCGTAGCCGCCCTTTGCGATCTCCGACGCGCCCTCGGCCGACGATTCCGGAAGATGCGTCTTTCCCAGCGGCAGCGCGCGGATGCGGCTGGTCGTCTTTTCCCACTTCGCATCAAAATCGAGGAAGGAGATGGAGTCAAGGCCCATATAGCCGTTGTCCGCGATCGTGAGCGCAAGGCCGATGTGCCCGTCGGTGATGAGATAGTAATCCCACTCCTTGACGCGCATGGCGCCGGCTTTGATGTCCGCGCGGCGGTAGACCGGCAGAAGCTGTCTGGCCCAGCCGGGTTCGAGCAGATTGCCGTCCGCACCCAAAAGCGGCGCGGCGGTGGTGATCTCATGCTGCTGTCTCATAGAAAAACCTCCTCAGGATGTGTGTTCGGAAAGAAAGCTGCGCAGCGCAGCCTGTACCCGTGCGCGGTCGACCAGATAGCTGCACCCGTGGCCCGCACCATCGACCAGCACGAGCTGCTTCGGCGACGTGCAGGCGTCGCAGGCCGTCTGCGTCATCGCGTGCGGCACGAAATGATCGTCCGTGCCGTGGATGAACAGGACGGGGAGCTTCGTTTTCGATACAGCCTCCGTCGCGGACGCCTCATGCAGCGAAAAACCCGCAAAGACGCGCGTGAACACGTCCAGAAGCGCCAGCAGCGGCGCCGCCGGCAGCCATTTCATATGCGCGTGCAGGACGCTTTTCATAATTTCATACGGCGAAGAAAACCCGCAGTCGGCGATCACGCCCTGCACGGACGGCGGCAGCGGCAGCTCCGACGCCATCAGGACCGTCGCCGCGCCCATCGACAGACCGCCCAGGATCAGCGGCCGCTCCGGGCCGAAGTGCAGGGCGGCGTACTCCGCCCACGTCTGCACGTCGCGCCGCTCGCGCACGCCGAAGGTGATATACGTGCCCTCGGACCGGCCGTGCGCGCGCTCGTCAGCGATCAGAAGATCGTAGCCCAGCGACACGTAGTAGGGGATCACGATGGAAAAATCGATCACCCAGCTCGACCGGTAGCCGTGGAACAGCAAAATCGTTCCCTTCGCGCCGGGCGTTTCATACAGCCTCGCGTGCAGCCGCAGCCCGTCGAAGCTCCGCAGATACACGTCCTGCGCGCCGTCCTGCACGAGACGGACGCCCTGCATCATTTCATCTGCGTACTGCGCGTATTTTGACGCGCGCAGCACCTTCGGCTGCGTATAGTCCGGTTCCTTATGCCGCACGCAGACGAATTCCAGCATTCCAAGCCCCGCCGCAATCAGCAGCAGCAGCGCGCCAAGCCCGATCCACAGCGCCGTCATGCGCGTTTGCCCTTTCCGCCGAGCTTTGCAAACAGCGGGAACGTCAGCGGCCAGACGATGCCCGCAAAAATGACGATGATAAAATACCGCACGAGGCTCTCGGCCTGCGACCCGTTGAAAATCGCCGTGGTCAGCGGTTTGAGCCCGGCCTTGATGCCGATGATAAGCCCCAGGCCGGGCACGAGCTTCATGATCTGCCCCAAAAGCGGCGCGCGCACATCAAAATGCAGCTTTTTTTCATCGGCAAGATACACAACGATGAAGCCCAGCACCGCGCCGGCCATCGTGTAGGCGTTTTTGAGTCCATGCTCCACGTTCATGAGCGCTTCACTCTCCGCGGGCCAGTCGCACCGGCTCTGCCAGACGGCGTAGACGAGGAACGCCGCACAGAAAACGAGCATCGCGCCGAGCAGCCGCGGCGTCCACGTCTTCGCGCGCGCGTCCGAACGGAACGCGGGATAAAGCGCCGCGGCCAGCGCCAGCGCCGTTACAAATCCGACCGACACGTCCAGCGGCGTGTGTACGCCCAGATACATCCGCGAAAACGGCACGAGCAGCATCAGGATCACGCACACCGCGCGCACCCATTTCTCCCTTCGGCACGCGAAGACCGACGCCGTCGTCCCGACGATGTTCTGCGTGTGCCCGGACGGGAAGGAATAGCCCGTGGCGTCCGCGCGCGCAGCCTCGACGATCCTGAATTCCGGGTCGAGCACCCACGGCCGCGGCACGCGGCACGCGAGCTTCAGAAACTGGTTGCACACCGTCCCGAACGCGCCGACGAGGAACACATAGTACCCCTGCTTTTTATCCACGCACCAGAACAGCAGCAGCGCCGCCGCCATAAACGCGACCTCAGAGCCGAAATATGTCACGCCCGCCATCAGCGTGTCGAAAAACGGCGTGCGTATCGACGCCAACAGCCGCAAAAAGTCCATACAACAGCCTCCTGTCTTCATCTTTCCTCTGTATTTGTTTCAGTATAGCACCAAACCGCCGTCTTGCCAAGCGGTTCGTGTCAGACCGGCGGACTTGCAACTTTTCCGGAATATTGTATAATGAAGAAAACTGTAAATGAGGAGCGAACGCCATGTTTTCCAATGAAGCCCGCATGATCTATGACAAAAGTCAGCTGGTCGAGGTCATCTGCCAGCTGCGCTGCCCGGAGATCCTGAAGATCGACGCCGAGGCGCCCGCCGCCTTTCAGGAGCGCATCCGCCGCGATTACCCGCAGTATGAGAAAAAGATCGAGCAGCTGCCGCCGCGCATGGTAAACGGCGCGCCCGTGCCGCAGGGCTCGGTCAACAACTATCAGTTCATCTCCGAGCGCGGTCAGTGGAAGGTGAGTCTTACGAAGGGCTTCATCGCCCTGTCGACCTACGGCTACACCCGCTGGGAGGATTTTGCCCAGCGGCTGGACAAGATCCTCGCGGCCTTCATCGAGACGTACCATCCCTCGTGGTTCACGCGCGTGGGGCTGCGGTATGTCAACGCCTTCCGCCGTGAGGCGCTCGGGCTGGAGGACTGTCTGTGGAAGGAGCTCATCGCGCCGGGCTATCTCGGCCTGATGGCCGACGAGGACGCGCAGGAGACGGCCTTTATGAAGGACGAGCAGACCGCCACGCTCCAGATGCCCGGCGGCGCGAAGGCCAACGTCAAATGCGGCCCCGGTCTTCTGCGCAAGGTCAATAACCGCACGCGCGAGACGACCGAGGAAAAGGTCTTCATGCTCGATCTCGACCTGTTTATGGACAGTAAGCTCGAGCTCGGCCACGCCGTCCCGGCACTGAATATCGTACACGAGAACGCCGGCAGTCTCTTCCGCGCGGCCATTACCGACACGCTCGCGGACGCGATGGATCCGCACCGGCCGTAAGGAGGAAACCCGTATGCACATTCTGATCACCGGCGGCTCGCGCGGCATCGGCGCGGCGGCTGTGCGCGCGTTTTGCGCGCGCGGCGGCGAAGTCACGTTTTTCTATGAAAAAGAGCATGAAAAGGCGCGTCTCGTCGCGCAGGAAACGGGTGCGCGCGCCGTCTGCTGCGACGTGGCGGACGAGGCCGCGGTCGATTTCGCGTTTTCCGAGCTTCCCGGCGTCGACATCCTCGTCAACAACGCCGGGATCGCCGATTATGACCTCATCAACGTCATCACGCCCGAACGCTGGCGGCGGCTGTTCGCCGTCAACGTCGACGGCGCGTTCTACTGCATCCGCGCCGCGCTGCCGCATATGCTGGCGCAGCAGTCGGGCTGCATCATAAACGTCAGCTCCATGTGGGGCCAGATCGGCGCGTCGTGCGAGGCCGCGTATTCCGCGACCAAGGGCGCGCTGCTCGCGCTGACCAAGGCGCTGGCGCAGGAGCTGGGGCCGTCGGGCATCCGCGTCAACGCCGTCGCGCCCGGCGTCATCCGGACCGATATGTGCGCCGCCGTCGACCCGGCCGTCATGGAGGATCTGCGGCAGCAGACGCCCGTCGGGCGGCTCGGCACACCGGAGGACATTGCGCAGGCGATGGTCTATCTCGCGGACGCTTCGTTTATCACCGGGCAGATCCTGCCCGTCAACGGAGGATTCGTCATCACGTAGTTTTTAGAAAAGGAGGCTAAAATGAAGCGTTTCCTGCAAAAACTCCCGCTGTTTTTCGCCGTTTTGCTGCTGCTGACCACGGCAGTTTTCGCCGACACGGGACCCAAGCCGCAGCTCACCGTCATCGTGGAGCACGCGCCGTCGGAGCCGTATTACCTCGATCTGCTCGCCGAAGGCGACTATCAGTACAACTTTTTGTACGCCGCGGAGGACAAGGACCTTGACCCCAATCTGCTGGCTGCATTCCGCGCGGAAATTCCGGACGGCTGGCACGCCTGCATCGCCGAAGGAACGAACGGCGCGCCGATCTTCGGCGCTCTCACCGGCGAGGCCGTCGGAGACACGATGTACCACCGCTTCAGCTACTACGGCGTCCCGGACACGTACCGCATCCTGGCCGTCACGGCCTCGGGCGAGGTGTTTGTCTCGGATGTTCTGACGTGCCGGACGCTCCAGTCCACCGTCACGGTCGACTGGGCAACGAAAACCGTCACGCAGCCGGCGCCCGCGTCGGCCTACGCGCTGCAATTCGCGGCCACGTTCGTGCCGACCGTCCTCATAGAACTGCTCGTCCTGCTGCTGTTCGGCTTCAGGCTCAGGCAGAACTGGAAGCCGTTCCTGCTCGTCAATCTTGTGACGCAGGGGCTGCTGCACGGCTATTTCGCGTTTTTTGCCGTCCGCTACGGTGTCAATTTCCTGTATTTCCTCCTGCTCATCCCGGCGGAGCTCGCCGTGGCGCTCATCGAGGCGTTCATCTACCGCCGCACGCTCAAGGGGCAGTCAAAGCGCCGCGCGTTCGCCTACGGCATCTGCGCGAACGTCTGCTCGGCCGTGCTGGGTTATTTTCTGGCGGAGCCGGTCTGGCGCTTCGTCACGCAGCTTTCATAACAAAAAGCCCCGCCTGCACGCGCAGGCGGGGCTTTGCAGAACAAAAGCCCGCCGGTGGCGGGCTTTTGCGTCATTTGTGCGGCTCTTACTTTGCGGCCTTCTTCGCGGCAGCCTTGGATTCCCAATGGTTGACGCAGATGGCGCAGGAGGCGTCGCCGACGACGTTCAGGGCGGTACGGCCCATGTCGAACAGGCGGTCGATGCCGTAGATGATGCCGATGTAGGTGGTCGGGATGCCGACAGCCTCGAGGACCATCGCCAGCATGATCATGCCGGCGCCGGAGGTACCGGCCGTGCCGATGGAGGCGAGGGTCGCGGTGACGACGATGGTGACCATCTCGCCGATGCCCAGCTCCATGCCGATGCACTTGGCAAGGAAGATGGCGGCGACGCACTGATAGATCGCCGTGCCGTCCATGTTGATCGTCGCGCCGAGCGGCAGGACGAAGGAGGAGATGTCGCTCTCAACGCCCATCTCGTCGCAGCACTCCTTGGAGACCGGCAGGGACGCGACGGAGGACGTGGAGGTGAAGGCGAACACAGCCGCCGGCAGGATGCCCTTGAAGAACTTCAGGGGGCTCATGCCCGCAAACGCCTTGACAGACAGGCTGTAGACGAGAACGGTGTGGATGATGTAGCCGATATAGGCGGCCAGCAGAACCAGACCCAGCGAGCCGAGGATCTTCGGGCCCTGCGCGGCGACGACCCAGGTCATCAGGCAGAACACGCCGATCGGGGAGACCTTCAGGATGAAGGACATGACGGTCTGCGTGACCTCGTTGAACGAGGAAACGAACGTTGCAAAAGGCTTGCCCTTTTCACCGGCGACCAGCACGCCGCAGCCGAACAGCAGCGCGATGACGATGATCTGGAGCATCGAAGCGTCCAGCAGCGGCTGCACGGCGTTCGACGGGAAGATGTTCTTGATGGTGGTCATAATGTCGCTTTCCTTGGCCTCATAGGCTGCATCCTCAGCCAGAGACAGGACGGGGAAGCTGCCCTTGAACAGGTTGGCGACGACGAGGCCGATGACGCAGGCGATGGCCGTGGTGGCCAGGAAGTACGCAACGGTCTTCCAGCCGATCTTGCCGACCTTGCCAAGGTCGCCCATGGAGAACATACCGTCCATGATGGAGAGCAGGACCAGCGGCACGACGATGAACTTCAGCAGGTTGACGAAGATATCGCCGAAGGGCTTGAGATAGCTGGCGGTGAAGGACGTGGCGGCTTCCGCACCCATGGCTGCCCACAGGATCGCGCCGACCGCGATACCGGCCACGAGGCCGATCATGATCCATACGCCAAGACTGAGCTTCTTCTTTTCTTTCATACTTTTCCAAACTCCTCTATGTGGTTTTGCTGATAAGCATCAGCGAAAACATTATAGCAAACCGTAAAAAATATGTAAAGAAGAGATTGTTTTATGTACAGTTTTTGTGAAGAACGACAAAAACGGTCTGGTTTTTTCTGCATAAATGCCGGTTGACTCTTTGCAACGGCAAACAAAACCTCCGCGCGGCGGAGCGTTCGCCGCGCGGAGGTCTGGAAACGGTATCAGTTATTCCTTGACCCGGTATCCGCAAAACCGGATGGCCGCCTTTGCCAGCTCCGCCGTCGGATCGACGAACGGCCCTTCTTCCGGCAGCGTGTCGGCCACGATAGGCAGCTCCGTGCAGCCGAGGATGAAGTAGTCCGCGCCCTTCGCGCGCAGACCGTCCAGCAGCGCCTTCCACGTCTCTTCCTCGGGCGTGAGCGGCTTTGACGCCTTTACGACGTCGTAGATGAGGTGCATGAGCGTGTCCTGTTCCGCCGCGTCCGGTGTCAGATGGCACACGCCTGCGCTGTCCAGCGCGTCATGATACAACTTCGAGGCCAGCGTTCCCTTCGTCGCAAGGATCGCGGCGGTTTTCCCGGGGAACTGCGCGGCGCACGTCTTCGCCGTGGCGTCAAGCATACTGATGAACGGGATCTTCGTCTGCTGCTGCAGGTTCGGCAGGAAATAGTGCGCCGTGTTGCAGGGCATGATGACGCAGTCCGCGCTGCAGGCCTCCAGATGGCGCAGCGCAGAAAGCATCTCGGGTACGGGATCTCTCCCGCCCGCGAGGATCGCCGCCGTGCGGTCGGGGATCTGCGCGTTGGAATCGATGTAGACGCGGATATGGTCGTTGTCGCTGGCCGCGTCGGTCAGAAGCGTAATCTTGCGGAACAGGTCCGCCGTTGCCAGCGGCCCCATGCCGCCCAGAATACCGATGGTTTTGTTCATGAAAATGATCCTCCTGCTCTATCCGGTGATAAGCCCCTGCAAGACCTTTGCGGCCAGCAGGATCAGAACGATGATAACGGCGGGCTTGACGATCTTCGAACCGTTTTTGATGGCCAGACCCGCGCCGAGGAAGTGCCCCAGAAAGCTCGTGACCGTGCCGATGAGGCCGAGCACGAGAAAGACCTTCCCGCTCATGAAGCTCGTAACGAGCGCGCCGATGTTCGACGCCAGATTGACGAGCTTTACGTTGCCGCCGGCCGTGCGCACGTCGAGCCCGCCGAGATTGCAGAAGATCAGCAGCAGGAACGTGCCCGTGCCGGGCCCATAGAACCCGTCGTAAGCGCCGACGACGAGCGAAGCGAGGTACACGACGGCCATCTGCTTTTTCGGCTCGATCGCGCGCCGCTGCTCGGGCAGCTGCCGCTGCCGCAGCACGACGAACGCCACGACCGGCAGAACGACAAGCAGCAGATACTGCAAATACACCTCGGAGATCATCAGCTGGAGCTTCGTCCCGAAGTGCGAGCCGGTCAGCGCCAGCACGATCGACGGCACGCCGAGCTTCCAGTCGACATAGCCGCTTTTGATATACCGGCCCGTGGACGCAAGACTCCCCAGCCCGGCCGAGAGCTTGTTCGTGCCCAGCGCGTAGTGCATCGGAAGCCCGGCCAGCAGATACGTCGGCACGGAGATGATCCCGCCGCCGCCGGCGATGGCGTCCATAAACGACGCAAAAAACACGCCCACGGCCACGATCAGGGCCATTTGCCACGTCAGATCCACAGCACCCATCAGAATACGCCCTCCACGATCTTATTGAGTACGTCGGCCACGCCGCCGTCCTCATTCGACGGCGCAACGTAGTCCGCGGTCTTTTTGAGCGCCTCTTCGCCGTTTGCCATCACGACGGACAATCCCGCGTAGTCGAGCATCGCGCGGTCGTTGCTGCTGTCGCCGATGGCCGCGACCTGTTCGCGCGCGAGGCCGAGCTTTTTTGCCAGCGCTTCGAGCGCGACGCCCTTGCTCGTGCCGGGGTTCATGACCTCCAGATCGATGAAGCCCGCGCCCGTCACGAAATACGGCAGCTGCGAAAGATCATCCATCGCGCGGCGGCACTCCTCCGGGCTTGAAAACGGCGCGTAGAACTTCTCCACCGGCTCCTGCCACGCCTCGATTATCGCGTCCAGATCGTCGACGATGACGTGCGAATGCTCAAACAGCCAGCGGAAGTTGTCGGAATAATAACGGCTGAAGTTTTCCATCTGTTTGCGCGGATTATAGACCTTGCCGCCCGAAACAAAGCTCACGAGGCCGTCGTATTTGCGCAGATGGCTGTAGATGCGCCGCGCGTCGTCCGGTGAGAGCGGGCAGTGGTAGAGTATTTCGCCGCTCTTCATGTCCTGCACCATCGAGCCGGTCTGCGTGATGGCGTAGCGGATCTGCGGCAGCGCGTCAAACACATACGTACATTCCCCGGCCGTCCGTCCGGTACACAGCACCAGCTGCACGCCGTGCGCCACGGCGCGCGCGGCCGCTTCCCGCACGCAGGGGAGAATGCGCTGGTCCGCCGTGACCAGCGTGCCGTCGACGTCGACGGCGACAAGCCGAATCGCCATAAAAATCGCCCCATTCCTTGAAAATCAAGCTCATTTTACCAGCCGCGCGCGCGTAAATCAAGCCGCTGAAATTCACAATTTCTTCTTTTTTTACCGCAGTGCGTGTGGTATAATCTTAAAATTAGAATATGCATGGTCCGCCGCCGAACGCTGCACGGCGGAGAAAGGTTTTTTATCATGGGAGTATTTACGAAATTATTCGGCACCCGGTCTGAGCGCGAGGTGAAGAAGCTGAACGCGCAGGTCGAGGCCGTCATGGCGCTCGAAGCGCCGTATCAGAAGCTCACCGACGGCGAGCTTCGCGCAAAAACGCAGGAGTTCCGGAACCGGCTTTCGCAGGGGCAGACGCTCGACGAGCTTCTGCCCGAGGCGTTCGCCGTCTGCCGTGAGGCGGCAAGCCGCGTGCTCGGGATGCGGCCGTACCGCGTGCAGGTCGTCGGCGGCATCGTGCTGCATCAGGGCCGCATCGCCGAAATGAAGACCGGCGAAGGCAAGACGCTCGTTGCCATCCTGCCCGCGTACTTAAACGCGCTGACGGGCAAGGGCGTGCACATCGTCACCGTCAACGATTATCTTGCCAAGCGCGACTCGGAGTGGATGGGCAAGGTCTACCGCTTCCTCGGCCTGTCCGTGGGCCTCATTATCCACGATCTGACCGCCGAGCAGCGCCGCGCGGCCTACGCCGCCGACATCACCTACGGCACAAATAACGAGCTGGGCTTCGATTACCTGCGCGACAATATGGCCATCTACAAGCAGGAGATGGTCCAGCGCGGGCACAACTTCGCCATCGTCGACGAAGTCGACTCCATCCTCATTGACGAGGCGCGCACGCCGCTCATCATCTCCGGTAAGGGCGAGGAGTCGTCCAAGCTGTATGAAATGGCGGATTTCTTCGTCTCGCGCCTGAAAAAGCAGGTCTTCTCCACCACCGACGACAAGGAATTGCAGGATCAGTACGACTGCGACTACGTCGTCGACGAAAAGGACCGCACGGTGTCGCTGACGCAGAAGGGCATCGAAAAGGCCGAGCAGTTCTTCAACGTTGAAAACCTCGCCGATCCCGAAAACGCCACGCTCTCGCACCATATCAACCAGGCCATGAAGGCCCGCGGCCTCATGAAGCGCGATATCGACTACGTCGTCAAGGACGGCCAGGTCATCATCGTCGACGAGTTTACCGGCCGCCTGATGTACGGCCGCCGGTATAACGAGGGCCTCCATCAGGCCATCGAGGCCAAGGAGGGTGTCAAGGTCGCAAGCGAAAACAAGACGCTCGCCACCATCACGTTCCAGAATTTCTTCCGCCTGTACGACAAGCTCTCCGGTATGACCGGCACGGCGCTGACCGAGGAAGAGGAATTCTCCGGGATCTACAATCTCGACGTCGTCGAGATCCCGACGAACAAGCCCGTCATCCGCGTCGATCATCCCGACGTCGTCTACAAAACGGAGCCCGGCAAATACCGCGCCGTCATCGCGCAGATCAAAGAATGCCACCAGAAGGGCCAGCCGGTGCTGGTCGGCACGATCTCCATTGAAAAATCGGAGCTTCTGTCGCAGCTTTTAAAGCGCGAGGGCATCCCGCACAACGTGCTGAACGCCAAGCACCACGAAAAAGAGGCCGAGATCGTCGCGCAGGCGGGCCATCTGGGCGCCGTGACCATCGCAACGAACATGGCCGGCCGCGGCACCGACATCATGCTCGGCGGCAACGCGGAATATATGGCGAAAAGCGAGCTGCGCAAGCAGGGGCTGAGCGACGAAGTGATCGCGGAATCCAATTCCTTCGCCGACACCGACGATCCCGGGATCCTCGCCGCGCGCGCGGCGTATACGGAGGCGTACAAGCGCTTCAAGGCCGAGACGGACAAGCAGGCCGAGCTTGTGCGGCAGGCCGGCGGCCTGTTCATCATCGGCACCGAGCGGCACGAGTCCCGCCGGATCGACAACCAGCTGCGCGGCCGCTCCGGCCGGCAGGGCGACCCCGGCGAAACGCGGTTCTACCTCTCCATGCAGGACGATATCATGCGCCTGTTCGGCTCCGAGCGCATCATGAACATGATGGAGACGCTCGGCATCGACGAGGATACGCCCATCGACGCCAAGATCCTCTCCGGCGCGATCGAAAACGCGCAGAAGTCCGTCGAGAGCCGCAACTATCAGTCCAGAAAGAGCGTCCTGGAATACGACGATGTCATGAACGTGCAGCGCAAGATCATCTACGAGCAGCGCCGGCAGGTGCTCGACGGCGAGGATCTGCAGAAGAACATCCGGTCCATGATGAAGTTCTATGTGGACACCTATGTCGCCAGCGCCTTCGGCGAGCAGCCGAAGCTGGCCGACAAGCAGCATTTCTTCGAAATGATGACGCATTTCGAGCCCATCTTCTTCCCCACCGGCACCTGGCTCGTCTCGGACGCGGAGCTGCAGACGCTCACGCGTGAGGACGCGGAGGAGAAGATCCTCTCGCTCATGCAGCGCGCGTACGCGAAGAAGGAGGAGCAGTTCACCTCCCCCGTCATGCGCGAGGTCGAGCGGGTCGTGACGCTGCGGGTGGTCGACGAGTTCTGGATGGACCACATCGACGCCATGGACGATCTGCGGCAGGGCATCCGCCTGCGCGCCTACGCGCAGACCGACCCCGTCATCGAGTATAAGCGCGAGGGCTTTGACATGTTCGAGGCCATGAACGACGCAATCAAGGAAGAGATCGTCCGCCGCGTCTTCCTCGTCCGCATCAAGACGAACGAGGAAATCAAGCGCCAGCGCGTCGCGAAGGTCACCGGCGAGGGAGCCGGCGGCGACAAGACCGTCAAGCGCCAGCCCGTCGTCAAGAAGATCAAGGTCGGCCCGAACGACCCGTGCCCGTGCGGCAGCGGCAAAAAGTATAAAAAATGCTGCCGCGACAAGGATCTTGCCGCCGAACGCGGCCAGCAGAGCAATTGATTATGTTTCATACCGTCAAACAGGGAACTCTTGAATATCTGACCGCCGACGCGCTCCGGGGCAGCATCCACTGCTTCTCCACGCGCCTCGGCGGCGTGAGTGCGGGTGCGCTCGCCTCGCTCAATCTCGGCACGCACCGCGGCGACGACCCGGCAAACGTGCGCGAGAACTACCGCATTCTCGGCTCCGCCGTGGGCTTTGACCCGGAAACGCTCGTCTTTACGAAGCAGCTGCACACCGACGTGCTCCTGCGCGTCGGAAAAGGCGACTGCGGCACGGGTCTGGACCGGGAGCAGACCATCGTCTGCGACGGTCTGCTTACCGACGAGCCGGGCGTGACGCTCGTGGCGTTCGCGGCCGACTGCACGCCGGTCCTGCTGTTCGATCCCGTGAAGCAGGCCGTCGCCGCCGTCCACGCCGGCTGGCGCGGCACGGCGCAGGGCATCGCGTACAAGGCCGTTTTGCGGATGCGCGCGGAATTCGGCTGCGAGCCGGGCGATATCCGCGCGGCTATCGGCCCGTGCATCGGAAACTGCTGCTTTGAGGTCGGCCCCGAGGTCCCGGAGGCCATGCGCCTGGCGCTCGGTCCTGCGGCCGAGGCCGCCATCGAGCCGCGCGGCGAAAAATTCCACGTCGATCTGAAGCAGCTCAACCGCCTGTGGCTGAAACGAGCGGGCGTGACGGCTGTCGACGTCAGCCCGGACTGCACGATGTGCCGTCCGGACCGCTATTGGTCGCACCGCGTCACCGGCGGCGAACGCGGCAGTCAGGCCGCGATCATCTCCCTGCGAAAGGAGCGAGGCGAATGAACCGCAGAATGCGCGCGCTCGTCGCGCTGACGCTGGCGCTTTCCATGCTGTGCGGCTGCTCGTCGCCCGCTGTCAGTGCATGGATCCGGAAGCTCTATCCCGCGGCGGACGAATCCGTCGCGGCCCAGCAGGCCGAAGGCGCCAACACGCAGAAGACCGGGCAGACGCTCACCGCCGTTGTCACCGAGACGTATCAGGAGCTTTCCTCCTTCGGTCTGGCCTATCAGCCCGACTACGGCCTACAGCCCTATAACTGCCGCAGTCTCAATAACCGCGTCATCTTTTCCTTTCTCTACGAGCCGCTGTTCGCCGTGACGAACACGTATGAACTCACGCCCATTCTGGCCGAGCGCTACGCCGTGACCGACGACGGCCGCACCACGACCGTCATGCTGCGCAGCGGCGTGACCTTCCACGACGGCAGCGCCTTCACCGCCGCCGACGCGGCCTATTCGATCCAGTCCGCGGCCGGTTCGGAGTATTACGGCTCGCGTCTGCGCTTCATCGTCTCGGCCGAGGCGCAGGACGACACGACGCTCGTCCTCACAACGAGCGAATCGTATGAGTGCCTGCCGCTGCTGCTGGATATCCCCATCATCAAAAACGGCTCTGCGGAGGAAGTCTGCCCGCCGGGCACCGGCCCGTATCAATATGCCGGGACGAAGCTCACGCGCTTTGCCGGCTGGTGGCAGGATACCGAGCCGCTCGTCTCCTTTGACGAGATCACGCTGACCGAGTCGACCACGTCGGCCGACGTGCGCGACAATTTTGAGTATCAGAAGGTCAACATGGTCCTGACGGACCCCAATTCCTCGGCCTTTGCAGGCTTCCACAACGACTATGAGCTGTGGAACGCGGAGACGACCATCATGCAGTACATCGGCTACAACATGAATTCCTCCGTCTTCTCGAACTACGGTCTGCGCGGCGCGATCACCTACGCCATCGACCGCGAAACGCTCGTCGAGCAGACGTTCGGCGGCTTCGCCGCCGCGTCGACGCTGCCGTGCTCGCCATCCTCGCGCTATTACGACGTCAAGCTCGCCAATTCCTTCGCCTATGATGTCGGCTCCTATTACGATCAGCTTGCCGGCGCCTCGATCGAGGACGCCACCGGCGACGGCGTGCTCGACGTCTACGTTCCGTCCAAGGGCTATTCCGTGCCGGTCGAGGGGACGATGCTCGTCTGCTCGTCGAGCTATATCCGCGTGCAGGCCGCCAACGAGGTCGCCCGGATGCTCAACGAGCTCGGCTTCAACATCACGGTCAAATCGATGGAATACAGTGAGTACAAACAGGCGCTGCTGCTCGGCGATTTCGATCTCTATTACGGCGAGGTGCGCCTGTCGCCGAATTTCGACCTTTCGCCGTTTTTCGGCGCGACGGGCACGCTCAACTACGGCAATCTGTCCGACAGCACGATGATGAACCTGTGCAGCATGGCGCTCGTCAACAGCGGCAACACCTATAATCTCTACAAGCGCGTATGTGAGCGCGGCTATATCACGCCCATCCTCTTCAAGAGCTACGCGCTCTATACCACGCGCGGCGCAGTCACGGAACCGGCGCAGTACATCGACTGGTTCCTGCCCTATACGCTGGACGCGGAATAACGCAAAAAACTGCGCAGCCGATGGGCTGCGCAGTTTTTTCTATTACCGTTCAGACGCCCGCGCTGCTCTCATGCAGCAGCCGGTCCTTGATCTGCCAGAGCTTCTGCGACAGATCGACATAGTACGTGTGCGGATTGTCAAAGCGCCGCACCTCTTCCCACAGCGTGTCGACCTGCTCGGCGCAGTATTTCTGGATCTCGTCCAGCTTCGGCAGCTTGTAGACGAGCTCGCCGTTTTTGAAGATCGGCACCAGCAGCTCTTTGGCCGTGAAGTTATAGACCGTCTTGCGCTTCCACGTCGCCTGCGGGTCAAAGATCTCCAGCGTCTTCGTGTCGTCGACCGTCTCGTCATGGACGCACAGATAGTCCGCGATGGCCTTGCCGGTGTCCCGGCCAAAGAGGCGGTAGACCTTTTTGAAATGCGGATTTGTGATCTTGCCGACGTTTTCGCTGATCTTGATCTTGGGGATGATATTGCCGTTTTCGTCCTCGATGGCCGTCAGCTTGTACACGCCGCCGAACACGGCCTCGGATTTTGCGGTGATGAGCCGTTCGCCGACGCCGAACAGGTCGATCTGCGCGCCCTGATTGAGGATATCCTCGATGATATACTCGTCAAGCGAGTTCGAGCAGGAAATCTTGCAGCTCTGCCAGCCGGCCTCGTCGAGCATTTTGCGCGCCTTTTTCGTCAGGTATGTCATGTCGCCCGAGTCGAGACGGATGCCGCACTTCGTCAGCCCGCGCGGCTTTAAAACCTCATCAAAGACGCGGATGGCGTTCGGGATACCGGACTTCAGCGTGTTGTACGTGTCGACCAGCAGCGTGGGATTGTCCGGATACGTCTCGCAGTACGCCTTGAACGCCTCGTATTCCGACGGGAACATCTGCACCCACGAATGGGCCATCGTGCCGCCGGCCGGCACGCCGTAGAGCTGGTCGGTCAGCGTGCAGGCCGTGCCCTTGCAGCCGCCGATATACGCCGCGCGCGCGCCGTCGACCGCCGCGTCGACGCCCTGTGCCCGGCGCGAGCCGAATTCCAGCACCGTCCGTCCGCGCGCGGCGCGCACGACACGGTTGGCCTTGGTCGCGATGAGGCTCTGGTGGTTGAGCGTCAGCAGCAGGAACGTCTCGACGAGCTGCGCCTGGATGGCCGGCGCGCGGACCGTCATGAGCGGCTCGCGCGGGAAGATCGGCGTGCCCTCCGGTACGGCCCAGATGTCACCCGTGAAGCGGAAATCGCGCAGATAGGCGAGGAAGCCCTCGTCAAACATCTTTCTGCTGCGCAGATACGCGATGTCGTCCTCGTCAAAATGGAGCTGGCTGACGTATTCGATCGCCTGCTCCAGCCCGGCTGCGATGGCGAAGCCGCCGTTGTCCGGTACGGAGCGGAAGAAGATATCGAAATACGTGATGCGGTCCTGCATACCCTGGACGAAATACCCGTTGCCCATCGTGAGCTCGTAATAATCGCAGAGCATACTGAGATTGGCATTTTTGCTGATATCCATGACGTTCTCCTTGTTTTTGCCGCCGCACAGGCGGCATATTTATTCAGCGAGCGCCCGCGCCCGCCGCAGCTTGCTTTGCAGCTCTTCCCGCAGACCGTAGGCCGTTTGCAGCGTCTGCACGAACGCGCCGAGCGTGTCCTGCGACCCTTCCGCAAGCTCCAGCTCGAGCTCGCACAGCGGCACCTCGCGGCCGCCGCCGGTCAGCTTCCCGGCATCGCCGCAGACCATGCACGCCGTTCCGTCCGGAAGACGCAGCCGCGCCGTCCTGCGCGTGAATTCCGCGCCGCAGACCGGCCGCAGACCCGCCGGATCGAGCGTTTGGATCTCCTGCGGCGCGCCGAGCGCCGCAAGCTGCGGCAGCGCCTGCGCAAGCGTCTGCGCCTCGCATTCCCACTCTCCGCGCGTATGGCCGCCGCCGGGCGTTTTCATCGTGGCGACGCAGCGGCTGTTCTCCGTCCGCAGACGCAGCATCCACTTCCGCGCGGCCAGAAAGCCGTCTGCGGTGTCAAAATACGTCGTGCGCATCCGAATGCTCCGATACGGCTCCTGCCGGTATGCGGCGATCTGCGCGCCGTCCAGCACGCGCGCAAGCAGCGCCGCGTCCCGGACCGCGAGCTTATATTCCGTTTCCGTTCCCACGTCCTCGCGTCCTTCCCCGATATTTTCTCCATTCTACGTCATTTCTCCCACAAACGCAAGATGGCTGGCAGACATTTCTTTTTTCAGATGGCACATATGATTTCCCCGCTCATTTCCCGACCGACTTCGCCGCCGCCCGCGTGCTACACTGCGCGCAGGATCTTAAAAACAGGGAAGGAGGCGTCGCTATGGCAAGCCCGGCGGAGCTTCACCGTCTGCCGCCGCGCGCCGTGCGGTTTTTGCAGGCGCATCCGGGCGCGTTGTCCGCGCTGCGCGCCGCGGCGTATCTGGCCGCGGGGTTTCTCCTTGCGGGCGCGGGACTCGGCGGAGCGCCGACTGCGCTGGCGCTGGCGCCCGTGTGCGCCGAACCGTTCGGCCTGTGCGCGATCTGCGCCTATCTCGGCGCGCTTCTGGGCTACGGCGCGTTCTGGGGTCCGGCCGCCTCCGTGGAGCCGGCCGCGGCCGGCTTTCTGCTGCTGGCGGGCAATTGTCTGTTCCGGGAGCTTCTTCCCGCGCAGCGCCGCTGGTTCGCGCCGCTGGCCGCGGGCGGCGTCTATCTTCTCATCGGCATGATCTTTCTTTTGCAGCAGTCGTTTGCGCCGCGCGCGGCGCTGCTGCTGACGCTGCGGCTCGTGAGCCTCTCGTGCTTCCTGCGCGCGCTGACCGGCGAACGCCGCCGCGTGCGCCGTCTTGCGTGGAGCATCGGGCTTCTCGCCGGGATGATGCGCGTGACGCTGCCGTTTGACGTGCCGCTGGCTGCGCCGGTCGCCGCGGCGCTGAGCGCCGCGTGTGCCGCTTCGCCATCCGGGATGCTTGTGGCCGCCGCGTGCGGCCTGACGCTCGATCTCGGCTGCGAACCGAGTCCGCCGCAGACGGCACTGTTCTGCCTGGCCGCATTTGCCGCTGCGCGCTGTGCGCCGAGAAAGCTGGCCCGTGCGGCTGTCTTCGCCGGCAGCTATCTGCTCGGCGTGATGCTCTGGGGCGGCGAGCACGCGGGCTGGACGCTCGGCGTGATGCTCGGCGCGCTGTGCGCCGCCGCGCTTCCGGAGGGGCTGCTTCTCCCGGCTGCCGAAGCGCCCGCGCCGCCTTCCGCCGCGCCCGTACAGCAGACCGCGGCGCTCCTGCGCGATTTGCAGGCGCAGCTCACGCCGCCGCCCGGTCCCGCCGAATCGCCCGGCGCGGACGCGCTCATCTTCGACCGCGCGGCCGATACCGTCTGCCGCGGCTGTCTCAAACGGCAGCTTTGCTGGGACGAGCGCGGCGAACAGACCTACCACGCGCTGGCCTCATGCGCCGAAACGCTCGTCCGTCAGGCCGAAGCCCGGCCCGAAGACCTGCCGCCGGCCTTCACCGCGGTCTGCATCCGCGTTCCTGCGTTCTGCGAGGCCGTCACCGCCGCGCTGCACGCGCAGCGCGTGCAATTGCAGGCGCTCGCGCGCTGTGAAGAAGCCCGGCGCATCGCCTCGGCAGCCTACGGCCATATGGCGCGGATGCTCGACGCCGAGGCCGCCGCGCCCGACGAGCGTCCCGCGCAATTCGAACCGGAGCTTGGCGTCCGGGCCGTCGGCCTGCGCGGCGACACGCTCTGCGGCGACTGCGGGACGAGCTTCCGCTGCGGCTGCATCCAGTATGTCCTCCTGCTCGACGGCATGGGCACCGGCGCGGAGGCCAGGGCTCACGCCGAAGCGTCCGCCGCGCTGCTGCGGCAGCTGCTTTCCCTGCAAATGCCGCCCGAGGACGCGCTGCAAACGCTCAACGAGCTCTATGTCCTGCGCGGCGACGGCTGCTTTTCCACGCTCGACCTGCTGCGGCTCGATCTTGCATCCGGCGAGGGCCTCCTCTATAAATGGGGCGCCGCGCCGTCGTATCTCAAGCGCGGCGAAACCGTCAAAAAAATAGGGACAGCCTCGCCGCCGCCCGGACTTGGTGTGGGAGAGAGACACCATGCCGAGTGCGTCAGGCTGTCCTTGCAGAGAGGAGAGCTGCTGGTGCTCGCCACCGACGGGATCCCGTGCGCGCCGCTGGAGCAGTTTCTGCGCGCGTGCGGAGAGCTTTCGCCGCGGGAGCTTGCCGCCGGGGCTGTCGCGTGCGCCGGCGAGTCAGATCCGGACGACCGGACCGCCGCCGTCATTCGACTGCGTCCGACCGCCTTACAGCCACAACATACCACACGCCGCGCGCGAAAGCTGTCGAATTCGGCTCCAAAAGCCCATATTTAGGAAATTTTTACTGTCAAACCACAAAATATCGCCCCGAACGCTGCCGCAGACCGTCGGAAGCGCGCAAAAACCGGTACCGCCCGTCCTGGGCCGTACCGGTTTTGTGCTGTTTCTTTTAAATTGCGATCCCGGCCTTGTCGAGGATCGTCGGAACGTTCTTTTCCGCGCCGATGGCCATGATATGCACGCCGTCGCACAGATGCTCGTCCCTGATCTTTGCGATCATCTCCGCCGCCATCTCGATGCCCAGCTGCATGGGAAGACCCTTGACGCCCTTTTCCTTGCCTTCGGCGGCAGCCGCGGCCAGACGGTCGATCATCTCCTGCGGCACCGCGATGCCGGGGACGTTTTCGTTCATGTACTTTGCCATGCCCGCAGTCTTGAGCGGAATGATACCGGCCATGATATGGGTCTTGATCCCCGCCGCGTCGACCTTTTCGAGGAAGCGCTTGAACGTATCGAGATCAAAAATGCCCTGCGTCTGGATGTACATCGCGCCCGCGTCGACCTTCTGCCGCAGCTTCATGATCTGCAATTCGACGGGGTCGTAGACCGGGGTCACGGATGCGCCCTTGTAGAATTTCGGCGCGCCGCCCGAAAGCTCGTTGCCGCCGCAGTCGCAGTTCGTCTGCTCCATCTTCGTGAGCATCTTCAGAATGCCGACGGAGTCGAGGTCGTAGACGGGCTTGGTGTCCTTGCAGTCGCCGACGACGGGATGGTCGCCCGTCAGCGCCAGCATCGTGTCGATGCCGAACGCCGCCGCAGACAGGATATCGCCCATGATGCCCATGCGGTTGCGGTCGCGGCCCGTGACCTGCAAGATCGGCTCGATGCCCGCGTGCTTCAGCGCGATGCACAGCCCGAGGCTCGAAGCCTTGAGACTGGCCGACTGCATATCCGTGACGTTGACACCGTGGACCTTGCCGTTCAAAAGCGCGGCGGCCTCCAGCTGTTCAGAAAAATCGAATCCCTTCGGCGGGGCCATTTCGGCAGTAACGCCAAATTTACCGGCGTCCAGAGCCTCTTTCAGCTTGCTCATAATTCAGTTTCCCCTTTAAGTCTGTGATGTTTGCCGCCGCGGATACGCCTTTGCAGCTGCGGCCCGATACAAATTTATTATATCGTAATTTTGGCAGGAAATCAACGCCATTTCTCCGAAACGCGCAGTTTTTTCACTTTTCGCGCGGCGCGCGGTGTGCTATAATGGGCGCAGAAACTCTTTCCCGGAGGCGCAATTATCATGGAACCAGGCAAATTTCAAAAGACCGTCGTCCTCACGCCCGACCTTTGCGGGCAGGACGCCTCGCTCTCGCCGCTGGCTGCGTTCACCATCTTTCAGGGCATCGCGTCGGAGCACGCCGAGCAGATCGGCGTCGGCGGCGCGGCGATGGCCAAACGCGGCGAATTCTGGCTGACCGTCCACACGCGCGTGGATTTTTACGGACGGGCGTATCTCATGCAGGCGCTCACCGCCGAAACGTGGCCCGAGCGCTGCACGCCCGAGAGCGTCCGCTGCTTCCGCGGCTACCGGCTCACGCACGGCAATACGCTCATCGCGCGCGGCCGCACGCAGTGGGCGATCCTCGGCCCGGAGCAGAAGATCCTCCGCTTTTCCGAGTCCGGGTTCCCCACCGGATTCCCGTTCCCGGATGAGGCTGGCATCGACGAAGCGCCCGCGCGCCTGCGCGACGATTTTACACCGGACGACCGCGTCTGCACGCACGTCGCCCGCGCCACGGACATCGACATGGGCCGTCACGTCAATAATGTCGCGTACATCCGGATGCTGCTCGACTGCTTCACGGCGAAGGAGCTCGTCAGCGGCCGGATCCGCTCCATCGAGGCGCACTACGCCAGCGCCTGCTTCGAGGGTCAGCCGCTCGGCATCTACCGAAAGGACGCAGACGGCGCGTGCCGTCTGGCCGTCAAAAAGGAAGACGGCAAGGCCGCCGTCCTCGCAAAGATCGTTTATACGGAATAAGGAGGGAACGCGCTATGGATCTTCAAAAAGCGATCGCCGCGCTGACCGGACGCGGCTTCGCCGTCCGCTATTTTGAGACTGCGGCGGAGGCCGCCGCGGCCATCGACGCAGCCATCGACGGCAGGACCGTCGGCTTCGGCGGCAGCGTAACGCTCGAGCAGCTGGGTCTTTTCGACCGGCTCGGCACGCACAATACCGTCTTCTGGCACTGGAGACAGTCCGCCGCCGAGGCGCGGCAGGCGAGCATGACGGCGCAGGTCTATCTGCTGTCGGCCAACGCCATCGCCGAGACCGGCCAGATCGTCAACATCGACGGCACCGGCAACCGCGTCTCCGCCGCGCTCTACGGCCACGAACGGGTGATGTTCGTCGCCGGCGTCAACAAGCTCGCGCCCGATCTGCCCGCGGCCATCGCCCGCGCAAAAAATATCGCCGCGCCGCTCAACGCCCGCAGGCTCGGCTGCAAGACGCCCTGCGCGCTCTCAGAGCCCATGCGCTGCCACGACTGCGCAAGCCCGACGCGCATCTGCAACGTGACCGCCGTCATCGACCGGCCGCCGCGCTCCATCCAGCAGATGGACGTCATCCTCATCGGCGAACCGCTCGGTTATTAAGAAGCACGCCCCGGCGCTTTTTGCGCCGGGGCGTGTGTTATTCCTCTTCATGCAGCACGATCGCGCCGTGCTCCTTCTCATAATCCGCGACAAATTTCCGCATCAGCTGGATCAGCTGACTGTTGGCCGACCGTCCGGTATAGCCGCAGACATAGCGGAATTTGGCCAGCAGCTCTGCGTCCACGCGCAGTCCAAAGTGTTTTTCCCGGTTCTGCTCCAAAGAAGCGTCCTCCATAACGTCAGATTGACTTTATTTTAGACTCATTTCTTGCATTCAAACAAAAACAGAGTTATTATGGAGTTGAATCAGCTCCATAAATCCTGTAACCGGGGAGGCAATGGCTATGCCGGACTACAAAGAATTATATCTTCATATGATGCGCGCATCCGAGGCCGCCATCCGGACGCTGATCGCCGCACAGCAGGACTGCGAAGAAGCGATCCTCTCCTGTGACGAGCCCGTTCTGACGCTCCTGCCCAACGGCCCGGACGAACCAAACGGATAATTGCGGACACGGTGCAAAAACAGCCGCGGCAGATCGCTCTGCCGCGGCTGTTCATCTGTTCTCAGCTCCAGATGTCGAACGGGTTGTCGGGTTCGGTGGGCTCCGTCGGCTCGGTCGGCACATCCGGATTATCCGGATCGGTCGGATCCGTGGGATCCGGTTCCTCGGGGATCTCCGGCTCGACATACGGGGTGCACTTGTACGTCGCGTTGCGCGAGTTGTACACGTCCCTGTGCAGCGTCTCGGAGCGGATCACGTTGCCGCTCGCATCCACGTAATCGCGGTAAGCGATCACGGTGTAGCCGACGTAGGAATACTGCACCATCGCGCCCTTGATATACTTGTTGCCGTCCTTGTCGACGACGAGATTGACGGTGTTGCCGTTCTCGTCGACGCCGGTCCCGGCGTCGGTGATGATCTTGTCGTCATCGCCGTCCATCGCCATCTTGGGCTGCACGGTGTTGACCGTCGAGTGCCGCAGCACGATATGGTCGTAATCGCGGTCGGCCGGCTTCGTGCCCATCAGCTTGATGTGGACGTAGCCGCCCGAGACGGACGCGTCGATGCGGATGGGATGATCGGTCGAGTTGACGAATTTATAGTCGAGCGACGGCCAGTAGATCGTCGCGTCCATGCCGGCCTCGACATACGTGACGATGAACATATGCGGCGCGCGCTGCGTGACCTTGAGATCGGCGTAGAGCGTCGCGGTGTAGATGGTCGAGGCCACCTGACACACGCCGCCGCCAAGCTCGGATTCGCTCTTGCCGCCGGTCTGATAGACGATGGCGGCCTGATAGCCCTTCTCCGCCGTGCGTTCGCCGACGGTCTTGTTGAACGAGAACTCGTCGCCGGGGTTCAGAATCGTCCCGTCGATAGCCTTGCAGGCCAGCTCCAGATTCTTCGTGCGCCCGGCCTGCGCGGTATGCGGGCTGTCGCACGAGCCGAGCACGTCGGCGAAGTATTCCTTCTCCAGATCTTCGAGCGTGACCGCCGGCAGGAGCTCCTCCGCCTGAATGGTGATCGTCGTCCCGGCGTCGGCCAGCGCAATCTGCTGCGTGTAATACGACACGTCAAAGCCGAAGCCGACCTTTTCGGCGACCAGCTCCTTCTTTTCCTCGTCGTAATAGGCGTCCTTCATCTCGCTGCCGAACTGGTCGTAGTATTTTTGCAGATCGACGGCCTCGCACGGGTCGGTGTCGTACTCAAACTGCAAATCGGAGAAATTCCCCGCCTCAAACCGCGCCACGACCGCGTCGTAGAGCTTGTCGGCGTCGAGCGAGACCGCGGGCGAACCCGTCACGACCGTGATGGTCTTCGTATCCTCGTCGACGGTCACGACCGGCTCGATCTTTTCGGACTTGCAGGCTCTTGCCGTCTGGTCGATGAGATCGCGGATATACGCCGTGTCAAGATCGGTCCCTGATTCGAGCGAGATGTCCTGCCGCGAGTTTTTTGCCTTCTGATACGTGATAAGCGCCTTGACCGGGCCGCCGTCGCGGCCGTAGTTCATCGCGGCGTCGGCCGCCTCGTCGGGATTCAGCGCGACGTTCGTCACGTCGGGCGTGAATTCGATCGTCCGGTCGGGCAAAATGACCTTCAGCGTATCGCCCGCCGTCTGCGTCTCGACCGCGGTCTTGACCGCGTTGATGGCCGCGTCGCGCTTGAGCCCGCCGACGTTCACGCCCGCGACATACACGTTCGGGAAAATGGTGTCGCCGCCCTTTAAAATGAAGCCGTAGGTGCACACGCCGAGCACGGCCAGCAGCGCCGCACACGCCGCGATCACCGCGGCCTTTTTGCCGCTGCCGGGCGCGGGCTGCTTTTTGGGCGCCGCGGCCTTTTCCGCGGCGGTTTTGTGCGCCGCAGGACGGCTGGCTTCAAATCTGCCTTTCTTTCTGATAAGGATCCCTCCTATCTGCACGCGCCGCGCGTCCGCGCAGGGCGACATAATCCTGATGTCCTTGTATTATACATGGTTCGCCCGTTTTTTGCAACGGCATTCCCCACCAGAACCGGCCTCCGAATTCTGAATTTTCTATTAAGAATTTCGCAGCGCCGCATACTGGCCGACGAGCGCCTCCGCCAGCTTCAGCGGATCTTCGCCCTTTTTGAGCTTCACGGACAGCATCGGCACCTTGCCCGCCGAGAAGAAGATCCTGCCCTTGAACTGCGCCTCGGCGCAGCAGGCGGAGATGGCCGCGAAGTCCATCGTCGCCAGCGACAGCAGCACCGCGCCGTCCTTCTGCGTGATCTCCGTGATGCCCGCCGCAGCGGCCCGCGCGCGCAGAAGCGCGATGGCGATGAGGTTCATGACGCCCTTCGGGGGATCGCCGAAGCGGTCGACGATCTCGTCGAGCAGCTCGTCGGCGTCCTCCTTCGTGCGGATGGCCGCCATGCGGCGGTAAAGATCCATCCGCTGCTCGCCGGAGGAAACGTAGTCCTTGTTGATATTCGCCGTCACGGTCAGATCGGCCGTGCATTCCGGTTCCTTCTGCGCTTCCTCGCCGCGCTCTTCGAGCACCGCGTCCTCCAGCAGCTTCAGATACATATCATAGCCCACCGTCATCATGTGGCCCGACTGCTCCGCGCCCAGAAGATCGCCCGCGCCGCGGATCTCCAGATCACGCATGGCGATCTTGAAGCCCGAGCCGAACTCCGCGTATTCGCGGATGGTGTCGAGCCGTTTTTCCGCGATCTCCGACAATACCTTTCCCTTGCGGAACGTCAGATACGCATAGGCGTGACGGCTGGAGCGGCCCACGCGGCCGCGGATCTGATGCAGCTGCGCAAGACCCAGCCGGTCGGCGTCCTCGATGATGAGCGTATTCACATTCGGGATGTCGATGCCCGTCTCGATGATCGTCGTGCAGACCAGGATCTGCACGTCGCCATTCGACATCGCCTGCATCACGTCGCCGAGCTGCTCCTCGTTCATCTTTCCGTGCGCCACGGCGACCTCCGCCTCGGGAATGCGGTCTTTGAGCTTTGCGGCGCACTGGTCGATCGACTCCACGCGGTTGTGCAGGTAATACACCTGCCCGCCGCGGGCAAGCTCCCGGCGGATAGCCTCGTCCAGAACGCCCTCCTGATGCTCGAGCACAAACGTCTGCACGGGGTAACGGTCCTGCGGCGGCTGTTCGATGGTCGACATATCGCGCAGACCCGACAGCGCCATGTTGAGCGTGCGCGGGATCGGCGTTGCCGATAATGTTAAGACGTCGACGCCGCGGGAAAGTTCCTTCAGCCGCTCCTTGTGCGTCACGCCGAAGCGCTGCTCCTCGTCGACGATCAGAAGCCCCAGATCTTTAAAGCGGATCTCCTTTTGCAGCAGCTTGTGCGTGCCGACGATCAGGTCGATCTTGCCCGTTTGCAGCTCGAACATCGTCTTTTTGATCTGCGCGGGCGTGCGGAAGCGCGAAAGCACGTCGATCGTCACCGGGAACGTCGCAAAGCGGCGCATCGCGGTCAGATAGTGCTGCTGCGCAAGCACCGTCGTCGGCACCAGAATGGCGACCTGCTTGCCGTCGAGGATACATTTCATCGCCGCGCGCAGCGCGACCTCCGTCTTGCCGAAGCCGACGTCGCCGCACAGCAGCCGGTCCATCGGCGCGGGCGACTCCATATCGCGCTTGATCTCGTCGATGCAGCGCAGCTGGTCGTCCGTCTCGGCGTATTCAAAGCTCTCTTCAAACTCCTGCTGCCACGGCGAATCCGCCGCAAACGCAAAGCCCGGCAGGCGCTTGCGCTCGGCATAGAGCTTGATGAGTCCCGCGGCCAGATCCTTCGCGGCCGCCTTGGCCCTGGCCTTCGTCTTCTGCCACTGGTCGCCGCCGAGCTTGTTGAGCCGCACGGGCGCGTCCTCGCCGGCACCGATATATTTGCTGACAAGATCGAGCTGCGTCGCCGGCACATACAGGCAGTCCGTGCCCTGATACGCGATCTTGACATAGTCCTTCGTCACGCCGCCGACCTTCAGCTGCTCCATGCCGACGTAGCGGCCGATGCCGTGGTGCTCATGCACGACGAGATCGCCGGGCGTCAGGTCGGTGAACGAGTCGAGCTTTTTGCGGTTCGTGGCCTTTTTCGGCGCGCGCACGCGCCGGCGCTCCTGCCGCGCGGCGATCTGTCCCTCGGTCAGGACGGCGAATTTCAGCGTCGGGTATTCCAGCCCCGCGGGCAGACTCCCGCCCGCGATCAATATCTGCCCCGGCTGCGGCAGCTTCGTCAGCGGGAACGCCAAAAGCGCGTTCAGGCCGCTCTTTGCCAGCAGCTCCTTTAAAATTTCGCCTCTGCGCTGACCGCCGCACAGCACGATCGAGCCGTACTGGTTCTGCGCGTAGTTTTTGAGGTCCGCCGCCGCCGTCTCCAGACTTCCGCCGTAGCCCGGCAGCTGCCGCGCGGTAAACGACAGGAGCTTTTTGGGCGGCAGCGACTCCGGATAGCGCGCGGCGAGAAAGCCGTCGCAGTACACAACCGCTCTTCCGCGAAAACGCGCGGCCAGCTCCTCAAACGTGCAGTAATAGTCGCACAGCTCGCCCGCGAGCGTCCCGGACGAGAGGAACGAATCGAGCAGCAGCCCGAATTCCTCCGACCGGTCCTTTTCCGCGCGCTGCAAATTCCCGTGGTCGCAGAATGCGACCACGGCGTCCTGCGGGATATAGTCCGCAGCCGTCGTAAAGTCCGGATAGATGAGCGCCATATAGCGGTCGGCGCTTGCGAACAGCGCTTCGTTTTCCAGCGCCTCGCAGTCCTTTTCCAGCGTATTGATAAGCGCCGTGTTCGGCGTCCTGCGCCGCTTCTGCCGTGCGATCAGCGCGCGCAGCTCTTCACACAGGCCGCCCACGCCCTGCGGATGCAGATGCGCCTCCGTCTCCGCGACGGGCAGCAGCACGGCCTCGTCTGTATTTTCCGTGCGCCTTTGCGTGATGGGGTCGAAAAAGCCCATCGTGTCGAGCTCGTCGCCGAAAAACTCCGCGCGCACCGGCGCCTCATACGCAGGCGAATACACGTCCAGAATGCCGCCGCGCAGCGCGAACTGTCCCACGCCCTCGACCAGACTCGTGCGCGTATACCCCGCGCGCGTCAGCCGCGCGACAAGATCGTCCAGCTCGCAGCTGATCCCGGGCCGCAGCTGCACCGCCGCGGAAAACAGCGCCGAACGCGGCATCGTCCGCAGCAGCAGCGCGTCGACGCTTGCCACCAGCACCGGCACGCGCCCCTGCGCCATCTCGTAAAACAGGCGCAGCCGCTTTTGCTCCCACTGCCGCGACACGCCGATCGCGCCCGCGAGCGTCAGCTCGCGCGACGGCAGTACCGGCGGCTGCTCGCCTAAGAATGCGCCGAGCTCCGCGGCGATGCGCGCCGCGGCAAGCTCATCCTGACACACCGCGACGAGCGGCCGCCCGGAATGCTCGTGCAGCGCCGCGAGCACGTGGCTGCGCGGCGCCTGGCTCAGGCCCGACACGGCCGCGGCCTGCCGCGCGTTCACGGCGGCAAGCAGCTGTTCATAATCAGGGCTCTTGTGCAGAAGCTGGTGCAGAATGTTCATAAAAAATCTCCTGAAATTTGCGGAATTTTGCGTTTTTCGCCCCAACAGGCAACGCGCATAGGAGACTTTCTCCTATGCGTATGCCGGGGCCAATATGTTTTAAAATTGTTTTCCGTTATACTGCGCGGCGGCCTTGTCGCAGCCGTGCGCGATAATTTCCAGCGCGGCATCGCCCGCGCCGTGGAACGCCGCCTCAAAGGCCGGCCAGTCGCTCTTTGCCACGGCCGAGAGCACCCAGTCCGCCAGATCGTAGTCCGGATGCGGCTTTGCGCCGACGCCGATCTTCACGCGCGGGAACTGATCGGATCCGATGGACGAAATGATCGACTTCAGCCCGTTGTGCCCGCCGGCCGAGCCGCCTGCGCGGATGCGCAGGCGGCCGATGGGCAGGGAAATGTCGTCAAACAGGACGAGGACCCGCTCGGGCGGGAGCTTATAATAGTGCGCCGCGGCTTCCACCGCGATGCCGGAGGCGTTCATGAACGTCTGCGGCTGCATGAGAAGCATCCTCTGCCCGGCGTATTCCGCCTGTGCGGTCACGGCCTTGAAGCGTTCTTTCCCGATGCGCACGCCGAGCTTCTGCGCCAGCGCGTCCAGCGCCAGAAAGCCCGCGTTGTGCCGGGTCTTTTCATACTGACGGCCGGGGTTGCCGAGCCCGACGACCAGCCAGTCGTAGGTGGGTCTGCGAAATAACATAGACTTGCGGTTTTTGCGATCAGAACAGAGCGGACATGGAGTTTTCTTCGTAAATTCTCTGGATGGCGTCGGCGAAGATCGGGGAGACGTCGAGATAGTTGATCTTGCTGCACGCGCCCTCGAGCGGCGGGATGGTGTTGAGCAGCGTCAGCTCCTTGATGCAGCTGTTGGCGATGCGCTCGTTGGCGGGACCCGACAGCACGCCGTGCGTCGCGCAGGCGTAGACCTCGGTCGCACCGCCGATCTCAACGATGGCCTTGGCCGCGTTGCAGAGCGAACCCGCCGTATCGACCATGTCGTCAAACAGGATGCAGCGCTTGCCCTTGACGTCGCCGATGACGTTCATGACCTCGCACTGGTTGGCCTTTTCGCGGCGCTTGTCGACGATGGCCAGATTCATGCCCATCTTGTTGGCGAACATCCGGCTGCGGGACACGGAGCCGACGTCCGGAGACACGACGACCATCTCTTCGGGATCGTCAAATTTATTCATATAATACTTCACGAACACGGGGTTGGAGAGCAGGTTGTCGACGGGGATATCAAAGAAGCCCTGGATCTGCGATGCGTGCAGGTCCATCGTCAGTACGCGGTCTGCGCCCGCGGCCTCGATCATGTTGGCGACGAGCTTTGCCGAGATGGGATCGCGGCCCTTGGCCTTGCGGTCCTGCCGGGCATAGCCGAAGTAGGGGATGACGGCGGTGATGCGGCCGGCGGAGGCGCGGCGGCAGGCGTCGATCATGATGAGCAGCTCCATGAGGTTATTGTTGACGGGCTTGCAGGTAGACTGGACAAGGAACACGTCGCTGCCGCGGACCGTCTCGTTGATCGTGACGGAGACTTCGCCGTCGGCAAAGGTGGTTACGGTGCTGTCGCCAAGCGGCAGCCACAGCTTGCGGCACACGCCCTCGGCAAAGGGACGGTTGGCATTCGCGCAGAAGACCTTGACGTTTTTACCATGAGAAATCATATGAAATTACCCTCTCTCTTGTGTTGTTGGCTCTGTTCTGTGTTCTGTTTTTATTCTTATATGATGGCGGCCGCGCCGCCGGGAATACGCAGTTATTTTTCCTTCAGCTTGTGCCGGTTGGCCCAGTCGCGCTTGTTCTGCTGTCTTGCGCGCGCGATGGCCAGCGCCGCCGGCGGCACATCGTCCGTCACGGTCGAACCGGCGGCGATATACGCCCCTTCGCCGACCTGCACGGGCGCGATGAGGTTCGTATTGCAGCCGATGAAGGCGTTGTCGCCGATGACGGTGCGGAACTTTTTCACGCGGTCATAGTTGACCGTCACCGTGCCGCAGCCGAAGTTGATGTTCTTTCCAACGTCGCTGTCGCCGACGTAGGTCAGGTGCGAGATCTTCGTGCCGTCGCCGATCGTGGAGTTCTTGACCTCCACAAAGTCGCCGCAGCGCACGTTGTTGCCGATCTTCGATCCCGGCCGCACATACGCGAACGGCCCGACCGTCGTCTCGCAGCCGATCTCGGAGTCGTAGACCTGCGAGGCGTTGATCTTCGTGCCCTCGCCGACCTTCACATTCTCCAGATAGCTGTTCGGCCCGACGGTGCAGTTGTCCGCGATCGACGTCGTGCCGCGCAGGATCGTCCCGGGCAATATCGTCGTGCCCTGACCGACGAAGACGGTCGGCTCGATATACGTATTGTCATAGTCCCAGATGTTGACGCCCGCGGCGGCCAGATCATAGAGGATCGCGCGGCTGACCACCGGCTGCCATTCGGCCAGCTGCTGCATCGACGTGACGGGATAGACGCCGTCGCGGTCGGTATACGGCACGCCGTGATCCTTCATGAACTCGCTGAAAACAAAGCTGTCGTCCAGCGCGTCCATAAGCGCCTGCTTGTCGACCGACGTGATCCCCGACGGCACCGGCGCGCCCTGGAAATCATCCTCTTCGGGCGCGAACGGGCTGATGATCGCAGGTCCGGTCACGACGATGACGTCCTCCTCCTGCTCGTCAGCCGTGGATAAGAACACGTGCAGCTGATCGGCAGTCTCCTCGAGCCGCGCGCATTGCAGCTCCGCGTCCTCCGGGAAGCACGCGCGCGCCTGCGCCGCGAAGCGCTCGTGGCAGACCAAAAAGAATCGCCCAACACCGCCGGCAGACAACGACCGCGCCAGCCACGAAAGCAAAGGCGTCCCCATCATCGTCTGCAGCATCATTGGACGGGTATATCCGGTTTTTGCAGTATCGTCCGGTACGAAGACGACCGCGGATAATTCGGACAATGTACCTGCACCCCTTTCCTCCGGCGGCATCCGAAATCCATCCGCCGGGCATTCCGCTTGTATTATAGCAGATGCGGCGCGGTTTGTACAGGAAGGAAACCGCGATTTTTCTGAAATTTGCAGAAACTTTACCCGGAAAATCGGCTGATAATTGCATAAATGCACAGACTATGTTATACTGTTCCCATGCAATTACAGAAAAAAGAGGGGCAAATATGCTGACACTCAACCAGATCTCCCTGACTGCGGACAACGCGCAGGGCCGCACGGATATCCTCAAAAATGTCTCGCTCGATATCCCGGACGGCAAATTCCTCGTCATCACCGGGCCGAACGGCGGCGGCAAGACGACACTCGCCAGGATCATCATGGGCCTCGCCGCACCGACCGCCGGGACCATCATGCTCGACGGCGAAGACATCACCGGCCTTTCCATCACCGACCGCGCCAGGCGCGGCATTTCGTACTCCTTCCAGCAGCCGCCCAGATTCAAGGGCATGAAAGTCTCCGACTTTCTGGCCGTCGCGGCCGGCAAGACGCTCTCGCACGACGAGGCATGCTCGTATCTGACGCAGGTCGGCCTGTGCGCGCGCGATTATCTTGACCGCGACGTCGACACCAGCCTTTCCGGCGGCGAGGTCAAGCGCATCGAGATCGCCACGCTGCTGGCCAAAAACGCCCGCTATATGATCTTCGACGAACCGGAGGCCGGCATCGATCTGTGGTCGTTCGCGCGCCTGACCGAGACGTTCCGCGACCTGCACGAGACGGGCGGTCACACCATCGTCATCATCTCGCATCAGGAGCGCATCATCCGTCTGGCCGACGAGATCCTCCTGCTTGCAAACGGCGGGATCGCCGCGCGCGGCACGGCGGACGAAATTTACCCGCGCATCCTGGCCGACACGGTCTCGGGCTGCAATCTGCTGGAGGTGAACGGAAAATGCTGAACGACATTCAAAAGAGCATCCTGAAAACGGTTTCCGATATGGTCGACATCCCGAACGGCGCGGTCAACATCCGCCTCGACGGGCAGAAGGAATTCCGCCAGAACACCGACCATATCCAGATCGTCTCCAAGACCGACAAGGACGGCATCGACATCAACATCGCGCCGTTTACAAAGAGCGAAAACGTCCACATCCCCGTCATCCTCAGCAAATCCGGATTCCACGATCTGGTCTACAACGATTTCCACGTCGGCGAGGGCGCGGACGTGACCATCGTCGCCGGCTGCGGCATCCACAACTGCGGCGACTGCGATTCCGAGCATGACGGCATCCACACCTTCTACATCGGCAAAAACGCGCGCGTGCACTACATCGAAAAGCACTATGGCGAGGGCGAGGGAACCGGCAAGCGCATCCTCAACCCGCAGACCATCGTGTATCTCGACGAGGGCGCGACGATCATCATGGACACCAGCCAGATCGGCGGCGTCGACGACACGAAGCGCTATACGCGCTGCGAGGCCAACGGCGAAAATTCCGAGGTGCAGATCAACGAAAAGCTCCTCACCGCGGGCGATCAGCACGCGGTCAGCGAAATGGACGTCCTCCTGAACGGCGCGGGCGCCCGCACGCGCGTCGTCTCGCGCTCGGTCGCCAAAGAGGATTCCACGCAGGTCTTCTACCCGCGCGTCCAGGGCAATGCCCCCTGCTTCGGCCATGTCTCGTGCGACTCGATCATCATGGGCGCGGCCAAAGTCCGCTCCATCCCCGAGATCTCCTGCAACCACGTCGACGCGGCGCTCATGCACGAGGCCGCCATCGGCAAAATTGCGGGTGAGCAGCTTTTGAAGCTCGAGACGCTCGGCCTCACGCCCGAAGAGGCGGAGGAGAAGATCCTCGAGGGCTTCCTGCGTTAACCGTGTGTAAAACGCCATTGTTAAATGGTAAATTGCACAACAAATCTTCGTTAAATTTGTGTAAAAAGTCTTGATTTTCCGGTTTTTCTCCCCTATACTGCAACTGTAAGTTAAAATATCTGAGAAAGATACCCCGCCAAAGACGAAGCGGGAAGAGAGGAGTTATGAAAATGAATCTGGAAAATTTAAGAGAACGAAAAGGTTTTATCTGCGACATGGACGGCGTCATCTACCTCGGCAACCAGCTGCTGCCGGGTGTCAAGGAGTTCGTCACGTGGCTCAACGAGAGCGGCAAGCAGTTCCTGTTCCTGACCAACTCGTCCGAGCGTTCGCCCAAGGAGCTGCGGCAGAAGCTGCTGCGCATGGGCCTCGACGTCGGCGAAGAGCACTTCTACACCAGCGCGCTCGCCACCGCCGCCTTCATCCGCAGGCAGATGCCGGGCTGCACGGCGTATGTCATCGGCGCGCCGGGCCTTGTCAACGCGCTGTACGACGCAGGCATCACGATGAACGACGTCGACCCCGATTACGTCATCGTCGGCGAGACGGCAACGTATAACTTCGAAATGATCACCAAGGCCACGCGCCTGGTCCAGCGCGGCGCGCGCCTGATCGCCACGAATTCCGACCTCACCGGGCCGACCGAGTTCGGCATCGCGCCGGCCTGCCGGTGTCTCGTCGCGCCGGTCGAGCTTGCCACGGGCAAAAAGGCGTACTTCATGGGCAAGCCCAACCCGCTCATGATGCGCACGGGCCTGCATCTGCTCGGCGTCCACTCCGAAGAGGCCGCCATGATCGGCGACCGCATGGACACCGACGTCATCGCGGGCATGGAGTCCGGTCTTTCGACCGTCCTCGTGCTCTCGGGCTGCACCCGCCGCGAAGAGGTCGACAATTACCCCTACCGCCCGACGTACATCCTGAACGGCGTCGGTGACATCCCCGGCTGAACCCGATCCGATCCACACGGCCGCGCCTCCTGCGCGGCCGCTTTTTCGCGCGTTTTCGCCCGTTTGTCCACAGTTTCCACAGTTTTGTCCACATCTTGTGTCCTTCGGTCATTTCACCCCACAATTTCTTGTGTTCCGCCGTCCGGATTCGTGCGTTTTTTTGCGCGGCCTGTCCTACAATACTGTAAGAAGTCCTTGCAGAGGGGAGTCGGAGAGAAGTCGTCATGGCAAAGATCAAAAGCCCGTCGGTGCTGGGTTCGGGCCGGGTCCAATACCTCCCGGCCGCGCGCATTCGGCCCAATCCCTTACAGCCGCGCACGCATTTTGACGCCGCGGGGTTGCAGGAGCTGGCCGACAGCATCCGCCAGTACGGCATTTTGCAGCCCCTGACCGTGCGCAAAGCCGGCGGCGCGTATGAACTCGTCGCGGGAGAGCGGCGTCTGCGCGCGGCGCGTCTTGCCGGGCTGACGGAGGTGCCGTGCCTGCTGGCCGACGTCGACGACGCCTCCTCCGGGATGCTCGCGCTGGTGGAAAATCTCCAGCGCCGCGACCTCGATTACATCGAGGAGGCCGAGGGCCTCCGGCGCCTCATGCAGCAATACCGCCTCAGCCAGGAGCAGGCCGCGCGCCGCATCGGAAAGAGCCAGTCCGCCGTCGCCAACAAGCTGCGCATCCTGCGCCATCCGCCGGCCGTTTTGCAGGCGCTGCGCGAAAACGGCCTGACCGAGCGCCATGCGCGCGCGCTTTTAAAGCTGCCTGACGAGCAGACCTGCCTGCGCGTCATCGCGCGCATCGCGCAGGAGGACTGGACTGTCGCCAGAACGGAGCAGTACATCGCCTCGCTCCTCGCGCCCGCACAGCAGCGGCGGGCGCTCGGCGGCTTCCGCCTGCGCGACGTGCGCGTCTTCTTCAATTCCATCGATCATCAGCTCGCGCTCGTCCGCGCCGCCGGCATCGACGCCGCCCGTGAGCAGCACGAGACGGATCAGGAGATCGTCCTCACCATCCGCATCCCCAAACAGCCCCCGCCGTCCCGCTGATCCGCAGCCGCGCAGACCCGGCTGCGGAACTTTTTTTTGCAAATTTTTTATGCGCCGTTCGCCAGCGTCGAAATGTTGTTTTCTGTTTGTTCTTTTCGCATTCCACCGCTTCGGACTGTGATGTTATTTCTGATATCCCGGCATTCAGGGCTTATATAGGCAAAACGCCGAATCCGTTCGATCTCCGCCTCCGGAAATCAGGCAGTTTTTTAGTGGAAGTGAAAACTTTTTTAGATTGCAATGCCGCAAAAGTATGCTATAGTATGTATTTGTCTGAATGATCTGAACAAGAAAACAGGATAGAAAAAGCGCGGCGGAGCCTGCCGCGTTTTACACAGGAAAGGGGTTAACCAAATGTCTCACAAGTATGTTTATCTGTTCTCCGAGGGCAACGGCCATATGCGCGAGCTGCTCGGCGGCAAGGGCGCGAACCTGGCCGAAATGACCAACCTCGGTATGCCTGTCCCGCAGGGCTTCACCATCACCACCGAGGCCTGCACGCAGTATTATAAGGACGATCACCAGATCAACGCCGAGATCGAGGCCGAGATCATGGAGTACGTTGAAAAGCTCGAAGAGATGACCGGCAAAAAGTTCGGCGATCTCTACAACCCGCTGCTCGTCTCCGTCCGTTCCGGTGCGCGCGCGTCCATGCCCGGCATGATGGACACCATCCTGAACCTTGGCCTCAACGACGAAGTCGTCGTCGCCTTCGCCAAGAAGACCAACAATCCCCGCTTCGCTTACGACTCCTACCGCCGCTTCATCCAGATGTACTCCGACGTCGTCATGGAGGTCGGCAAGAAGTATTTCGAGCAGCTCATCGACGAGATGAAGGCAAAAAAGGGCGTCACGCTCGACACCGAGCTCGACGCGGACGATCTGCGCAATCTGGCCGAGATGTTCAAGGCCGAATATAAGGAAAAGCTCGGCGAAGAGTTCCCGCAGGACCCGAAAATGCAGCTCATGGGCGCCATCAAGGCCGTCTTCCGCTCCTGGGACAACCCGCGCGCGATCTACTACCGCCGCATGAACGATATCCCCTCCGATTGGGGCACCGCCGTCAACGTCCAGTCCATGGTCTTCGGCAATACCGGCGATACCTCCGGTACCGGCGTCGCCTTCACCCGTAACCCGGCCACCGGCGAAAAGAAGCTGTTCGGCGAATTCCTGATGAACGCCCAGGGCGAAGACGTCGTCGCCGGCGTCCGCACCCCGCAGACCATCGACCAGCTGGCCGAGGTCATGCCCGAGGCTTACAAGCAGTTCACCGACATCTGCGCCAAGCTCGAATATCACTACCGCGATATGCAGGATATGGAGTTCACCATCGAGGACAAGAAACTCTATATGCTCCAGACCCGCAACGGCAAGCGCACCGCGGCCGCCGCGATGAAGATCGCCTGCGACCTCGTCGACGAAGGCATGATCACCGAAAAAGAGGCCGTCGCCATGATCGACCCGAAGAGCCTCGATTCGCTCCTGCACCCGACGTTCGATCCCGCCGCCCTCAAAAAGGCCAAGGTCGTCGGCACTGGACTCGCAGCCTCTCCGGGCGCAGCCTGCGGCAAGATCGTCTTCTCCGCCGACACCGCCACCGACTGGGCCAAGAACGGCATCAAGGTCGTCCTGGTCCGTCTCGAGACCTCTCCCGAGGACATCGAGGGTATGCACTACGCGCAGGGCGTCCTGACCGTCCGCGGCGGCATGACCTCCCACGCGGCCGTCGTTGCCCGCGGCATGGGCACGTGCTGCGTCTCCGGCTGCGGCGCGATCAAGATGGACGAAGAAAACAAGAAGTTCGAGCTCGCCGGCAAGACCTATAAGGAAGGCGACTGGATCTCCATCGACGGCTCCACCGGCAACATCTACGGTGAAAAGATCAAGACCGCCGAGGCTTCCATCTCCGGTGACTTCAACCGCCTCATGAGCTGGGCCGATAAGTTCCGCAAGCTCAAGGTCCGCACCAACGCCGACACGCCGCACGACGCCGCGCAGGCGGCCTCCTTCGGCGCGGAAGGCATCGGCCTGTGCCGTACCGAGCATATGTTCTTCGAGGCTGACCGCATCAAGGCCATGCGTGAGATGATCGTCTCCGAAAACTCCGAGCAGCGCGAAAAGGCGCTGGCCAAGCTCGAGCCGATCCAGCAGAGCGACTTTGAGGCCATCTACGAGGCCATGAAGGGCCGCCCGGTCACCATCCGCCTGCTCGACCCGCCTCTGCATGAGTTCGTCCCGACCGACCCGAAGGATATCGAAGATCTGGCCGGGGAAATGGGCCTGACCGTCGAGCATCTGAACCAGGTCATCGCCGGCCTGCACGAATTCAACCCCATGATGGGCCACCGCGGCTGCCGTCTGGACGTCACGTTCCCCGAAATCGCCAAGATGCAGACCGCCGCCATCATCAAGGCCGCGCTGGCCGTCCGTGCGCGCCGCCCGGCTTGGAAGATCACGCCGGAGATCATGGTCCCGCTGGTCGGCGAAGAGCGCGAGCTGGCTTTCGTCAAGTCCGTCATCGACAAGACCGCGAAGAAGATCATCAAGGAAGCCGGCAGCGACATGACCTACAAGGTCGGCACCATGATCGAGATCCCGCGCGCCGCGCTGACCGCCGACGCCATCGCCCGCGAGGCCGAGTTCTTCTCCTTCGGCACCAACGACCTCACGCAGATGACCTTCGGCTTCTCGCGTGACGACGCCGGCAAGTTCCTCGCCTCCTATTATGACCGCAAGATCTACGAGTCCGATCCGTTCTCCAAGCTCGATCAGGCCGGCGTCGGCCGTCTGGTCAAGATGGCGGCTGAGCTCGGCCGCGAGACGCGCCCGGACATCAAGCTCGGCATCTGCGGCGAGCAGGGCGGCGATCCCTCGACCGTCGAGTTCTGCCACAAGATCGGCCTGAGCTACGTCTCCTGCAGCCCGTTCCGTGTTCCCATCGCCCGCCTCGCCGCCGCGCAGGCCGCGATCAAGGCCGGTGACTGCACCGAAGACTGATCCCCCGCATTTTCATCAAACAACCCATCCTCCCCAACCGGGGAGGACGGGTTTCTTCTCCCGCACGCAGAGCCGCACCTCGTAGGGGCCGATGCCCACATCGGCCCGTCCTGCGCCCGCAGGCACACGCCGCAAATTTTTGAGCACCGATTGGGCCGTCGGAGACCCGTCGGAAACGCAAACGAATCTTGCGTTTTGGTCTTTGCAAAAAATCTCCTTCTATCCGCAAAGCGCCTTCTCCTGTCGGGGAAGGCGCTTTTTTACTGCTCCTGCAACAAAAACGCGATATACCGCTCCGCGGCGGCGCGGCTCTGCTCGTCCAGCCGGTCCCATTGCGCCAGATGCGCCTTCTGCGCGTCCGTCAGCGCGGCCCAGCCGCCGTCGTCGGCAAAAAACTGACACAGCGAGATGCCGAACCCCCGGCACAGCTTCTCCAGCGTCGGGATCGACGGCATATTTTCCTTGCTCAGCATCGTGCTGAGCGTCGAGTATGGGATCCCGCTCTGCTTGGCAAGACGATAGTAAGTCCACCCCCGCGCGCTGCACAACTCCCGGATCCGTGCGATCACGGCAAAATCCTGCATATATCGTCCTCCCAATCAAACTACCACCTATTCTACCCGGAATGACGATTTCCCGTTAGATTATATTTTCCGTATTCTTTTGTTGAATTTATGTCGAATATCCGTTATAATCGCATCGGGAGGATTTTCCATGTTTCGGATGGGTAATCTGAGGTTTTCGGCATTCTCCGCGGCCGTGTCTGCGCTGTTTTTTCAAAATCGTCCCGGTTTTTCCTATTTTACCGGAAATTGCTTCGGAATTCCGCCAAAATGATCTGCTTTCCGGGACTTGAATTTTTCGACAAATTTCGCTATCATGGAGAAGCAAATACGCCCGTTGCGTGTAAACCTGCGCGCATCGCGCAAGCTACCTCAAAAGGAGGGCCGCTGTATGCCGCTTTCATCTGAAGATTTCCACACGCTCTACGACGCCGCCGCGCAGCCCGTGCTGCTCGTGCAGGCCGGTCAGATCGCTGCGTGCAGCGCGGCTGTGCCGCCGTCCGTCGCGCCGGGACGCGCGCTGCGCACGCTCCTGCCCGATGGGCAGACGCTCCCGGATTCGTTCGAAGCCGTGCCCTGCCGCTTCTCCGTCTGCCTGCCGGAGGGCGTGTGCGCCGCCAATACGCAGCCGCTGGACGGCTGCGTCCTCGTCTTCCTTTCGCTGCCGCAGGAGGCCGCAGGCGCCGCCGCGCTCGAACGTGCCGCGCTCGCCGTCAATCTCCCGCTCAGCAGCATCACCGCCGCCGCATCCGCGCTCACGCCGCTTCTGACCGGCGTGGAGGATCCCGCGCAGCGCCGCAGCCTTTCCGAGATCAGCCGCGCATATTATCAGCTTCTTCGCCTTTCGAGCGATCTTTCCGAGTTCAGCCGCGTCCTGCGCAGCGGTCTGCGGATGTCCGCAGAGAAAGACGACCTCGGCGCGTTCCTCGCCGAGGTCTGTATGCACGCCGACAGCCTCTGTGCCGCCGCCGGCCGTACCCTGCAATATGAGCTTCCCGCCGCGCCGGTGCCCGCGTGGTTCGACCGCCGCCTCATCCGCCGTGCGGTGCTTGCGCTTTTGTCCAACGCGGTCAAATTCTCCGCGCCCGGCAGCACCATCCGCCTGACGCTCACCCGGATGCACCAGCGCGCCTGCATCCGCGTCACCGACACGGGCGACGGCATGGACGCGCACACGCTTGCGGGCGCGTTCCGCCGCGCCGCCGAATCGCCAACGCCCGGCGACGCGCGCATCGGCGCGGGCTTCAGTCTTCCGCTGGTCGAGGCCATCGCACAGGCGCACGGCGGCTCGCTGCTGCTGCAATCCACGCCGCAGCAGGGGACCGACGTCTGCCTCACGCTGCCGCTCGGTCAGCCGAAGGACGCCTCACTCTTAAAATCGCCCTTCGTCCACGTCGACCGCACGAGCGGCTTCCCGGCCGAGCTTGTCGGCCTGGCCGACGTGCTGCCTCCGGAGTGCTTCGACCTCCGCGGCCTGCTGTGATCGCTTCTTCCTTTCCAAAATGCAGACCACGTCTGCATTTTGTTTTTCTTGCGTCCGCAGACGCACACTGCAAATTTCTTCCGCACCGATTCAGCCGTCACAAACAATGGCGTGCTCTTTCGGCAGTCCTTTACCGATAGGCAAAAGGGACGGCGTAGAAGGCCGTCCCTTTTTTGAGTAGATACGTGACGGCGGTCTTTGCGCAGAAGCACTCTTTTCTCCCCAATCTTTTCTCTTGCGAGAGAAAAGATTGGGCCGTCGGAGACATATCGGAAGCAGCCGCTCCTCCATCACGCGCAAAGGCCCTGTTCCGTCTGGAACAGGGCCTCTTGATTTCCTGATTCATTTCTTTTTCCGCGCCAGCCGGTACGTGCTTTGCAGCACCAGCAGACACGCGCCGAGCACCCCGCCGAACAGCGCATACGCCGGGGCGTAGCTCCCCGTCGCGTCAGCCACAACGCCCGGCACGAACGACATTGCCAGGCAGCCCGCGCCGTATGCGCTCTCAAACAGCCGCAGCGTCCTGTCATACGTCTCGTGCGTCGACAGATCCGACGCCCAGATGGTCACGCCGACCGTGTTGAGCGACACGCCGAAGCCCAGACACGCTGCCGCCGCGTACATCCCCCACACGTTTTTCCCCGGCGCGAGCGTACACAGCGCGCACCCGCCGATCAGGATTCCGAACACGATCCGGTTCGCGCGATACGTGCCCATCCGGTCGCACAGCTCGCCGCACACGCATTTTCCCAGCATCAGCGCCAGCCCGCAGACCGACAGCGCGCTTGCCGCGCGCATCGCGTCCATCCCGGCCGTCACATACAGCGTCATCACGTGCGCGAAGCCTGTCGAGCAGATGCCGCTCACCAGCGCCACCGCCGTCACGAGCAGCGCCTGCCGCGCGCGGCTCATACGGATGCCGTGCAGCGCCTTTTCCTGCGGCGATTCGGCCGTCCCGCGTCCCACAGGCGCAAGCCCCGCCTCCTCCGGGTTGTTCCGGATGAGCAGCAGCGCTGCGGCCGCGCTCAGCGCGCAGAAACCCGCCGTCCACAAAAACCCGGCCTTCAATCCCTGCGTCTCGATGAGCTTCGTCAGCAGCGGCGACAGCGCCACCGTCGCCAATCCCGTGCCCGCCGCGCAGATGCCCAGCGCCAGCCCGCGGTGCGACCGGAACCAGCGGTGGATCAGGATCGACGCCGGGACCATCGATCCCAGCCCGCAGCTCAGACCCGCGGCCGCGCCGGCCGCGTAATACGCCGCGAGACTCCCCGCCGCCGCGAACATCACGAAGCTGACCGCCGCCAGCAGCGTTGACGCCGCGCAGCCCGCGCGATACCCGAGCTTTTTATAAAATCCGCCGATCACGGCCATACTTGCCAGATAAAACGCCGACCGGATCGTGATAATGAGCGAGGTCTGCGTGTTGCTGAACCCGTTCTGCACCAGAATATACGGCTGCGCCGCCGAATACACGTTCATCACCACGCCGCCCGTCACCAGCAGCATCAGCGTACACCCTGCCGTGACTGCGATCGCCGCACGTCTGTTTTTCTCCATTCTCCGCATCCCCTCCGCCCTTCAGTATATCGGAGCAGCTGTCAAAAGTAAACAGAAAAACGCTCCGCAAGCCGCTGTTTGCAGCCTGCGGAGCGTATAGTTTACGATTTAACCGGCGTCTTCAGACGCGGGAGCCGCCTCGAACGTCTCCACGCGGCGGATGCGCGCGCCGAGCGCCGTCAGCTTGCCGACGATGTCCTCATAGCCGCGCTCGATATAGTGCGCGTCCTCAATGAGCGTCACGCCGTCGGCACACATCGCCGCGATGACCATCGCCGCGCCCGCGCGCAGATCGCACGCGCGCACCTCGCAGCCGTGCAGCTTCTGCACGCCGTCGATGATGGCGGTCTTGCCCTCGACCTGGATGTTTGCGCCCATGCGCCCGAGCTCCGCGGTGTAGCGGAAGCGGTTGTCATACACGCCCTCGGTCACGAGACTCGTGCCGACAGCCGTGGCCAGACAGACCGTGATCTGCGGCTGCATATCCGTCGGGAAGCCGGGATAGGGCATCGTCTTGACGTTCGCGCGGTGCAGCCGGTAGGCCGACTCCACGCGGATCGCGTCGTCGTATTCCGTCACGTCCGCGCCGATCTCGCGCAGCTTGGCCGTGATGCAGTCCAGATGCTTCGGGATGACGTTTTCGATCAGCACGTCGCCGCCCACGGCGGCCGCCGCGGCCATATACGTGCCGGCCTCGATCTGATCGGGGATGATGGTATAGCTGCCGCCGTGCAGCGCCTTGACGCCGCGGACCTTGATGACGTCGGTGCCCGCACCGGAGATCTGTGCGCCCATCGCGTTGAGGAAGTTCGCCAGATCGACGATATGCGGCTCCTTCGCGCAGTTTTCGATGACCGTCATGCCGCTGCACAGCACCGCCGCCAGCAGAATGTTCATCGTCGCGCCGACCGAGACGATATCGAGATAGACGTGTCCGCCGCGCAGACCGCCCTTCGGCGCGTCGGCGCAGACATAGCCGCCCGCCTGCTCGACCATGGCGCCCATGGCCTCAAAGCCCTTGATGTGCTGGTCGATGGGCCGCACGCCGAAGTTGCAGCCGCCGGGCATCGCTACGTGCGCGTGGCCGAAGCGGCCCAGCTCCGCGCCGATGAGGTAATACGACGCGCGGATGCGGCGCACCAGCTCGATCGGCGCCGTCGCGTTGCGCGCGCGGGTGCAGTCGATCTCCAGCGTGTTGCGGCCGTAGCGGCGGATATCCGCGCCCATGTCGCGCAGGATCTCCAGCAGCAGCCGCACATCGGAGATATCGGGAACGTTTTCGACCCGGCACGGACCGGTGACGAGCAGGGTAGCCGGGAGGATGGCGACCGCCGCGTTCTTGGCTCCGGAGATGGTCACGGAACCGGAGAGCTTGGCGCCGCCCTGAACGATGTATTTGATCAAAATAGAGTCCCTCTTTAAAAACCCAGGAGTTCTTCTGTTGTCAGTATGTCCTGTTGCCGCCCGAACCAGCCGAGCCAAATTCGGACTTGTATAGCATAGCACACCAGCACAGGAATGTAAAGGAAAAATGACAATTCAGAAACAGGATTCTTTAGATTTTCTTAAGAATTCGACGTGCTTCGCGCCGTCACCTCGCGCGTAACGGCATTCACGCAGAAGCTGCCCGTGTCGGTCCGGACGATCCACACCGGCACGAACCGGATCCCGGAGGCCGCCGTGTCCGTCGGCTGATAGGCCTGCGAAAGTCCCGTGACGCTGCTGCCGACCCAGCCGAGCGCGTCGCGCTGCGAAAGCAGCTGCGTCAGCGCGTCGGCCGCGGAGATGCACGGCTGCTCCGACACGCGCGTGATGGCCTCCGCGCCGGTGTAAAACGTACCGCGCACCGCCGTAAGGCAGCCATCCCGGTAGCAGAGCTCCAGCCCGCTTTCCAGAATTTCCACACCGAGCAGGCTCTGCGCCGCGGTGAACACCACCGCGTCGTCCTCCTGCCGCCGCTGTAACGATCCCACGGCGAAGCCCATGCTCCGCAGCAGCTTGCGCGCGGCCTTTTCGGGGTTCCTGACCGAAGCCTGACCCGTCAGCGCCGCGTCAAAGCCGCCGCTGCGCGTCGTGTGCAGCGTCCCGGCCTCCGAGGCGTAGACCGTCTCAAACCGGTCCTCGCCGCCGTCCGCGCGCACCTTCGTCCCGAGCAGCGCCTGCGCCGCCGTCTGCTGGCCCGTCTCCGACAGCTCCACGCTGTAGAGCGTCGCCTCCTGCGGCAGCTCGTCCAGCTCGATCGTCAGCGCATAGCCCGCGTAGAGTTCCTTGAGCTCCGCGAGCATCTGCCGCCGCTCGCGCGTCTGCGCCAGCCGGTTCGGGATGGCCACGGCCGACAGACACAGCGCGCACACCAGAAGCACCAGCAGGATCATTGTTTTCAGCCTTGACGTGCTCATGACGCGGCCTCCTTTTCTTCCGTGCGCCAGCCGATCTGCAATCCGCCCGCGCCGTCCTCCGCGTACAGCAGCCGCAGCGCGCTCCCGCGCTCCAGACAGGCTGCGGCCTGCGCCGCGGGCAGCAGCGCCGCCGCCTGCGTCTGCAAGGTATACGTGCGGCAGAGGATGGACACGAAGACGATCTGATTCCCGGAGAAGCGGATCTCGATGCCGCCCTGCTGCGGCGCGACCTCGACGCCCGCGAGATAATACCCGAAGGTGCACACCGCCGTGTCGCCGTCCGTCTCATACCGCTGCAAATAGACGCGCGCATCGCCCCAGCTGCCGCCGGTCAGGCGCGTCAGCAGCCGCCGCGCGGCCTCGATGCGGTCGGCCGCGCCCGTCGACGCGCTGGAAAACTGCGCGTCTTGCTGCGACAGCTGCAAGGTGATCTGTCCCTGCGCGCTCACGCGCAGACTCAGCCCCGTCTCCGTAAAGGACGTCGTGCCGTCGTTGTCGACGTAGCGCGCGTCGCCGTAGGGGTTGATGCCGATCTGCGTGGCCAGCGCCGAAATGAACCGCGCGTCGCAGGGGTTGGCGCTCCCGCCCGTAAAGACGGGCGTATCCGCCGGCACGAGCGACCGCGCATCCACCCGCGCATAGAGCGCCTCGTCGCCCTCAAATGCGAAGAAGCTCCCGTCCGGGACCGCCGTCAGCAGCTGCGCGGCCAGCGTCTGAGAAGGCAGCGCCGTCGCCGCCTTCTGATACTGCGCGCCGCCCAGATACAGCGTCACTGTCTCGTCTTCGGCCGCCAGCACGTACCACTGCGCGTCCCGGCCCTCCGGAGCCTGGACCGACAGCCACGCGCCGACGACCTCCGGAGCCAGCGCCCCGGGGAAGCAGAACGCCGCACCGTGCCCGGCCAGCGCCTGCAAAAATTCTGTCTGCGTGCAGTCCTGCGGCGCTTCGGCGCTTTCGAGCGCCTGCGCCAGCAGCCCGCCGTACTGGCTGTAGAGCGTGTCGAGCGCGGAGAAATCATACTGCGCGCTCTGCCGCCCGGCTTCGGTGCTCAGCGTGATGGCGATGGGCTGCGCCGCGCCGGTGACGGCGGCCTCCGCCGGCGGCGCGGTGTAGGTCAGCTCGGCCTCGTTCAGGCCGAACAGCCCCGCGAACGGACGCAGCGCGCCGGCCAGCCACTGCGTCTCGGTCAATGTTTTCTTCGGCAGGCACATGACGGCAAGGATAAGATTGACCAGCACGAGCAGAACGATCCATACGTCTTTGATGGCTTCGATGAGCTTGCGTTTCATGCTGCCGCCTCCTTTCGGGTGTCGGAAAATGCGCGATAATTTGCGTTTTTTGCGCGTTTTTGCACGATCATTCGCTGTTTTTGCAGGTTTTTGCACAGCATATTTTGCAATATTTCGCTCAAAATATGGTCAGTGCTGCGCTTCGGCGGCCGGCATCGTGATCGTCACGGTGCTGCCCTTGCCGTATTCGGACGCAATTTCGATGTGTCCTTTGTGCTGGTTCAGGATCTCCTGCGCGATGGAAAGGCCCAGGCCCGTGCCGCCCGATTCGCGCGAACGCGCCTTATCCACGCGGTAGAAGCGGTCGAACAGGCGCGGCAGATCCTTTTCCGGGATGCCGATGCCGTTATCCCTGACGCGGACGAAGACGTTCGGGCCGCTCGTGCCGACGGTCAGGTCGATCCTGCCGCCGTCGGGCGTGTATTTGACCGCGTTGGAGACGATGTTCGTGATGACCTGCTCGATGCGCTCGCGGTCGCCGTTGACATCGGGGATCTCGCCCTCGCAGGTGAGGGTCATGGTGTGGTGGTGGTTCTGCTCGGCGTTGAGCTTCGCCGCGTCGTAGACGTTCTGCACGGCCTTTAAGAACGGGAAGCGGGAGATGTTCATCTCCATCTTGCCGTAGTCGATCTTGCTGAGCGTGAGAAGGTCCTGCACGATGCGCGTCATGCGGTCCGTCTCGCTGATGATGACGTTCATGAAGTTCGATTTCAGCTCCGGAGGCAGCTCGTCGCCGGTCTCGACGATCGTCTCGGCGTAGGATTTGATGTTCGTCAGCGGCGTGCGCAGCTCGTGCGAGACGTTGGCGACAAATTCGCGCTTGAGCTGTTCACTGCGGCGCTGCTCGGTCACGTCGTGGATGACGACGAGCACGCCGCCCTGCGTATGATCCGACGAGAACGGGGCCATAAACAGCTCCAGCTCGCGTTCGCCGGCGGTCTTCTGCGTCTCGATGTACTGCGGCCGGCGGAGCGTCAGGAGCGTGTCGAGTTCGGCCTCCTTTGAGAAGATCTCGTCGAACGTCGTCTGCTGCGACAGGTTCTGCGCCAGCATCTGCGTGGCCGCGGGGTTATAGTGGATGAGCTGCCCGGCGGCATTGAAGGCGACGACGCCGTCGGTCATGTGCAGAAACAGCGTCGAGAGCTTGTTGCGCTCGTTCTCGGCCTCGGAGATGGTGTCCTGAAGCACCTTGGCCATGTGGTTGAAGTTTTTCGTCAGGTCGCCGATCTCGTCCTGGCTGTCGACCGTGACGCGCTGGGCAAAGTCGCCCGCGGCGACGCGCTTGGTGCCGACGGTAAGCGCGCGGATGGGCGTGATGAGGATCTGCGACAGAAGGAACGCCAGAATGACGCAGATGACAAGGCCCAGCGCCAGCGCGCGCAGGATGATGACGAGCAGCTCGCCCGTCAGCGCGTCGACCGTGACGCGGTTGTCGAGGATATAGGCGATATACGCCGTCTGTCCGTCCGATACCGGGACGGCCAGATCCATGTAGTTGTTCGTGACGGCGCTGTTCTGGCCGACCGCGCCGTTCATCGCCGTGAGGATATTCTGTGTCATGGTGACGCTCTGGCGCTGGTCGGAGCCGTCGAGCACCGCGCCCGCCGTGTCCAGAATGTACACGTTGCGCCCGGAAATGTCGATGCCGAGCCCGGCCTGCGCCATCAGAAGCGCCTTCATCTGCGCCGGGGCGTTATCCTCGGCGGCAAGCGTTTGCAGACGGACGATGAACTCCGGGGTGAAGGTGTCCTCCATCTGTTCATAAAACTGCGAGACATAGAAGTTGCCGACGCCGCTCATCAGAAACGCGCCGGTGGTCAGCATCAGGGCCAGAATGAGGATGACCATGATCATGACCATCTTCATGCGCAAGGACCGCATGGCAGGAGCCTCCTTTCCGCGTGATTTGGGCCGTTACCCGGCGAAGTAATAGCCGACGCCGCGGCGCGTGAGGATATACTGCGGCTTGCCGGGGTCGTCCTCGATCTTTTCGCGCAGACGGCGGACCGTCACGTCGACGGTGCGCATATCGCCGTAATAGTCGTAATTCCAGACGCGCTGCATGAGATCCTCGCGGGAGAAGACCTTGCCGCGCTCGCGGATGAGGTAGGAAAGAAGGTCGTATTCCTTCTGCGTGAGATCGACGGGCGCGCCGTTTTTCGTGACCTGATACGTCTCGAGATCCAGACGCAGACCGCCGGCCTCGACGGCGTTCGCCGCCTGCGCCGGCTGCGCGGGCGCGTAGTCCATGCTGCGGCGGCGGATGTTCGCCTTGACGCGCGCCATGAGCTCCTTCATGGAAAATGGCTTTGTCATATAGTCGTCCGCGCCCGTCTCGAGCCCGAAGACCTTATCCATTTCCTCTTCACGCGCGGTGAGCATGATGATGGGCGTGGTGCGCTTTTCCGCGCGCAGCGTCTTGCAGATGTCGAAGCCGTTCATCTTCGGCAGCATCACGTCGAGCAGGATGAGATCGGGGTCGGCGGTCTGCGCGAGCTGGAGGCCCGTTTCGCCGTCGAGCGCCTCGAGCGTGTCATAGCCCTCGCGCTTGAGGTTGAATTTCAGAATTTCCACGATCGCGCGTTCATCCTCGACGATCAGGACGGTCTTTGCCATGATGCATCCTCCTTAAAGCGGGCGCCGCAGCGCCTTGGGATAGTGATTTTTGAGCTGACGGCCGTCGCCCTTGGCCCAGCCAATGGACAGTCCGTCCGTCTGTATGAGCGTCCAGCCGCGCGTCTCGCCCGGCAGGACCTCGCCCGCAAGATAGCGGGCAAGCTGCGGGTCGGCTTCGGCAAACGAGACGCTGCTTTTGAGCGTTGGCAGCCATAAGGCCCAGGCGTGGGCCGGTTCAAAACGGTTTTTGAGGCACTCGCCAAGCTCGAGTCCCGCGCGCAGCACGCGCAGGCCCCGGAGGTGCGGCAGCTCATCCGGGACAAGGTAGACGTGCGAGCCGAAGAGGACCGGGTAGCCCGGCGGCAGCTGCGCATCCGTCTCACGGCAGAAGGAAGCCAGCTCCGCAGGCAGTTTTGCCGCCGGTTCGGGCGCAGAAGCCGCGCCGGGCGCGTCGCCGCCGCGCTGCAGGACGGCGGCGTAATGGCCCTCGCCGGGGAGCTTGTGCGGCCAGAGGCGGAACGTCCTTTCAAGCCCCGGCGCAGGATCGGCGATCCAGTCCGGACGGCCGGGTGAAAACCACGGCGCGGAGACTTCCGCGACGGAAAAGTCCGGGTGCGCGTGTAAAAACGATGCAATGACGCCCTCATTCTCAATCGGCGAGAACGTACACGTCGAGTAGACGAGGCGGCCGCCCGGGCGCAGCATTTCGGCGGCGGAGGCGAGAATTTCCTGCTGCCGCGCGGCGCAGATGGCGTTCGTGTCCTCCGTCCAGTCGGCGACGGCAGCAGCCTCTTTGCGGAACATTCCTTCACCGGAGCACGGCGCGTCGACAAGGATGCGGTCAAAAAAGCCCGCGAAGCGCGCCGCGAGGCGCGCCGGGTGCTCGTTCAGGACGAGGGCGTTCGGGACGCCGAGGCGCTCGATATTCCCGGAGAGGATCTTCGCGCGCTTGGGGTTTATTTCATTGCAGACGAGAAGGCCGCGGCCTTGCAGCTTGCCCGCAAGCTGGGTCGATTTTCCGCCCGGCGCGGCGCACAGATCGAGCACGCGCATCCCCGGGCGCACGTCCAGAAGCTCCGCCGGGGCCATGGCGCTGGGCTCCTGCAAATAATACAGGCCCGCGGCATGATACGGCGAGAGGCCCGGCCGGGACGCCGCATCGTAGAAATACCCCGTCGGGCACCAGGGCACCGGCGTCAGGGAAAAGCGGGAAAGATCGCAGGCGGGCGCGAGACTCAGGGGGTTTTTACGCAGGCCGGTACACAATGGGCGATCAAACGAAGCGGCAAACGCATCGTATTCGCATCCAAGCAGCGCGCGCATCCGCGCGGTAAAGCCGTCAGGCAGCATCGGCAGGCGCCTCCTTCCCCAGTTTAAGCATAGATAGTTGTATTATATTGCATTTGGAGCAAAAAAGGAAGAGGCCCGCCGCAAAAATGCGGCGGGCCTTGTGATGTACAATCTTACTTGTTTTTCAGCAGGTCGCGGATCTCGGTGAGCAGGAGCTCTTCCTTCGTGGGCTCGGGAGCCTTCGCGGGTTCGGGCTCGGCGGGTTTTTCGAGCTTCGCCTTGGCGGTGTTCATCGCCTTGACGACGAGGAAGACCACAAACGCGATGAGCAGGAAGTCGATGATCGTCGTCAGGAACGTGCCGAGGCCGAGGACGACGGCCTCGGTCACGACGGTCTCGCCCTCCATGACGGCGGGTTTGAGCGTGACGTTGAGCGTCGACAGGTCGACGCCGCCGACGAGGCAGCCGATGAGCGGCATGATGATATCCGCGACGAGGCTGGCGCTGATCTTGCCGAAAGCCGTGGCGATGACGACGCCGATGGCCATATCCATGACGTTGCCGCGGGAAATGAAGGTCTTGAATTCGTTCAGGAATTTTTTCATGGCGGATTCCTCTCTTTTTCTGGTGTGCGGGGAAGGAAAGGGTCGACCTCTCCGGCCCTTCGGGCCACCTCCCCTTCACAAGGGGAGGCTTTCTGCGGGAGATTATTTTTTGGGAATCAGGACTTCCTTGCCGCCCATGTAGGGCTGGAGGCATTTCGGGATGGTGACGGAGCCGTCCTTTTGCAGGTGGTTTTCAAGGAACGCGATGAGCATACGCGGCGGCGCGACGCAGGTATTATTGAGCGTATGGGCAAGGTACATCTTACCGTCGGCGCCCTTGACGCGGATGCCGAGGCGGCGCGCCTGCGCGTCGCCGAGGTTGGAGCAGGAGCAGACCTCGAAATACTTCTGCTGCCGGGGGCTCCAGGCCTCGATATCGCAGGATTTGACCTTGAGATCGGCAAGGTCCCCCGAGCAGCATTCAAGCTGACGGACGGGGATCTCGAGATTGCGGAACAGCTCGACGGAGTAGCTCCAGAGCTTATTGTACCAGTCCATGGATTCCTCCGGACGGCAGACGACGATCATTTCCTGCTTTTCAAACTGGTGGATGCGGTAGACGCCGCGTTCTTCGAGACCGTGGCTGCCGACCTCCTTGCGGAAGCAGGGCGAATAGCTCGTCAGGGTGAGGGGGAGCTTGCTCTCGGGCAGGATCTGGTCGATGAAGCGGCCGATCATGGTATGCTCGCTCGTGCCGATGAGGTAGAGGTCCTCGCCCTCGATCTTATACATCATGGCCTCCATCTCGGGGAAGGACATGACTCCCTTGACGACGTTGCCGTGCATCATGAAGGGCGGAATGACGTAGGTGAAGTGCTTTTCGTCGATCATGAAGTCGCGCGCGTAGGCCAGCACTGCCTCGTGCAGACGGGCAATATCGCCAAGCAGGTAATAAAAGCCCATGCCGGCGACGCGGCCGGCGGCATCCTTGTCGATGCCATCGAAGGACTGCATGATGTCGACGTGGTGCGGGATCTCAAAATCGGGCACGACGGGCTCGCCGAAGCGCTGGACCTCGACGTTATGGCTGTCGTCCGGGCCGATGGGAACGGACGGATCGATGATGTTCGGGATCTGATACATGATCTCGCGCAGCTGATCTTCGGCCGCGGTCTGCTTCTTTTCCAGCTCCACGCGGCGGTCGTCATCGGCCTTGACTTTGGCATTATTTTCCTCTATCTGTTTCTGGATCTCAGCTTTCTGCGCCTCGCCGGCCTTTTTGAGCTGGCCGTAGAGCGGCCCGTTGGCCTTGGAGAGCTTATTGCGCGCAGCCTTCAGCTGCTCGCATTCCTGCTGCGCCGCGCGCTTCTCCGCGTCGAGGCGAATGGCCTCGTCCACGAGGGGCAGCTTTGCATCCTGGAACTTTTTCCGGATATTTTCGCGGACAGCGTCCGGATTTTCCCGCAAAAATTTGATATCGATCATGGTTTTCCTCTCCTTATTCTGCCGCCAGCGCGTCGTATTCTTCCAGCGCCGCCGGGCCAAGATAGTCCTTCAGTTTCTCCAGCGTCTGCATGGCGCGCGAAAACGTGACGTTCCCTTCGCGCATGGTGCAGCTCTTTGCGGTCAGGAGCGCCTCATACGCCTCCTTCGTGCGGTCGAGCTCGGTGCGAAGCGCGGCGATCACGTCGTTTTCCACATCCGAGGCATCGGCCTGCGCGGCTTCGAGTTCGTCGACGCGCGTCTGTAATTCGTCCAGCTGCGTTTGCAGATCGGATTTTTCCGCTTCGAGGGCGATCTTATCGTCCTGTAGGGCGCGGTTTTCCGCTTGCAGCGCCTCGGCGTTGGACAGCGCGCTGGAGCTGGCCGCGTTCAGCTCGGAGATCTTCGCCTCCGACGAGTGCATTTGCAGGATCAGTGAGATCAGCACCAGCACGAACGCCGCGGAAAACAGGATCGTCATATAGCGCAGGAGCGCGGCCTTGCGCGTTTCGCTGAGCGGCTTCGCCTCGGGCTGCGCCGGGGTCTGGATCTTTTCCGGCGCTTCTTTCTTTTCGTTCATCCGTGTTGCTCCTTTTTGGGCAGGGTTTGCAGCGCGTCGTACAGGCGCTGTAAGTCCTCGGGCCCGTAATATTCCAATTCGATGTGTCCCTTGCGCTTTCCGGAGACAATGCGCACCTTGCGGCCGAGGCCGGCGGCAAGCTCTTTTTCGCATTCGGCAAGGTAGTCGATCTGCGGCGCACGCATGACGGCGGGCGCGGCGGTCTTCGTGAGTTTTTTGCACAGCGCCTCGGTCTGGCGCACGGACAGGCCCTGCGTCAGGACGCGCTGCGCGACGGCCAGCTGCTGCGCCTCGTTTTTGACCGGCAGCAGCGCGCGCGCATGGCCCGCGGACAGTGAACCGTTCTTGACCAGCTCCAGCACGGACGGCGAGAGACTGAGCAATCGCAGGGCGTTGGCGACCGCGGGACGCGATTTGCCGACACGCGCGGCGGCCTGCTCCTGCGTCATCTCGTAAGTGCCCATGAGCTCCTGATAGCCGAGCGCCTCTTCGATGGGGTTCAGATCGGCGCGCTGGAGATTTTCAATGAGCGCAAGCTCCATCGCCTTTTTATCGTCGGCCTCGATGATGACGACCGGCACGTCGGTAAGCCCGGCCAGGCGCGAGGCGCGCCAGCGGCGTTCGCCGGCGATGATCTGATAAAAACCGGAGGGGAGCTTTCGCACGGTGAGCGGCTGGATGATGCCGTGCATCCGGATGGATTCGGCGAGCGAATCAAGCTCCTCGGGGTCGAAATTTTTACGCGGCTGAAGGGGATTGGGTTCGATCTTCTGAAGCGGAAGCGTGACCGCGCCCTGCGCCGGCGTTTCGGCGGGTTCGCTGAAATCTCCGAACAGGGCGCCCAGACCCTTGCCGAGACCTTTTTGTGCTGCCATGATGCAAACTCCTCTCAATCTGCTTTTGCAAGGATCTCCTGCGCGACTGCGTCATACGCCGCCGCGCCGCGGCTGAATTTATCGTAGGCGCAGACGGGCAGGCCGTGGCTCGGAGCCTCGGACAGGCGGACGTTGCGCGGAATGGCGGCGGCAAAGACTTTGCCGGGGAAGTGGCGGCGGACCTCTTCGGCGACCTGCGCAGAGAAATTCGTGCGGCCGTCGTACATCGTCAGCAGCACGCCGAAGATCGAGATCGTGGGATTCAGGCGCTTTTTGACCGCGCGGAGCGTGACCATGAGGTCAGACAAACCCTCGAGCGCGTAATATTCGCACTGCACGGGAATCAGCACCTGATCGGCCGCGCAGAGCGCGTTGAGCGTCAGAAGCTCGAGTGACGGCGGGCAGTCGATGAAAATATAGTCATAGGCATCGCGCACAGGTTCGAGCGCGCGCTTGAGCGCGTATTCGCGTGCCTCTGCGCCGACCAGCTCCACGCCCGCGCCCGAGAGCGCGACGTTCGACGCGATGACGTCGCAGTACGGCGTATGCACCGCGGCGTCCTTCGCCGGGAAGTCGCCGATGACGAGATCATAGGAGGTGTGCGCCGCGGCAGTCTTGTCCACGCCGACGCCCGAGGTGGCGTTGGCCTGCGGATCGAAATCGCACAGAAGGACCTTTTTGCCCGCCTTTTGCAGCGCCGCAGCCAGATTGACCGCCGAGGTCGTCTTGCCGACGCCGCCTTTCTGGTTGACGAACGCGAGAATTTTGCCCATGACCGCGCACACTCCTTCTTTCCCATTTTGTAACCTATATTATACCGGGCTGCATCCGAAAATGCAACCCGGCACAGTCATTTTTATGTTTCTCTTGTTTCACGTGAAACATCACGCATCGGCCCGCAGCCGGTGCATCCATGTTCTTTTGCGGAACACAGCCATGGAGACCGCAAAGCGGACGCATTCCTCCAGAGACAAAAGCAGATACACCCCGGCAGCGGGCAGATGCAGAACAAACGCGCCCAGCAGCCCCAGCGGAACGCCGAGGCACCACGTGCCGGCGAGGTCGATGAACATGACGTATTTTGTGCGGCCGCCGCTGCGCAGGATGCCGCCGCCGAGTATCATATTGAGCACCTTGAACGGCGCGATCAGCGCGTAGGCCAGAAGCAGCTGCCGCGCCATCGTTCTGAGCGCCGCATCGACCGGATAGATGTTTACATAGACGCCGCTGAAAAGGGCAACTGCGGCGGAAAGCAGCAGCGACCCGGCCGCGCCGTACCGCAGCAGCCGCTTCGCCGCGGAAAAGGCGGCTTCGTTTTCGCTGTTTCCAAGCCGCTTGCCGACGATGACGCCGGCCGCCTGCGACAGGCCGCACAGCGCGCCGATCACGAGGCCCTGCACGGGGTTTGTCAGCGTCATGGCGGCGCTGGCGGCGGTGCTCATGTGTCCGTAGATCGCCGCGTAGACGTTTTCGCCCAGGCTCCACATCGCTTCGCACGCCAGCAGCGGCAGGAGCATGGACAGGTACTGCCGCCAACGGAAGCGGGTCTTTTCGCGTGCGGGCGCTTCTGCGGCGCGCGCGCGTTTTGGAAGCAGCAGGGCCATCAGCAGGAAATTGGCCCATTGGGAAACGACCGTCGCAATGGCTGCGCCCGCCGCGCCCATCGGCGCAAAGCCCAGCTTCCCGAAAATCAGCACGTAATTCAGGCCCGTGTTCAGAAGAGCCGCCGCGATGCTGGCATAGAGCGGCAGACGGGGCTTTTCCAGGCAGCGCAGCAGCGTAGAAACAAGAGTTGCCCCGGCCATGGGAAGAAACGTCCCGCAGATCAGCCGCAGATAATCAGCCGCGGCCTGCCGGGTCTGCGCGTCGCCGGTATAGGCGCGCATGATCCGGTCGGGCAGCAGCGCGCAAAGGAGCGTAAAGATCCCCGCGATCACGACGCCCAGCAGCAGATTGACAAGGAAGCTGCGTCGGACCTCCCGGCTGTTTTTCTGGCCCAGATACTGCGCGATCATGATGCCCGCGGCCGCGCCGATGGCCGCGATCACGACCGTATACATGGATGCGAATTTCCCGGCCAGACCCACGCCCGCCACCGATCTTGCGCCCAGCTGCCCGATCATGATCTGATCCACCATGCTGAATGAGGATTGCAGCATGGACTGCATCGTGACGGGAATGGCCAGCGCGCACACGCTCTTCAGAAAACTGTCCGTCTTTTTCATTCCGCACCTCCCGGTTCGCTTTCTGCTATTGTAAGCGTCCGGGCGGCGGCGGTGCAAAGGTTAAGTGCGTAACGGTTCACAAAATACAGGCGGTATTTTTAGATGCTTTTACGGATTTCTTCTGCCGGTGCTCGCGCGCGGCACCAGCGTGACCGGCAGACACAGCTGTGTGGGGATGGGCTTGCCCTCCCGCAGCGCCCGCAGGCTTTCGATCGCGCGCTTCGCGCGCAGCGCGCCGTCCTGTCTGATCGTGGTCAGCGCCGGGTGCACCAGCTCGCAAACCGGCGTATCGTCAAAGCCCGCGACGGAAAGATCCCCGGGCACCGAGAAGCCCTGTTCCGTTAAAACGTGCAGCAGCTCCGCAGCATAGGCATCCGACACGGCGAAAACGGCGGAAACGCGGCGGAACTTCTCTGTCTGCGCCCGGTAAAACGTCAGCCGCCGCTCCTTCTGCATCGGGATCAGCAGCAGCTCCGCCTTTCCGGGCGCAAAGCCCGCGCAAAAGCCCCGAAAACGTTCGAGATCCATACAGATGTCATTGTCCGAGACGCACAGCGCGGCTTCGTGCCCCAGTTCCCGGAGGTGCCGGCCCATTTGCCGGCCGCCGTCAAAATGATCGATGGTGATATTGACGATCCGTTCCGGATGCGCGACGTAGCCGTCGTAAACGACAAAGGGGATCCGCATATGATCGCGCAGCGCCGTATAATCCTGCTCGCAAAAGCCGATCACGACGACGCCGTCCATATTCCACATGGACGAAAACCGGATGATCTGCCCGGCGCTCTGCGCAGTTTTTACCATCATGAACGCTCCGGCCGCTTCGATCTCCGCAGACAGGCAGTTCAGGGAGGACGCAATGAAAAAATCCTCCAGCGTGCGGCCCTCGTATTTTTCATGGTCGTGGATAAAAACGCCGATGATCCCGGACCGGTTCTGCGCCAGCAGGATCCCCGCCATGCTGGGGATATACTGCCGCTGCTCCAGCAACGCCGTCACCCGGCGGACCGTCTCGTCGGAGACTTTCTTCGTTTTGCCGTGGATCACGTTGGAAACCGTCGCCGTACTCAGGCCGAGCTCCTCTGCAATATCACAGATCCGTACACGCTGCGCCATCGCCATCCCTCCTGTTTCTGCACATAGTATAGTTCAAAGCAGTACGCTCCGTCAAAGGTTATCCGCGTAACCTGCGAAAAAAGCGCCCGCAGGAGGTTCCTGCGGGCGCGGCGTCTTTCTTATCGTTTTTCCAGCAGCGCGACGGATTCGACAGATGCCCCGCATTCATCAAATTGTGTGAGCACTTTTTGCTCAATGGGAAACTTGTACGCAATCGCCTTTACAAAGCGTTTCTGCGTCTTTTGTTCCTCACGCGGGAACAACTCAACCTCGGAAATCAGGTATTTCACAAGGTCGCGCCGCTCTGCCGCATTCATTCTATCATAGATTGCGTCAAAAGACGAGAGAATTCCAATCATAGATTGCACAGACATCTGCTCGCTTTCCAGAGTTGTCTTTTTCATCAGGCTCTCTTGCAGCAGATCCTCCGCCTTATAAATCTGGTCATAGAGGTCATTCAGGCGGCGGGTCATGTCTGCGCGGC
>CAKUOS010000002.1 GCA_934670025.1 uncultured Oscillospiraceae bacterium
GCGTTGCCCCTGCCAGCAACGATGTTCCAGAACCGTGCATTCCAGCGCAGGAGGCCGATCATGCTTAACCGCATTGTTCTCATGGGACGTCTGACGCGCGACCCAGAGCTTCGCCGAACGCAGAGCGGCACGGCGGTTGTCTCCTTCTCCATCGCCTGCGACCGCGATTACGCGGCGCAGGGCGCGGAGCGGGAAACGGATTTTATCGACATTGTTGCGTGGCGCGGTACGGCTGAGTTCGTGGAGAAGTATTTCAGCAAGGGGCGCATGATCGTCGTGGGCGGTCGGCTTCAAATCCGCAACTGGCAGGACAAGGAAGGCAACAAGCGCCGCTCGGCCGAGATTCTTGCCGACAGCGTTTACTTTGGCGATTCCAAGCGCGACGGCGACAGCGGCAAGGCCAAGGGCGAACCGGCCTATGACCCGACCGGCGGCTTCTCGCAGCTCGCGGACGATGACAGCGAATTGCCGTTCTAAGGAGGCGTCTCATGGCAAACAAAAGGTACTATTGGCTGAAATTATACGACGATTTCTTTTCCAGCCTGCGAATCAAGAAGCTGAGGAAACTCGCTGGTGGCGACACTTACCTTGCAATTTACTTGAAGATGCAGCTTCTTGCCATGAAAAGCGACGGAATCCTTAAATGGAGCGGTCTTGAAGACGATTTTACGTCAGAGCTTGCACTTGAACTTGATGAGGAACCGGAAAACATCAAGGTCACGTTGGCTTATCTCTTGAGCTGCGGTCTTGCAGAAACGAATGACAGCATCAGTTACTTTTTCCCGTATGCCGTATCAAATGTTGGAAGTGAGGGTACCTCTGCGCAACGGATGCGGGCGGCGCGCGGAAAGGTAAAGGATGACCAAATTCAAAACGCTGTGAACGATTCGCGCACATTGTGCGCACATTGTGCAACAGAGAAAGAGATAGAGATAGAGACAAGAGATAAGAGACAAGAGGAAGATATAGAGGCAGATGTAACAGTACCTAACGGTACTGTTTGCCGGACAGGTGATGTCCGGCGAGTTGTTGAAGCGTGGAATTCGCTAGGGATAAACCCGATTATGAAAATTACGGGTTCAAGCACTCGCGGCGGGATGCTCCGAGCTCGCATAAGCGAGTATGGAGTTGATGCAGTTGTTAACGCGATTGCACAAATCAACGACAGCAGTTTCCTCAAAGGGCAAAACAAAAGCGGCTGGACGGTATCGTTCGACTGGTTTGTTCGCCCAAATAACTTCCTCAAAGTCATGGAAGGACGGTACAGCGATTCTCTGCACAGTTCTCAGCCCACTCACAACGGCATTCCTGTCGACTACGGCTCTCCGGAGGATTTCTACAAATGACACTCGGCATGGAAGAATTGATGAATCTCCGCGATCGGAAACGCGCTGAATCCTTGGCTGTACCGGAAAAAGACCCAAGTGGCTTCTCTGGCGTGATACGCAACATTGCAAGGAAAGCTCCGCAAAAAATTGAAGATACCGAGCTACGAGAAGACGGTTTTCTGTACTGTACGAAATGCGGCAGTAGGCGCCAGCGCGACGTTGATCTTCCGGATGGCAGCACAATGCGAGTTTTCTTTGGTTGCAAGTGTAAGCAAGAGGCATGGGCAGCAGAAGAAGCAGAACGCCGGGAAAAGGAAGATGCTATGCGGATTTCTACTTTGCGGACGGCAGCTTTCCCTGATTCTGACGGCAATATGCTTCACTGCACGTTTGACAATGACGACGGCGCGAGACCGGAGATCACGGCAGGAATGAAAAAATACTGCGAGAATTTTTCTGATCTCCGCAAGTCGGGAAAAGGAATTCTGCTCTACGGAACCGTTGGGACGGGAAAGAGCTTTTTCGCAGCCTGCATCGTAAATGAGCTTGTGTCGAAGGGATACCGCTGCATGATGACCACGTTTTCGAGACTTGCAAACCAAATCAGCTCGTTGTGGGAAGGCAAACAGGAATTTATCGATGATCTGACCCGGTACGATCTTTTGGCGATTGATGACCTCGGCGTTGAGCGCGACACGGAGTATATGAACGAGCAGATCACCGCCATTGTTGACGCTCTGTATCGTGCAAAAGTACCACTGGTCATTACCAGCAACTATTCACCGCGGCAAATGACCGGCGAAAACGAAATCAGGCGCAAACGGATCTACGACAGGCTGATCGAGCAATGCCATCCCGTCGAGATGTCCGGTGAAAGCCGACGAATTGTAAAAGGCCGGCAGGATTACGCCGAAATGAAAAAGCTGCTGGGGGTGTAAAAATGATTCCCTCAAAACAGAGAATGGAGGATGAGGATATGAAAAGATGGGCAAGGCGCAACCTGCCTACGGTTGTTCTTCTGGCGGCGCTGATTCTGCTCGCCGCGTTGGTGCTTGCGGTTGCGATGCCGCACGAAACCGAAAATACGCCTGTTGCTGCCGCGACAATTTCGCCGACGTTTGACGAAGCGGCCTACCAGAGCCGCTTGGAGGCCGAAGCCTACGCGGAGGTCGAACACGAAACCGCCGATATTCCCAGTACATACGATCTGCCAGAGCCTCCCCAAGAGGCAGACAGCGAGCCTTGCGGGAAAGGCGGCTTCGACTGCCAGGACAAAGAAGACTGGGAGCGCCTTGCCATTGTGATCTATCAGGAAGCCGGCGGCGACGATGTGTGTGATATGTGCCGCTATCGTGTGGCTGACGTTGTCCTGAACCGCGTAGCCGATCCTCGCTACCCCGATACTATCGAGGGCGTTCTGATGGACAACAAATACGGCCTGCAATGGGGGCTGCTCTCCGTGACCGGAATCGTCTGGCCTGATAAGGCGAGCGAGCCGGGCGAAGCCGCCGCCGTGCAGCGAGCGTGGGACATTGCGGCCGACGTTCTCGAAGGGCATCACAGCGACCTCGATGGCAATTATATTTGGTGCTCTGAGTACAAGCAGGGTTCCGAAGTGATCTACTGCGACGGCATTTACTTCGGCGTGGGTTAGGAGGCGGCTATGGCAAAAGACCCAAAACGGCAGCTTCTCGGCAAGATTGCCCGCCAGAAGGGCCAGTATTTCGAGCAGCGGCTTGACAGCACCTTCGACTACTACCGCGAGCGCGGCTACGCAGAGATTGAAAAGACGCCTGAGCCGATGAAGGTTATCAAGCCAGAGGGTAACGGCCGATTCTTGGCCTGTTACACCAAGAAAGCGCAGGTCGACTACAAAGGCACAATCAAGGGCGGCAGGACGGTCCTGTTTGAAGCCAAGTTCACAGCCACAGACCGGCTGACGCAGGATCGCGTTATCGACAAGCAGGCTTCCTACATGGACAGACACCAGCGGCTCGGCGCCCGCTGCTTCGTCGTTGCCGGCTTTTCAACCGGCGAAGTCTACAAAATCCCATGGAATGACTGGAAAGCCATGAAAGACCTCTTTGGACGGAAATACGTCAAGGAAGAAGATTTACAACCCTATCGGGTGAAAACAGCGTGGAACGGAACGCTGTTCTTGCTCGACTGACAACGAAAGGAGTATTTACAATGAGTGAAATCACGTTATATGAAGCGCAAGCCAAGAAAATGCAGGGTATTTGCGACGAACACAATCTGACCTATCGCTTCCTCAAAGACCGCTACCCCATCATCTTCATCATCCGCCCGATTCAGGGCATGGACGCACAGATTTCCATGCTAGAAGCGGTTGAGGAAGCAGGCTATATCAGCCCCGAAGCCGAAATGATGTGGATCTTCAAAGACGGTGCGCTTGAAACGCGCGTCACCGGCGGCACGTTTACGATCTCAAAAACGCTCCGCACCAAGATCGAATCGATCTTGATGAAGATGATTACATACTGGCAGCAGTATTTCTTCAAGGACGTCTTGGAAAAGCACTCGCTTGCCGCTGGCATGATGCCAGTCATCAGCGAGGAAGAAGCCGCAGACGATGAATACGAGGAAGACGCGGAAGGCATCAACGAGGAAGCAGAAGCTGAAATGGATGACGTAAACGAGCTGGAGGACGCGGATGATGAACTCGGCGATACTGCCGACAATTCTGGCGCCGCCGATGATGACCTCTACGATCAGGCTGTCAGCGTTGTCCGCATGGAAAACAAGGCGACGGTTTCTCTCCTGCAGCGCCGCCTGAACGTCGGCTATGCCCGCGCCGCCCGCATCATGGAGCTGCTGGAGGAAAACGGCATTGTCGGACCGTTCGCTGGCTCGAATCCGCGCGAAGTCCTTCCTACCGACGAGCCGGACGATGTGGAGGGCTCAGACGATGAATAATCAGAACCCGCCTCTGCTCAAACGGGATGATTACAAAACCATCAAGCACATGAACCGTGAAGACCTGACGAAATACCTCTATCGCATCTACCAGCGCGGCTTCGATGCTGGTGTCGAGTCCACCAAAGGCAAGGTCACCAAGCGTTCCATCGTACCGCCTGAACCGGCGCGGACGGAGGAATAAGCCATGGGAAGAAGCGTGCCGCACAATCTGAAAAGCACCCATCAGACGGAGTTTGTAAAGATCTTCAACTCTCTCTGCGGCCGCTACGGCCGCTGGGAAATCTGGCAAGATTTCATAACACTCGCCGCAATCGCGATCTCAAATACCGTTGACCGGAGCCACGCTGCCGAGCATGAAAAGACGTATATGACGATTGCCGGAAAGTACAAGCCCGAAGAAATGCTCAAATTCTCGCAGATGCTCCAAGAGGTCGTGATCGGTATGGATTTTAACCCGGATCAGGACTTTCTCGGCGAGCTTTACATGGCGCTCGATCTGGGCAATGACCACGCTGGGCAGTTTTTCACGCCCTATAATGTCTGCCGCATGATGGCCGAGATCACCGGCACAGACCTCCAAGCGCGTATAGAGCGGGACGGCTGGATCTCCGTCAACGATTGCGCTTGTGGTGCAGGAGCGTTGCTGGTAGCGTTTGCAAATGCCTGTACGCGGCAGAAAATCAACTACCAGACCTCCGTGCTTTTTACGGCGCAGGACATTGACTACATCGTTGGCCTGATGTGCTACCTGCAGCTCTCGCTCATGGGCTGCGCCGGGTACGTCGTGATTGGCGACTCACTTCTTCATCCCTCAACAGCACTTGACCGCCGGGGGCTTATCCCCCGGCCAGACCAGAACATATGGTACACCCCGTTTTATTTCAGCGAAATCTGGCACTACCGCCGCATTTGGGCGCAGATGGATTTACTGCTTCAGGCAGACGAAAAGCCTGCTGAGCAAGTTGCCAGCAAGTTAAAGCCGCCTGCCGCACCGCCGCCCTTGCCGTTGCAGGAAACGAAAACCGGGCAACTTACCCTATTTTGAACGGAAGGAGGAATCGCCTGATACATGGGAAAATGGACAGACGATCAACTTCAGTATCTCCGCGAGCATAGTCGCTCACAGTCGGCAGCGGCTATTGCCGCAGCGCTTGGCCGAACGGAAGGGTCTGTACGACAAAAGAGGCGTTCGCTCGGACTGCAAAGCTATCACGCAGGATGGACAAAAGCAGAAGAACAATTCCTCCAAGATCAATGGGGTGTCATGTCAATCCCCGCGATTGCAAAGCGCCTTAACCGCTCCGTCGAGGCTGTCGTCGTGCGAAAAAACAGGCTGGGGCTTGGCCCGGTTCTGTTCGGCGGCGACTACATATCCATGAATCAGCTTATAATCGCCGTTTGCGGCAGCAATGCCGGTGGGAACTATAAGCTGAAAAGCTGGGTTGAAAACCGCGGCCTCCCGATTCACACAAAGCGCGTCAATCAGAACAGTTTTCGTGTCATTCGGCTCAATGAGTTTTGGAAATGGGCAGAACAGCACCGCTCGTTCATTGATTTTTCCAAAATGGAGCCGTTGGCGCTGGGCGAGGAGCCTGCATGGGTAGCAGAACAGCGCAAGAAAGATTTTCAGGCGTTCGCGCTCCAACGGAAAGACCCGTGGACGCCTGACGAGGACGCACGGCTGAAAATGCTGCTCCAGCAGCACCGATACGGCTATGCCGAGCTTTCCGATATGCTGCGTCGCTCGGCCGGCGCGATCCAGCGCCGATGCAACGACCTCGGGCTGAAAGAGCGGCCGGTCAAAGCCGACAATCATGGTTCATCCACAGCTTGGACACAGACCGACTTCGATGTGCTGGCAGACGGAATCCGAAAAGGCGACAGCTACACCGCCATTGGCAAGGCACTCGGCAAATCCGAAAAAGCCGTGCGCGGGAAAGTTTATTTCGTCTATCTGACCGAGAATCAGGACAAAGTACGCGCCATGCTCAAAGATCAGCCTTGGGGTTATGGCGCGCCAGACCCGACCGTAAAACAGGCAATGAGTCTGTCCAGAACGCGCACCGAAGCCACGCGGACGCTCGAAATGCTCTGCTCCGTTCTTCGCAAGCGCATCAACGACATTGACGATAACCCCTACTGGCAACGGCTCATGTGCGCAAACTGGGATGAAGTCAAAGGTTGCGATCGCTGCGTCAACTGCGACGAATGCGCTGAGTTTCGCAGAATCCCACCGCAGCATTGCGCCCGATGTGGCCGTTCTTTTATCGAGCGCAAAGAAAACACCTTCTGCCCGGCCTGCCGGTTGGCGCGGAAGAAGCAAGCGCAGCGCCATTGGTGCCGCGTGAATGGCTACTCAAAATAATATTTATACAGTCCCGGCCGAGGGGCAAAGCTCGGCACACGAAAGGAGCAATTCATGGCAGAAATCAAGTATATTCCGGTCAGAAAGTTATGGGCGCATCCCGACAACCCGCGCAAAGACGTAGGCGACGTGACCGAGCTGGCCGAGAGCATCAAAGTCAACGGCGTACTCCAAAACCTCACCGTTGTCCCGCTGATTGGAGGGATCACGAAGAAGTGGGACGGAGAAAGCTACCGCGTCATCATCGGCCACCGCCGCCTTGCGGCCGCAAAGCTGGCTGGCTTGGAGGAGCTTCCCTGTGTTGTGGTCGAGATGTCGGAGCGGGAGCAGCTGAGCACCATGCTCACCGAGAATATGCAGCGGTCGGATTTGACCGTCTATGAGCAGGCGCAGGGCTTCCAGATGATGCTCGACATGGGTGATACCGTTGAGGACATTGCGGAGAAGTCCGGCTTTTCCACTACTACCGTCCGACGCCGCGTGAAGCTCTTGGAGCTGGACAAGGACAAATTCAAAAGGTCCGAGGAGCGCGGCGCCAGCTTGTATGACTATATGGAGCTGGACAAACTGAAAAGCCCGCAGCGCAAGAATGAAATTCTCGAATACATCGGCACCGAGAATTTCAAGTACAAGTTGAAACAGGCCATTGACGCCGAGGCTACGGAAGAACGCAGGGCTTCGTGGGTGGAGCAGTTAAGCTCCTTCGCGACGCAGATCACCGACAGAACCGGCTATAAGTTTGTCAGGAGTTTCTATGTCAACAGCGAAGTCAAGGTGGATCGCCCGGAGGATGCAGATACCGTCGAGTATTTCTTCATCGTCGAAACGTACTATATCACGCTGTTGGTCAAGGATGGGCCTACCGCCCTCACCCCGGAGGAGGAAGCAAAAAAGCGCGAGGAGCAGAGGAAGCAGGAGCGCAAGAATGCTGCCGAAAAGGCACTGACCGAAGCCACTGTCCGCGCCTATGAGCTTCGCGCCGATTTTGTAGCCACCGTTTCCGCGACCGCTATCAAAAAACACCTTGCAGACATCGTGGCGCTGTGGGCATACGCCGAATACTGGGACGATACCGGCTGGCTCTCCGAAGATGGGATCGCACAGGCCACCGGCGTTGAACCTCCTGCCGAGGAAGATGACAACGACGAAGACGATGCCGAATTTACGCTTCAGGCCGTGACCGATGCAATCAGCAAGACGCCTGAAAAGGCGCTTCTGCGAATGATCTATGTGCGCCTAGGCGACCACAAATCCGAGGGCTATTTTCGCAGCTACTGGAACAGCTTCACTATGCAGCATGAAGAAAATGAGAAGTTGGATCGCATCTATGCACTGCTCATCAAACTGGGCTATGAAATGTCCGACGACGAAAAGGCACTCCAGAACGGAACACACCCGCTCTTTACAGAGCAGGACGCGCAGACGGAGGATTCCGATGATGAGTGATGTTCTGACCGAAATGTGCGTCTTGGGCGGCTGTGCCGCCCATCGCGCCATCACTGATGCCTGTCAGCATTGCGGAAATTACCGCTCTGAGATCGAGCGCCGCCGGGCGCTCCCTCTGACAGACGGCAGCGATGGACTAAGATTCAAGTGCGTTTCTCAAAATTCGCAGACACAGGCGATGAAAGGAGACTGCCATGAGTCAGAAACGTGAAAAACAGAAGCGCCGTGAGCGGCGCCGGGAATATGCGCCGGAACTCCGATGCTGGCAGCACAATGAGCCGCCGAAGATTCTGTTCTGGCGCTGGCGTAAATGGTATCGCTCGAAGCCGACGTTGAAGGACGGCGGGCGCTGGAGCGTAAAGGGTATGTGGAGGTATTTGGAGTGAAATCTGTACTTATCAGCATTCGACCTGAATGGTGCAAGATAATCGCCGAAGGGAAGAAAACCATAGAGGTGCGCAAGACGCGCCCCAAACTGGAATGTCCGTTCCAGTGTTACATCTACTGCACCAGTGGAAAGACGGTTCGGACGCCCCAAAAGCCTTACTGCAAAAATATTGATGGAAGCATTATTTACAAGCGGAAAATTATGAACGTCAAGGTTGTCGGAGAATTTACGTGCGACCGTATTGACACATATCCATTCGTACAGCGCAACCATCCCGAATTGAATGGTGCCAGAGATTGCGCAGATGGCTGGTATGGCATATACGAGGAGGAGCTTAGAGACACTTGCCTGTCCGAAATTGAGCTGAAGTTATACGGAAGCCGCACTGATCTCTATGGCTGGCACATCTCAGGCCTGAAAATTTACGATGAGCCGCGCGAGCTAAGTGAATTTGGGAGAATACGCGATTGTGAAAAGTGCGATGAAACTCGGGCAAGCGCTTGCAACCAGTGCATATTTGATCGCGAAATAAAGCGCCCACCCCAGAGCTGGTGCTATGTGGAAGGAGGTGCCGCATTATGATTAAGACGCTTTTGCTCGGAATCGGTGGCATAGGGCTTGGCTTGGCTCTTGCATCTCTGCTCATCTTCACCTACATAGGGGTACGGGAGCTTATCTTCGAATTGCGGATGAAAAAGGTTATGCGCTTTCTCAATACACCAGAGGGTAAGCAGAAACTCGAAGATCTTTTGGTGGCAGTTAGCCGGGAAACCGGCCTGCCGAAATGGGCGCTTTTCTGTGGTGCCGATGAGTTTGGCAACATCATCGTTTCGCCAAGATCACCTGATGCTCATATCGAACAATACGAAATGGAGGATGAAAACAATGGCCGCTTGTAAAGCGTGCATGGCTGCGCTCGTCTGGATTACGACGCCAGCCGGGAAATCCATCCCCTGCGATGCTACTCCGCGCTACTACATCGAAAAGCCGCGCGTCGGCAGCAAGAAAATTGTCACCCCAAACGGGCAAGTGCTTTCGTGCGAATACACGGAAGACCCGGCCAAAGCAACCGGCGTGGGCTATGTGCCGCATTGGGCAACCTGCCCCTATGCTAGACAGTTCAGGAGGAAACGTAATGGAACGACTGACAAAGCGAACTAAAACCGGAGGCGTCCTCATGGCGTCAGAGCACGAGGAAAAATACACGGCGGAAGAATGGATTTGTATGCTGCAGGATCGTCTCGCCGACTACGAGGACTCCGGCGTGACGCCGGAACGGGTCGTTTGGATGAAAGAAGTCATCGAAATTGCGTTTGACCATGATAAATCCAGAGTCGAGCGCGCGCACGAGCTACACGTGGCGGACAAAGAGGGACGCGTCGTGATCCTGCCGTGCAAACGCGGGGACGGTATTTACATCTGCAGCGCTGGCCGCGCATGGAGATTCTGGGTGACCGATGTGAGTACTCTTAATGGGCGTACAGTGCTTAATGTGCAAGGGTTCGGAACGATTGCAGCGGATGACATCGGCAAAACCGCATTTCTCAGTTTTGAAGAAGCCGAGCGGGCTTTGGAGGAACGGAAAAATGTCTAAACCGAAAAAGCTGGGTATGCCAGCCGCCTATACCTCGAACGCCAGAGCTGATTTTCTGCGCCGCCCAAAAGCGTCAGAACGCCGGAAATGGGCTGTCGCAAGCGATGATCGGCTGGCGCGTATGGAGCAGAAACGGATGGAACGTGAAAAGGAGGACATGAACAGTGACCAGAAAACGCGCAGTTAAGCTGCTGATGGCTCGCGGGTATAGCCGAAATCATGCAAACGGACTTATGCGGAACAAGGCACCCGGCGACAGCAATTTCCAAGCATACAACGCATATCTGCGTTGCGAGAGAATCTGCGATGCATTTGACCGGCTCTCAGGCTGCTTTTACAATTATGGTGCTTCTGCAGACGTTCTTGCCAAAGCTCTTTTCTCTTTTGGCAAGTCTTTGACCGGGAGGTGACGGCATGAAGCGAAAAAGAGCGTTAAAGATGCTGATGGGCGCTGGCATGAGTAGAAACGACGCCGGCCGGTTCATCCGAGAACCTTTTGCAGTTGAGAATGATGCCAAAGTCTTCGTTGGCCTATACAGAATGGCTGTCAGAAAATCTCACGTGCATATCATGGCCGATGGCGGCAAAACGTTCATTCGTTTCATTCCGAAGAACAAGCAGCCACGTTGCTACTTCAACACGCACCTCGAATGCCCCGCAGACCGCGTTTGCACGATTTGCCGAAATCTCAATTCCCAAGGTAGGGGGTATTGCGATGCCGAGAATTGATGAATTGACCTGCCGGTTTTGCGGTGCGGACAGCCGCTGCAAGGTCGAGGAAGTATATCTGCGTCCAAGAACACCGCCCATGTTTTGCGTCAGGTGCTATAATTGCGGTAGAGCGGGTACACCGAAAGGCACGAAGAAGACCGCAATCCGGGCTTGGAAAAAAGCAAAGTAACGATGGAAAGGGGCGGCACACATGACTCTGGCAGAACTGAACGAGCATCTGGACGCGGTTCAGCAACTTGCAAGGACCGAGGAGACGCTTAAAAACCTTTGGGATGCTGCCGTCCCGGGCGCGCAAAAGCTGACCGGAATGCCGCGCGGAAGCGGTGTCAGGGATAAGGTCGGTGATTTTGCTGTTGAAATTGCAGACTTGGAATCCGAGATCGAGCGGGAAAAGGCTGCGATTGCTGAAAGCGAAGAACGCATCGCCGCGTGGATCTCCACCATTGAGGACGGTACAACACGCATTATCTTCCGCCTCCGCTTCATTCGGGCGCTTCAATGGAAAGAAATTGCCCCACTCATCGGGAAATACAGATCAGAGGAAAGCGTGCGGAATTGCGTCTACCGCTATTTGATGGAATGACGTTCTGCGGAGTGACATCAGCAACAGCAACAATAACTGCTGTGAAGTCATCGGGAATCGGCTGCTGTCGTGTTTCGTGACATTCTGCCTCTTATGTGGTACAGTGCAAAATGTAAAATTCCAAATCAAGCCGGGCGGCGCTCCTGATCGGGGGCGCTGCTCATTTTATTCGGAAGGAGGACTTGCCTCCACGATGCTCCTTGCGTGGAGGATGGCTCGAACCTGCGGCGTATCGCCAACGCTGCCGGCTGCGGGTACATCGAAAAAAGGAGGAAACCCTATGTTGCTCACATGAGCGGCGCGGGGTCAGCAGCAATGATCTACTTGCAAAACAACGTATTCGATGAAGCATTGGAACGGCTGCGGATGATCTTCGACGGCCACGACGATGTGATCGTCAGCATGTCCGGCGGCAAGGACAGTACAGTTCTTTTCCGCATGGCGCTTATGGTTGCGCAGGAGCGCGGGCGTCTGCCGCTCAAGGTGTTCTGGCTCGATCAGGAAGCTGAGTGGCAAGCGACGGTGGACTATATGCAGCACATCATGGAGCTGCCCGAAGTCACGCCGTACTGGTATCAGATCCCCTTTGAATTCACAAACACGCTCTCCCCAGAGAAGAATTTCATCAGTGTTTGGAATCCGGAGGACAAAGCGATCTGGATTCACCCGCAGCACCCGCTCTCCATCAAGGAAAACCCCAGCAGCGAAAACCGATTCCATGAGCTTGTCAACGTCCTCCCGTCCTACTGCACCGATTCTGAGAATTGTGCCGTGCTGGTGGGAATGCGCATGACGGAAAGCCTGAACCGGCGCGTTGCTATCACGCAGCATGAAGCCCGATACAAAGGCGTGACGTGGTGCAAGAAGAAAGTTGGCAGGTGTCAGGTGTTCTGGCCGATCTACGATTTCACCAACGATGACATCTGGACAGCCATTGCCAAGAATCACTGGGCGTACAATCGCGTCTACGATCTGCAATACCAGTGGGGCTTGGCCAAGGAGGCCATGCGCGTCTCAGCGCTCATCCACGAAACCGCCTGGCACTCGATTGAAATGCTGCAGGAGTTTGAGCCGGACACCTACAACAAGTTCATCCGTCGCGTATCTGGCGTCGGTACATTCGCCCATACCTTTGACAGCGGCGACATCATCCCGCGCCAGCTCCCCTTTGCGTTCCGTTCGTGGCAGGAATACCGCGACTATCTGCTTGCCAATATCGTGAAGCCCGAATACCACGAGCTGTTCCGAAACCGCTGGAAGAATCAGACCGGAGACGAATGGTATCGTGTCCATGTCAAAGAGATCGTCCTGAATGATATTGACGGCACGAACAACGCAAATGCCCGCTCCCGTTTCCGCATCCGGGAAAAGGCTCCCACCTATCGCAAACGCGACGCCGCGCAGTTTGAGCAATATATGGGCAGCAAGAAATGATTTCAGATCAGCCCATTCATCAGGTCGAGTGGATACCCATTGAAAAGGTCCACGCAAACGACTACAACCCCAACAGTGTCGCCACGCAGGAGATGAAGCTGCTTTATCGCTCCGTCAAAGCGGATGGCTACACGCAGCCCGTCGTTACCATCTACGACGAAAAGAAAGACCGGTATGTTATCGTCGACGGCTTCCACCGATACAGCATCATGCGCAGATTCAAAGACATCTACGCTTCATGCGAGGGGAAGCTGCCCTGTGTTGTGCTTCATGGCAAGACCATGAATGATCTCATGGCCTCGACCGTTCGGCACAACCGCGCCAGAGGCAAGCACTCCATTAACGGTATGTCCAATATCGTCATGGAAATGCTGATGAACGGCGCGACCGACCTGCAGGTCTGCAATGAGCTTGGCCTAGAACCGGAAGAGCTGGTGCGCCTCAAGCACATCACCGGATATGCGAAGCTCTACGAAAACAATTCATTCACACGCGCTGCGATCTCCGAGAATCAGGCGCGTCAGCTTCAGAAGTATCGAAAGGAGGCTGGCACTGATGGAGATTGTTAATCAGATCGTGATGAAGAAGATTTCCGAGGTCAAGCCCTATGTCCGCAATCCCCGGAAAAACGATAAGACGGTCAACCTGCTTGTCGAGATCATTCCGAAGGTTGGCTTCAACGTGCCGCTGGTCATCGACCGCAACGGTATCATCGTCAAAGGTCATGCCCGTTATGCTGCCGCCATTCGGCTCGGCATGGAGGAAATACCCTGCGTCGTAACAGACGCCGACGAAGAAACGATCAAGCTCGACCGTCTGGCCGACAACCGCATTTCCGAATTCTCCGAGTGGATCAACGACGAGCTGCTCCACGAGATCGATATGCTCAACCTTGACTTTGACTTCGATCTCGAATCCCTTGGCTTCCCCGCTCCCAGCGACGATTTTGACGCCGATGCTCTTTTCGATGATGGGGTGGTCGGTGAATCCGAAGAGGACCGCCGTGCCAGATACCAAGCCTATCTGGATAACGCCGCAAAGGAAGAAGCACAGAATGTTGCAATCACCACGCAGGAGCAGGTAGACCGCGCCAAAGCGTCCGCTCTGAGCGTAGCCGAGAAGCCGCCCAAGTATGCCAAGGTCGTTTGTGAGCATTGCGGCCACGTCATGTTCATCAAGGAGGGCGATGCAGTTTTCTCCGTAGAACAATCGTAGCCACCGGTAATTATTCATAAGGGCTGGGTGGGTATGCAGCCAATCCCCTGTCAAATCCGTACCGATGTGAGGCGATAAACGATGCAAGAACAAGAGAAGATTCCTGTCTGGGTGCAGATCGTCAATGGAAAGACGGTGTGCATCTGCCATCGAGGACGCAAAGGCTGCAAGAAGCCCTGCGAGAAGGACGTTGTCACGCGCGATAAGTTTGCTGGGTGGCAGGGTATCATGCGTCGTGATCGATTCGGCCGCTGAAAAGGTACTGTCGGGAGGGGGCGGCATCTGTTGCGGGCTCGACGACCCCAAATTTCGCCTAGTTAGTTTCCTGTTTTTCTGGTAATTTCGTTACGATTACCGCTGGAATGTGCGCAGGTATCGACGCAGATACCGCGCATTTTTCATACCACAGCGCGGGTGAGGCATACCGCGCTGACCTCCTAAGTTCATATGACCACATCGGGGTAAGGGTCACGCCCGTGCAGCACGGGTGCTGCGGTGAAATTCCGCTGAGCCCCCTCGAAAAAAACGAAAGGAGCTTGCTATATGGCTGAAACGAGAATCAAGATCGATGCCGAAGCTGAAATCAGCACGACAGAGCTGGCCGCGATCCTCGGCGTGACGGCGCGGCGTGTGCAGCAGATGGCGCAGGACGGAACAATCGTTCCGGTGCGACGCGGCTACTTCCAGCTCGGCGACGCGGTTCAGCGATATATCAATTTCCTTTCCAAACCGCAGATCAGTGAGGCCGAGCAGAAGCTGGAAACAGCGAAGCGGCAGTCCGAAGCGCAGCTCAAGCTCTCCAAAGCTCAGCTTGCGAAGATGGAGGTCGAGGAGCTGAAAGGCAAGCTGCACCGCTCGGAAGATGTGGAGGGCTTCACGGAAGATCTAATTTACACCATCCGCGCTGCGCTGCTGTCGCTTCCGGGGCGGCTGTCTGTTGACGTCACCGCCGCGCAAAGCCCGGCTGAGGCTGCCGAGACCATCCGCAAGGAAGTCCATAAGGTCATGCGCGAACTGGCTGCGTATCACTACGACCCTGAGAAATACGCCGAGAAAGTAAACGAGCGGCGCGACTGGAGCAATGCGGGGCGCAGCTATGACGAAGAATGAGGCAGCGGCCGATGCGCTGAAAAAAGCCGAAGCCGAACGCCAAGCCAAACGGCGCGGCGCGGCACGTCTGAACAAGGCCATGCGCAAGGTGCTGGCTGGCATGACGCCGCCTGATGACCTTACCGTCACCCAATGGGCAGAAGCCAAACGCCGCCTCTCTGCTGAGAGCGCAGCCGAACCCGGCCCGTGGCGTACGGAGCGCACGCCCTATCTGCGCGAGCCGATGGACGCTTTTACGGACCCAAAGGTTCGGCACATCGTCATGGTGGCCGCATCGCAGGTCGGCAAGTCCGAGTTTCTGAATAACTGCATCGGCTACATCATTGACGAGGACCCCGGCTCTATTCTGTTCATTCATCCCACAACCATTGACGCGCAGGAGTATTCCAAGCTCCGTATCGCGCCGATGCTGCGCGACAGTCCGGCTCTGCGGCAGAAGATCGCCGCGCCGAAAAGCCGCGACTCTCACAATACGATTCTCCAAAAGGCCTATCCGGGCGGCATCCTTACGATGTGCGGCTCGACCGAGGCACACGCGCTGGCATCAAAGCCTATCCGCTATGTGTTCGGCGACGAACGCGACCGATGGGCAACGAGCGCCGGCAATGAGGGCGATCCGTGGGATCTGGCAATGGCCAGACAGACCACGTTCTATAATGCGAAGGCCGTCGAAGTATCAACTACGACGATCAAAAATGCCAGCGCCATCGAAGCTGCCTACTACACAGGCACGATGGAGCGGTGGAACTCCAAATGCCCGCATTGCGGCGAGTACCACGAAATCCGCTGGTCTGATATTCGCTTTGAGTACGACGAAATCATCGTCTCTCACAAGAAGACCTACAAGGTCAAGAAGGTGTACTACACCTGCCCCGGCTGCGGCTGCATTTCCACGGAAGCGGAGATGAAACGCGCCCCGGCAAAATGGATTGCCGAGAATCCGGAAGCCTACGGCCAAGGAACCCGTTCTTTCTGGCTGAACGCTTTCGTCAGCCAGTGGGCTTCGTGGGAATCTATCGTCCTGAAATATCTCAATGCACTTGGCAGCACGAAAAAGATGCAGGTCGTTTTCAACACCTGCTTCGGTGAGCCGTGGGAAGACCGCGGCGACATTGAGGATGAGGATTCGCTGCTCGCTCGCCGCGAGGACTACGGCAAGGACAAAAACGGCGAACCGGTCGAGCTGCCGCCGGGCGTCCTCGTTTTGACGGCTGGCGTTGATACGCAGGATGACCGCATGGAGTATGAGATCGTCGGGCACGGGTTCTTCGGCGAAACATGGGGCATTGAAAAAGGAATCGTCATGGGGCGCCCGGATGATGACGCCACATGGAACAAACTCAATGAAGTTGTGTTCGACCGTGTGATGCGTTTTGAGAACGGCGTCGGCCTGCGGGTGTCTATGTCCTTCGTGGATGAGGGCGGTCACTTCACGCAGAGCGTTCGCGCTCAATGCAACGCCAGAATCAGCAAGAAGGTATTCTGCATCAAAGGTATGCCAGGACAGGATAAGCCCTATATCTCACCGCCGAAAAAACAGAAGATCTTCGTCAATCAGATTGCGGTCGGCACCTGCTGGCAATATCAGCTCGGCGTCGATTCCGGAAAGGAAATCATCATGGACAATCTGCGCGTACAGACGCCCGGACAGAAATATTGCCATTTCCCGAAGCGCGACGATTACGGCAGCGCCTATTTTGCGGGTCTGCTGTCGGAAACGAAGGTTTATGATCCGAACAAGAAGCAGCCGTGGTCGTGGAAGAAGATTCCCGGACACGAGCGTAACGAGCCTCTGGACTGCCGCAACTACGCGCTTGCCGCATTTAAGGCGTTGCCGAAGAATCTCGATGAGATCGACCGCCAGATCAAGGCCGCTTCCGGTGTTCGCGTACCTGCTCCGCCCTCGGCGAACATTACGCCGCCGAAGCGCCGCCCGGCGCAGCGCAGCAGGCAGAAATACTACGACGATTGGTAAGGAGCGTGTTTTATGGCAAGCAGAATCATCATCGAAAAGCGGCTCGCATTCCGCGAAGCGGCGCTTGAAAAGCTCTATGACGCATACACGGCGCTGGTCGACGGCGGCGTGAAATCCTACATGATCGATGACCGGCAGCTCACCCGTTTTGATCTCCCGGCGCTGTCGGAAGAAATTAAGCAGATGGAGAATGAGATCGATCAACTGACCTCGGAGCTGAACGGCAGCAAGCGCCGCAAGGCATTCGGCGTCATCCCCCGCGATTGGTGAGCATTTTCGTGAGGTCACGAAAATGATAAATACAGCAATTCGCCCGAAAGGGCTTTTGCACGGGCGCTCTGGCGGAGTTTTCTCCTTTCGCCGCCAGAGTGTCCGTTTTCTATTTCACAGGAGGCGAAAGCATTGAGCAAGAGAAATCACAGCCGGAGCGCTGCTCCGTATGCCAAGGGCTATAGCGAAGCTGGTGCGAGCGTCACCCGGCGCGCGCTCAAAGGATTCACCCCAGACAGCGGTTCGCCCAACGAAGATATTAACCGCAACAATGCCACGCTGCGCCAACGGTCGAGAATGCTTTATATGGCGTCGCCCGTGGCCACGAGCGCCATCAACACCAACCGCACAAAGGTTGTCGGTACCGGCCTGACGCTGAAAGCGACCGTCGACCGCGACCTGCTGGGGCTTTCCCCGGAGGCTGCAAAGGAGTGGCAGCACAAGGCCGAGATGGAATTTCGGCTCTGGGGCGGTAAAAAGCAGAACTGCGACGCGCTCGGCCTGAACAACTTCATGGCTCTGCAGCAGCTCGCGCTCAAATCGTGGCTCATGTCCGGAGACGTGTTTGTCCTGGTGAAGCGTTACCCGGCGACGCCGCTGAATCCATACTCCATGCGGCTGCACGTCATTGAGGCAGACCGTGTTTCCACGCCTACCGACTTCAGCGGAGGCTACACCTACGGCGGCTTCATGGACGCTGTCGTTCCGGACGGGAGGCCCGGCGCCGGTCACCGCGTTTTCGACGGCGTGGAGGTCGACAAAAACGGCCGCGTCGTTGCCTATTACATCAGCAACACCTATCCGCACCAGATCACAACCGAGAAGCAGGAATGGACGCGCGTCCCGGCCTACGGTGAGCGCACCGGCCTGCCGAATATCCTGCACATCATGGACAGCGAACGCCCCGATCAGTACCGCGGCGTTCCGTATCTGGCGCAGGTTATTGAACCGCTGCTGCAGCTTCGCCGCTACACGGAATCGGAGCTGATGGCCGCGCTGGTGCAGAGCTTCTTCACGGCGTGGATTGAGACGGAAACCGATCCGTCCGGTACGCCATTCAATGAAGTCGGTACAGGAGACATTGCCGGCGTTCCGACTGCCAGCCCGGATGGCGCTGGCGCAAGCAATATTTCCGACGATCCCAACGAATACGAAATGGGGCCGGGTACGGTAACGCACCTCGCTCCCGGCGAGAAAGTCAACTTCGGCAGTCCGAATATCCCGACCGCAGGGTTTGAGACGTTTGTGAAGACAATTTGCCGCTTGGTCGGCTCGGCGCTGGAACTGCCTTATGACGTACTCATCAAGGAATTCAACAGCTCCTACTCTGCAAGCCGCGGTGCGCTGCTGGAAGCATGGGAAGCGTTCAAAATGCGCCGGTCTTGGTTCGTGAACGACTTCTGCCAGCCGATCTACGAGCTGTTCATGGCCGAAGCTGTTGCGCTCGGACGCATCAATGCTCCGGGCTTCCACACAGATCCACTCTTGCGCGAGGCGTGGTGCGGCGCTCGCTGGATTGGCCCCGTTCAGGGTTCCCTCGACCCGAAGAAGGAGGCCGAGGCCGCTCTGATGCTGACCAACCGCGCCATCAAGACGAACGATCAGGTCACGCGCGAAATGTCTGGCGGCGACTGGGAAGAAAACGTCGATCAGCTCGCACGTGAAAATGAATTGCTTACGGCCATCGGGAGTGTGCAGCAGCCAGCAGGAAACACACCGCCCGCGAACGGTGAAGAATGAAGGAGGAATCGGTCATGAAAACGAAAAATGCGCCGGCTATTTCGATCAGCAAAAAGGTCTATACCATGGCCACTACAGATGAATCTGGCAGCTCGGCCGAGATCACCATGTATGGCGACATTTACGAACAGCAGCCGACAAACTGGTGGGGCGAACCCATCGAAGGGCAGTATATCCTGCTCAGTGAGTTTTTGGAGGACCTCAAGCAGATTTCTTCCTGCAAGAACATCACGATCCGCATGAACAGCTACGGCGGCGACGCCGGGGCCTCGAATATGATTCATAACCGGCTGCGCGAGCTTTCCCGGAGCGGCGCAAAGCTCACCTGCATTGTGGATGGCGTCGCCATGTCGGGCGGCAGCATCATCATGTGCGCCTGCGATACGGTCAAGGTCAATCCGTCCAGCATCATTATGATTCACAAGTGCTGGCAGTTTCTTTTCGGCGGCTATAACGCCGATGAGCTGCGGGAGCAGGCTACGCAGCAGGACGCATGGGATAAGATGCAGTCCGAGGTCTACAAGCGCAAAACCGGGCTTTCCGGAACGGTCATCATGCACATGATGGCAGATACAACCTACATGACAGGTCGCGAGGCCATTGAAAAGGGCTTCGCGGATGAACTGATCGAAGATGCCGAGCCTGTCGGTATCGCCGCCAGCGCGGATGGGCGCAGCCTGTTTGTGCGCGGCAAGCAGTTTCATCTCGCTCCGGGTATGTTTGCCCCGGACAACATTCCTACGGTCGATTCCGAGGCAGCGGCCCCGGTTGAGGCGAATAAAAACAAGCCGGAGAATCCCGGCGAAGAAGGAGGAAACTCTATGACACTGGAAGAGCTCCGGGCAAAATACCCGGACGAAATCGCTCAGGCTGAAGCTGCTGCACGGGCCGCTGTCGATCACACCGAAGCGGTCAATGCGGCGGTTCAGGCCGAACGGGAACGGATGCAGGAAATTGACGAGGTTGCCAGCCTGCTCGATCCTGCCGACGTGCGCGAAGCCAAGTATGGCGAAAAGCCTTGCACCGCCGCCGATCTGGTGATGGCCGACGCGAAGAAGCGCGCCAAGCAGGGCAAGAAATTCTTGTCCGACCTCAAGGACGATGCCGACGAATCCAACGCCGAAGACGTTGGCGCGACGCCTCCCCCCGCTGAGGAAGACGAAGAAGACGATGATGCGAAAAAGACCCCGGAAGCGCGGATGGCCGATGCAAGAGCCAAGGTTTCTGCGCTGTTCGGCAAGAAGGAGGGCTAAGCTATGACGAACCTGAGCAAGAAACTCGGCGAAATGAATTTCGACGGTCTGTTTACGGACGTCGTGCCTGCCGTTCAGGTACGCGGTGGCACCATTCGCAAGCAGACCACTTCTGCTGTCACGCTCAAGCGCGGCACGATCCTCGCAAAATCCTACGGCACGGCTGGCGACGGCAAGCTGGTGATTCTCGGCTCTACCGCCGCAAACAATGAGACCCTGACGCCGGATTGCGTACTCTGCGACGATGTTACCGTTGGCACTGACGCCGACGAAAAGGTTGCGGTCTACACGGCCGGCTGCTTCGACCCCGACAAGGTAAGCGTCGCTGCCAGCTACAGCATCACCGAAACCGACAAAGACAATCTGCGTATGCGCGGTATCGTCTTCAAGGACGCTACCGCCGCCAACTAAGGAGGGAAACCCATGAGTGCAGAACTGAATTTCTTTGATACCTATGTCCTGATGGCGATCACCGAAGAAATCGTGCCCCGGCAGACGTTCTTCAAGGACCGCTACTTCCCGACCGGCGATGGCGACATCTTCGCGTCTGACAAGGTGCTGACCGAGTACCGTAAGGGCGACCGCAAGATGGCGGCGTTCGTATCCTCGCGCGTCGGTGATATTCCGATGGAGCGCCGGGGCTACGAAATCCATGAGCTTCAGCCCGCGTTCATTGCGCCCTCCCGTCTGCTGACGATGGACGATCTGCGCAAGCGCGGTTTCGGCGAAGCAATCTACGCCAACAGCACCCCGGCCCAGCGCGCAGCCCGTCTGCAGCGTGACGATCTTGCAGACATGGAACTTCGTATCACTCGCCGTGAAGAGTGGATGGCTGTTCAGACCATGATCAACAACGCCTGCACGATGCAGTCCTACATCGATGACAAGACTGAGGGTGAGAAGCTGTATGTGCAGTTTTACGACACGACGAGCGATCACATCTACACTGTCAACACCAAGTGGAACGCAACGAACGAGAAGGGCAAAGCGTTCTTCGGCGACGTGAAGAATATGTGCCGCAAGCTCTCCAAGCGCGGTCTTCACGCAGCCGACCTCGTGATCGGCTCTGATGTTGCCGACGCGATTCTCGGTCTGGATGACGTCAAGACCCTGCTCGACCGCAACAGCGGCATCATCATCGGCACGATCGATCAGCAGCTCAGCCCCTATGACGGCGTTGTCTACATGGGTACGCTGAACTTCGGCGGCTTCCGTCTCAACGTGATTTGCGTGGACGAAACCTACGTCGATGACAGCGGTGCGGAACAGAGGTACTTCCCCGCGACCTCCGCAATGGTCACGGCTCCCGATTGCGGCCACATGATGTACGGCCAGATCACGCAGATCGATTACGGTTCGACCGACTTTACCACCTACGTTGCAAAGCGTGTGCCGAAGTTTGTCCTTGACCAGCCCGGCGATAAGCGCAAGCTGCGCCTTGCCACCCGCCCGCTGGCGGCACCGAAAGATGATTGCCCGTATATCTACGCGGCAAACGTCGTGGCCTGATCGGCGTGTGAAAGGAGTACGGCATGAAAATTGAAATTATCAGCGGCTCCTACGGCTGGCGTAAGACCAAGGACGCCATGCCGAAGCTCGTTGAGCGCGGCGGCATCTGCGAGGTGGACGAAGCTGAAGCAAGGCGTCTCGTCGCGCTCGGCGTCGCAGCGATCGTCCACGAAGCGGACGAAGCGCCTGTTGCAAGCGACAGCACGGTCGAAAGCGGCGACACCCCCTGCGTCGATATGCCCTGCGAAGAAAACGGCGCAGAGAGCGACGCAGAGGCCCATCTTGACGCGGAGCAGTTGCAGGAAATGACGGTGGCGCAGCTCAAAGAGCTTGCCGCCGATCTTGGCATTGAAACAGCAAAGCTCCGCAGGAAAGACGACCTGATTGCGGCAATCGCTGCCGTACCTGTCGAGCCGGGCGAGGAAGTCGGCGAAGACGATCTTCCTGATCTGAGCGCCGACGCTCCGGTGGTATGAGCAAATTCAAGGACATGGTCGCGCGTGACAACGCGCGGACCTTTATGAACCTTGACGAGTTTGCGGAGAAGCGAATCGTGGTCTACGACGGCGTGACCTACGACGGCGAAGATCACGCCGGTATTCCGGTCGTGCTGTCCGGGCTGAAAGAGAAAGACCGCCGCCAGCTTATGAGCGATCATATTCAGGGGCTGTTCCTCGTTTCGTCCGTGCTGCATTGCAGGATTCAGGATCTCGGCGGCAACCAACCAGAGAAAGGGACGCGCATGGAGATCAGCGATCCCGATGACGCTACCTTCTTCCGACGATTCTACGTCGCCTCGTCGGTCTGCGAGCTGGGCCTGCTTCGTGTGGAACTGGAGGCGTTCAACGAATGAGCAAGTATTCTAAAGCGTACTTCAACCCGTACTCGGATAGCTTTTCCTGCCGGGTAGCCATTGTATCACCAGAGGTGTTGCAGGAGGCTGAGCAAAGGCTTGCGGAGTTTCCAGGTGGCATGGAATCAGCGATGAAGCGAGCGATGGCGCGCGCAACCGCGTATCTTCGGACGCAAAGCACGAGAGAAATTCGGAAAAAATATGACATTTCCAGAAAAGCTATTCGCGCAGAGCAGAACATCAAGGTTAGCTATCGCTATTTCAACGGCGTTGAAGCAAAAATCTCGTTTCGTGGCAACAAAATCCCCCTATTCCGCTATGGCGGCGCATCTCCGAGCCAGCCAACCGTCAATCCAGAAAAGACCGTCATGGCAATCATTAACGGCAATCTTCGCCCGGTTCATCCGGGCATTGCCGCAGCAGGCCATCAGCTTCTTTCAACAGCTCCGTTTAAGTTTGATAACGCCTTTGTCGCCACAGTCAAAGCAGGAACCGGCGGCAAAACTCATACGGGTATTTTTGAACGGACTGGCGGGAGGATGGCTAACGGCGGTGCAGCAATCAAAGAAATTATGGGTTCGTCTGTTCCGCAGATGGTAGGCGGTGAGGATGTGGCTGAAAGTCTTACGGATCAGGCGATGGATAAGTTTGAGGAAAGATTGGTGCATGAGGTAGACGCAATCGTGAAAGGATGGGTGCCGGTATGACACGACTGAATTTATTGGACGCGCTCACGAGCTTCACGAATGAGGTCATGCGCGAAACGCTCCTTCCTGTGCGGCGGCAAAAGGGCGACGAGGAAGAACCTGCCGAGCGTCCGCCACTGGTCTACCGCCAGCGCCTGCCCGATGTCAAATCTGCTACGTCGAAAGCGCCGTACATTCTGCATCAGATCGTCACTGGCGAAGATGAGCAAAAGCCCGGCGAGCCGACGGACAGCAGCGTTGAGATTCGCTCTCTTTTCTGCGTGTACGGCGAAGACGATCAGGAAGGTGCGCTGCGGCTGCTTACGACGGTCGAGCATTTCCGTCAAGAGCTTCTGATGCACGGCGTAATCGCCAAGCAGTTTGCGCTGGATCTTTCGCAGAAGCTGTCCACACTCTACTACACCGACAACACCGCGCCGTACTTCTGTGCGGAGCTGGTGTCGGTCTGGAAAATCCCCAGTGTCAACAGGGAGGCATTTGCATGGTAAAAGCCAAAGGCAAAGCCGGTGCGAAAAGCGCCGGCTTTTGTATGTACATCGGGCCGAGCATCGTCGGCACGATCCAGCAGGCGCGTATTCTGTACGGTGACAAGCAGGACGCGCTCGCGCAGATCTCGGCAGCGGTTGAGAAATATCCGCTGATTGCCACGCTGGTTATTCCCGGCGATCAGGTGTCCGAGGCAAGAATCAAAGTCAAAACACCCGGTAATCTGCTCTACGTGAATTATCACAAGCTGGCAGACCGGAGAAAGAAGGAGGAGTAACCATTGAAGCATGGCGTATATGTGCGGGAGCAGAAAACGAGCGTTTCGACGCCCGTTGTCGCTGAATCCGGTGTGCCGTTCGTTGTCGGCACAGCACCGGTTCACTCCGCAGAATCCCCGGCCGCGCTCTTTACCCCGGTGCTTTGCACCGACTGGGAAGACGCGGTAAAGAAGCTGGGCTATTCCGACGACTGGAAGACCTACACGATCTGCGAAGTCATGTACTCGCATTTCAAGCTGTTCCAGCGCCAGCCCATCATCTTCTGCAACGTGCTTGATCCGAGCACCAACAAGGAGGCCGTCGCGGGCGCGGAAGTCACCCTTTCCGGTAAGCAGGCAAAGCTGCCGTTCGACGCGATCCTGTCCAGCCTCGTTGTCAAGACGGCGTCTTCGTCCGAATCGCCGCTTGTCAAAGACACGGACTATGCCGCGTACTACTCGGACGGCAACCTTATCGTCGAGACGATCGAGGACGGCGCAGCCAAGGCCGCGACCAAGCTGTATATCAGCTACGACAAGATCAAGACCGCCGACATCGACGATGATGACATCGTCAAGGGCATCGAAGCCATCGACCTTTGCATGGCAACCGTCAGCATCACGCCCGACCTCATCATCGCGCCCGGCTGGTCTCATACCAGCACTGTACAGGCCGTCATGGCGGCGAAGGCCGAAGTCATCAACGGCATTCTCGGCGCAAAGTCCATCTGTGACATCGACTGCTCCGCCAGCGGCGCGCGCAGCTATGACGCCGTCGCCGCGAAGAAGTCCGCGACGAACCTGATCGACCCGGCTCAGATCGCGGTCTGGCCGCAGGTGAAGCTCGGCAGCAAGCAGTTCCATCTCTCCACACAGCTCGCGGGTCTGATGGCGAAGGTGGACAGCGGCAACGACGGTGTGCCGTATGAATCGCCCTCCAATAAGGCCCTCCAGTGCGACGGCGCTTGCCTGGAAGACGGCACAGACGTCACCCTCACGCTGGAGCAGGCGAACATTCTGAACGCCAACGGCATTTGCACGGCGCTCAAGTTTATGAATGGTTTCGTGGCGTGGGGCAACTACACCGCCTGCTACCCCAGCAACACCGACATCAAGGACTATTTCATCCCGATCAGCAGAATGTTCAAGTGGGTCGGCAACTCCCTCATCAAGACGTTCTGGTCGAAGACGGACAGCCCCATGAACCGGCGTCTGCTGGACAACATCAAGGATTCCGCGAACAACTGGCTCGCAGGTCTTGTGGGCAGCGAGTATCTGCTCGGCGCCCGCGTTGAGATCCTCGACTCCGAGAATCCCATGACGGACCTCATGGCCGGTATTGTGAGAATCCACATCTACATGACGCCGCCCAGCCCTGCGCAGGAGATCGACTTCGTACTCGAATACGACACCGATTACGTGCAGAGCGCGTTGGCGTGACGAAGGAGGACTGAACAATGGGAATGGTAGATCAGGCCGTAATCAACTTCGCCTGCTACGAAGATGCCAAAGACTTCCTCGGTCTGGCTTCCGTGACGCTGCCCGATGTTGATTTCATTGTTGCAACCGTCTCCGGTGCCGGCATTGCCGGCAACGTGGAGGCGCCGATCATCGGCCATATGAACGCCATGACCGCGCAGCTCAAATTCCGCACCTTCAGCGCCGAAAGCCTGAAGCTGCAGGAGCCGCGCGAACACAACATCGACCTGCGCGCGCCGCAGCAGGTGTACGATCCGATTGCAGGTGTTTACAAGACGCAGTCCGTCAAGCACGTCCTCGTGCTTGTTCCGAAGACGCTGTCGAACGGCAATATCGCCCCGGCTTCTCCCACGGACGGCTCTGGCAGCTACGCCGTGCGCCGCTGGGTGACGTACATCGATGACGCAAAGGTCATGGAGCTTGACCCGTACAACTACATCTGCGAGGTGAACGGTGTCGACTATCTCTCCGACACCCGCAAGGCCCTCGGTAAATCGTAAATCTTTGGGGCGGCGCGTGATGCGTCGCCCCGTCATTTTTGAAAGGAGCCTCGAATCATGGAAAACAAGAAGCAGAACACCGCCGCAGAAGAAAGCGGCAACATCTTCGCAGTCGCGGAGAAGCAGGACGAAGCAACCGCCAACAATGGCGTCTTCACGCTGCATCTTACGCGCCCCCTGGAGCATGAGGGCAAGAGCTATTCCGACCTCACGTTCGATTTCGACAGCCTGAGCGGCAGCGACTCTCTGGCGATTGAACGGGAGCTGCAGATGCTCGGCCATACGGTGATCGTTGCGAATTTCGACAGCGAATACCTCATCCGCGTATGTGTCAAGGCGTGTACCGACCCCCTTGGTATTGATGCGCTGGGCAAGCTCAGTATCCGCGATTTCAACCGTCTGCGGAACACCGTAAGAGGTTTTTTATCGCGCAAGGAGTGATCGTCGGAGATGGCGGCGTATGGCTTCGCAGGCAATGCCTCGCCATGGCCCGGACGAACAATACTCCGGTAGATTTCTGGTTATCTCTCCGGCTCGGTGAATTATCGCAATGGGTGAAAGCCTCTAATGCGCTGATTGCCGAGGAAATGGAGAAGCGAAAACAAAAACGCAAATGAAAGTGAGGCGAAGATATTGGCATCGCGGAAAGAATATGAGATGCTATTTGCGCTTGAAGCGCAGCTTGGCCGCGAGTTTCGCACGACCTTTGCAAAGGCCCGCGGCGAGCTCGGCGACACGGCCGATAGTGCAGAATCTTTCGGCAGCCGCGCGACACAGGCCGTGGACGCGGTGTCGAGCGTTCTTGCTGCGGCTGGTATCTCCGCTGCGCTTAAAGAAATAAAAGAAGGCTTCGACGAATGCGCACAGGCGTCGATGGACTTTGAATCGGCAATGACAGGCGTCGCAAAAACGACCGATCTGACAGACGAAGAACTGGCGGATATGTCGGACGCGATCAAAGCCATGTCCACCGAGATCCCGGCATCTACGACCGAGATCGCCGCCGTCGCTGAAGCTGCTGGCCAGCTTGGCATTCAGAAAGACGCGCTGCTCGATTTTACGCGCGTTATGACAATGCTCGGCACAGCGACGAACATGACAGCCGAAGATGCCGCAACCGCCCTCGCGCGGTTCGCGAACATTACAGGCATGTCCGCAGACAATTATGATCGTCTCGGCGCCGTGATCGTTGATCTTGGCAATAACTTTGCAACGACCGAATCTGAGATCACGCAGATGGGTACGCGCCTTGCCTCTGGCGGCAAGCTGGCCGGTCTGACGGAACCTCAGATCATGGCGCTCGCCGCATCGATGTCCTCCGTCGGCATCGAGGCCGAAGCTGGCGGCACGGCCATGACGCAGACGCTCAATGCCATCGAAAAGGCTGTTGCAACCGGCGAGGATTCTTTACAGAGCTTCGCAGACGTTGCGGGAATGTCTGCGGATTCGTTCGCAGAAATGTGGAATACGGACGCTCTGGGCGCTCTGACGGCGTTTATCCGCGGACTTGGCAATCTGGACGAGCAGGGCGAAAGCGCCGTTCTGGTGCTGGAAGACCTCGGCCTTACCGGCATTCGCCAGAGCAATATGCTCAAATCCCTCGCCCTGGCAGCAGACCAGATGGACAGCGCCGTACAGACGGCAAATACCGCGTGGGATGAGAATATCGCTCTGACGAACGAAGCCAACAAGCGATACGCCACCACGCAATCCAAGCTGGACATGATGCAGAACGCCTACAACAACCTCAAGGTTGCCGTAGGCGATGCTTTTACCCCGGCGCTGCGCGATGCTTACGACGCCGGTACGGACGTGCTGAACGTCCTCGGCGAGTTTGTGCAGGAGAATCCTGCGCTCGTCAAGGGCGTTGCAACATTCACGGGCGTAGTCGGCGGCGCAACGGTCGCATTGACGGCATACGCCGCAATCTCCAAAGTCATTAAAGCGCTGGACATTGCCACAACATTCGGTGGAATGGCCGGGCCGATTATGTTGGGCGTGACCGCCGTGGCTGCGCTGGCCGGTGGAATCGTGGCGATGGCTGATGCCGCCGAAGACCGTGCGGCTCCGTCCGTAAAGGAATTGACGGAAGCAGCGCGTGACATGAACGAAGCGCTTGCCGACGCAAAGTCTGGCTTCGATGATTCTGTCGGCAGCACAATGGCAACGGCCACAGTTGCGGAGCAGTACATTGACCGCCTGAAAGAGTTGGATTCTGTCGGTGAAAAAACGACTGCCCAGCAGCAGGAGTATCACGGAATCCTCATGAAGCTGGTTGAGACCATTCCGGAACTATCCAGCTATATCGACCTTGAAAACGACTCCATCGACGGCGGCACGGCAGCGCTCGAAGCAAACACGGACGCATGGGTGGAAAATGCCCGCGCACAGGCATACCAAAACGAGCTTTCCGAGATCTATGCGAAGTATGCCGATGTTGAAATCGAACGGGCAAAGCGCCGGGCAGAGCTGACGGATGCAGAAGAAGCCGCGCATGAAGCCACTCAGGCCTATAATGACGCGCTCGCCAAGCAAAACGCGCTTTACGCCGAAGCGCAGAAAAAGGCTGATGCCTATTACGAAGAAACCGGCGTTCTCCGTGATGCCGAATACTTCCTTGGTGACGAAATCAACGCCGTCAACAATGAGGTCACAGACGCCAACATCGCATGGATTGAGGCCGCGACGCACGTTACAAACCTGAAAGAAGCGATTGAGGAAGACAACAATGCGCTCAGTGCGGCGGATGAAGAAATTCAGGCCGTAACGGACGCATACGAAAGCCTCACGGAAGCAACGGATGATTCGACCGAAGCAACCGAAAATGCTTCGCGCGGACAGACGGAGCTGAACACCGAGATCAGCAACGTCAAGGAGCGTGTTGAAGCTCTCCAGCAGGCGTATCAGGAAGCCTACAAAGCCGCTGCAGAAAGTGTTCAGGGCCAATATGCGCTTTGGCAGGAGGCAGACAGCATCGTTGCAACTTCCGCTTCCAGCATCAACAGCAATCTCCAAGGCCAGATCACGCATTGGCAGACCTACAATGATAATCTGGCCAGTCTTCGAGACAGAGCCGGTGATATTGAGGGCCTGACCGACATGATCGGTTCTTTCGCAGACGGCAGCTCCGACAGCGTGAATGCGATTGCCGGTATGGCTGCGGCCAGCGACGAAGAATTGGCCGCGATGGTCGAAAGCTGGAATAAGCTGCGCGAGGAACAGAATAAAGCCGCTGAGGACATTGCAGACTTCCGCACCAGTTTCTCCGAAACTATGGAGGCGTTCAGCGGAGACCTCGAAGACACCATTGACGGCATGGATCTTGGCACGGAAGCTGCGGAAGCCGGTCGTGCGACCATTCAGGGATTCATTGATGGTGCAACCGGGATGCTGTCGACCGTGCAATCGGCATATTCCCAGCTCGGATACGCTGCCCTTGCCGCTCTCAGCAGAAACGTGCAGAATAACAATTCGGTCGCCTCGAGCCGCCGCATGAGCGGGTTCTCCCGATATGCCAGCGGCACGACCTCTGCCGAGGCCGGTCTTGCCCTTGTCGGCGAAGAAGGCCCGGAGTTTGTGATGATGCACGGCGGCGAAGCGGTCTTGAACGCGGCCGACACACACAGCGCCATCGAAGCTATGACTTCCACTTCGGACGGCTCCGTTCCAGTGCAGGTCAATATCACCGTCGAGGGTGATGTCAACGACGGCGTTATGGAGCGCCTTGAAACCTATGGCGAGGAATTTGCCGCACAGGTACGCGCGGTGATTCGAGAAGACAATATCAACGCGCAACGGGGGGCGTACAGATGAGCAGAATCTACACGACTGTGCAGGGCGATATGTGGGATATGATCGCCTACAAGGAGATGGGCAGCGTCGACTATACCGACGATCTGATGAACGCCAATAGCTCGCTGCTCAGTTATTTCTCCTTCCCCGCAGGCGTCATGCTGACAATCCCTGATGTGGTGGAGCGCAGTGCGTCTACGCTGCCGCCGTGGAAGCAGGTGCAGCGATGAGCAGCCGAAATCTCGCGAGACGCACAAAAGCCGAGGTTTCCTTCGGCGGCATCGACATCACAAAATCCATTCAGCCGTATCTTCTGTCGATCTCCTATACGGACAACGAAGAAGACGAAACGGACGATCTGCAAATCAAAATCCAAGACCGCGACGATCTCTGGCTCACGCAGTGGCTCGATGAGATCTCTGAAAAGCTGTCCTGGGCATCGCCCTCCGGTGGCAGCGCATCTGGTGATGCCGTTGTCAGCGAAGCGAACAAATACCTCGGCACGCCGTATGTTTGGGGCGGCAGCAGTCCGAGCGGCTTTGACTGCTCCGGTCTTGTCTACTATGCGCTCAACGAAGCTGGAATCAATGTTCCCAGAACAACTGCGCAGGGCTACAAGGATATGGCTACACCGGTCAATGAAGCCACAGCGCAGCCCGGCGACCTCATCTTCTTCGGCACGCAGGGCGTTGTCGACCACGTAGGTATCTACATGGGCAATGGGCAAATGGTCAATGCGACCGGTTCGTGCGTCCAGATCACAGACATCAACACCCGCAGAGCCGGGATTATCAGTTGGGGCAGAATTGGCGGCGCCACGCAGAGCGGCTCTGCTGCCTCTGCACAGGCAGGCACGCAAAGCAGCGGCTCAGGATCTTCTACTTCCTCTGGCGAACAGGGTGCATCCTCCGATGGCGGCGGCGCAGAAGAACGGCTCGCCATGGACGTTGTGTTTGTCCGTGAGAACTGGAACAGCGACGGCTCCGACGCGGTGCTGCCGTGCGGAGAATTTGAGCTTGACAACATCTCCTGCAGCGGACCGCCGAACACAGTCTGCATCAAAGGATCTTCGATTCCGTTTTCCTCGCAGCTCCGGCAGACCTGCAAGAGCAAGGCGTGGGAAAGCTACACGCTCAGCGGCATTGCAAATGAAATCGCCGGGAGCGGCGGTATGACCTGCATGTATGAATCGGACAGCGACCCATATTATGAGCGCGTCGAGCAGATCGATATGAGCGACATTGAGTTTCTGTCGCAGCTTTGCCATGATGCCGGTATCTCCCTCAAGGCAACAAATCGAATTCTCGTATTGTTCGATCAGCGCAAGTATGAGCAGAAGCCAGAAGTCCGCACCATCAAACGCTACGATCGTACCTACAAGACGTATCAGCTCAGCACCAGCGCCGCTGATGCGCAGTATGCATCGTGCCGGGTGTCCTACGTCAACCCCGAAACCGGACAGTGTATTGAGGGCATCGCCAAGGTTGAGGGATACACCGAAGACCCGAACAATCAGCAGCTCGAAATCACCGCAAAGGTCGCATCAGCGGACGAAGCGAAGGAGCTTGCAGAAAAGAATCTCCGTCTTCGCAACAAATTCTGCCGCCAGGCACAATTCCTGCTGCCGGGAGATACCGACCTCGTTGCAGGCGTCAACGTTGCGCTCAAAGGCTGGGGCGGCTACGACGGAAAATACATCATCAAGCAGGCCGTCCACAAGCTGGACAGCGGCGGCTATACAACGCAGATCTCGCTGCGCATGGTATTGGAGGGATATTGATGGACGCAGAAAAAGTGTTAAAGCGGCTCGTTCGCGTCGGAACTGTGACGGACATCGACAATGCCAAGCGAAAAGCGCGAGTGAAGTTTCAGGACTGCAATATGACGTCCGGATGGCTCTATGTGCTGGACACGCACCCGCACATTCCAGCTTATGACCCTGCGCAGCAGAAGACAGAGTTGCAGGATGGGCATCAGCACGACCTCACGATCAAGCCGTGGATGCCGCTTGTCAACGACACCGTCCTCACGCTCTATCTGCCTGTGTTCAACGGGGATGGCTTCGTGCTGGGAGGTATCGGATGATTGTAGGAGCACTTGGAGACGTTGTCTTTTCAGTTTCGTCGCGCACGCTGAAAACGATCAGCAATTTCGTATGGTCCGGTTCTGCGCGGTACGCCACGCATGATCTCCATGCCGGCAACAGCATTTCGGAATACACCGGCACAGACCTTGCGAAAATCACCTTTGACATTCAGCTTCTTGCTTCCCTCGGCGTTGATCCGATGTCCGAGATTTGGCGACTGTTCGATCTGGAACGGCAGGGCGTGACGCTGCCGCTTACGATCGGCAATCATGGGTACGGCCGCTATCGCTGGACGATCCTGAGCCATAAGACCAAGGCGGAGCATTATGACGGGCATGGAAACATCATCAGTGCGACGCTGAGCATTTCCTTGCAGGAATATCTACGATGAGGGGCGCACACTATGGGCTACAAAATCACCATGTCGGAGATCGGGCCGATCAGCCTGAACGAAACCGACCCTGTAAAATCCATTCTGCAGAACGTGTCCATCATCCTGCGGACGATCAAAGGCTCCTGCCCGATGTATCGCGGCTTCGGTATTGACGCTACCTTGATCGACCGCCCGATTCCTGCGGCAAAGGTGCTGCTTTTCTCTCAAATCCGCGAGGCCATTGAGGAATATGAGCCGCGTGTCCGCGTCAAGAGCGTCGATTTTGATACGCAGGAAGAAATGCAGGGCGTTCTAAGCCCTATCGTGGAGGTGGAAATCGTCGATGAGTCGTAATACCGAATTTCAGTTTGTTTCGACCGACGCTGCGGAAATCACAAATTTTTTGATTACCGTTTATGAGAACTTGACCGGGGTGAGCGTCAGACCGGCCAGCCCGGAAAAGCTGTTCGCGCAATGGGTAGCCAGCGTCATCATTCAGGAGCGTGTCTACAACAACTACACCGCAAATCAGAATATTCCGAGCCGCGCCGAAGGCAAGAACCTTGACGCACTGGCAGAACTGTACTATCTGCAGCAGCGCCCACAGGCAAAACCTGCTTACTGCACGGAACGGTTTACGATCTCCGAGGCGCAGACGTTCGCCATCCTCGTCCCCAAGGGGACGCGCGTCACAGACGCCAGCAACACCCTGATCTGGGAGACTGTCGCCGATGCCTACATCAGCGCTGGCGATACTTACGTCGACACCGCCATCCGGTGCCAGACGGACGGAACAGTTGGCAACGGCTACGCCGTTGGCCAGCTCAACGTGATTGTTGACGTGTTCGACTACTACACGTCCTGCACCAATATCACGACTTCCGACGACGGTTCGGAGATTGCCAGCGACGAAGAATTCTATGAGCTGATGCGCGAATCCATGTTCGCGTTCTCGACGGCCGGCGCGGTTGGCTCCTACATCTACCACGCGAAATCCGTATCTACGGAGATTGCTGACGTACAGGCCGTTCGCCCGGCTGTCGTAAAGAAAGTGACGCTTGATCTCTATACGAAAGGCGGCGTCAAGTACGCTTTTTGGGGCGGCGACACCATCGACCTGTCCTCTCTGGCGGTCTACGCCAAGGGCAGCAGCACGGCTGCGAGCACCGACACAGATTATACCGTCACCTACGAAAACGGTCTGCTGCAAGTTGCAATCGCCGCAGACGGCGCGCTGGCAAGCGCGAGCCAGATCGACGTGTCGCTCACCTTTGACGGTGCCGGGCACGTCGATATTTATGTCCTGATGAACGACGGAACGATTGCCACGACGGAGATCAAGAACGCCGTCCTTGCCGCCTGTAACGAAAGCAAGGTGCGGCCGCTGGCCGATTATGTCAGCGTCAAAGACCCCGGCCTCGTTTCGTACAATATCGACTTCACCTACTATGTCCCCACCGACACGACGCTCTCCGGTGCGGCGATTCAGGAAGCCGTAGACGCAGCCGTCGAGGAATACATCGCTTGGCAGTCCGGCAAGCTCGGCCGCGATATTAACCCGGATAAGCTGCGCGATCTCCTGTTCCACACGGGTGTCAAGCGGATCGTGCTGCGCTCCCCGACCTACAAGGTGCTGGAGGGCGGCAAAAACAACGCCGCGCCGCAGATTGCAAAGCTGGGAACGAAAACAATCGTGAACGGAGGCTACGAGGATGAATGAGCAGTACGGCCTCACGGTTGAGAATCTGCTGAACGTCCTCCCCGATGTGCTGCGGCAGGATGAAAAAATGCTCGCGCTCGCAACCGGCGTCACGGAGATCCTGACGGCGCGGCCGGCCGAGATCGAGCAGAATATGCTCTATCAGCACATCGACACTCTGCCAGAAGATCTTCTCGACCAGCTTGCGCATGACTTCGGCGTAAGCTGGTGGGACAACGACTGGGATATTGAGCAGAAGCGCGCTACGTTCCGCGAGTCCTGGCACGTTCGCCGTCACCTCGGCACAAAGTACGCCGTCGAGCTGGCACTGTCCACCTCGTTCGGCTCCGGTAAGGTGCAGGAATGGTTTGAATACGGCGGCGAGCCGAATCACTATCGCATCTTTGACGTTGACATCAGACAGGTCAACGACAATATCCGCACGTTCCTGCAGATCCTCGAAGTTGTCAGCCGTAAGAGCGCGGTGCTGGACAGTATTCGTGCAATTTCCGTCCGTGAGCTGATTCTGTACTTCGGCGCGGTTATGAGCGTCACGAAGAAATTCAAGCTCACCACGGGCGAGGTCAATACGGACATTGACATCATGGGCGACGAAGCCGGGAACGCCCTGTGCGACTGGGACGGCGGTCTGATTATGATGGATAAGGAGGCAACGGTATGACACACTGGTTGACCCCGGACGGGTACAACGTCATGCTTCGCGGGCTCATGGGCGACGCGATCAAATTCACACGCATCAAATACGGCAACGGTACGCCGGGTGACGGCGCGAACGATCTGAAGAACCCGTTGCTCTCTCTGAAAATCGCTTCCGCGACGCGCAGCGAAAAGTACGTCACGTTGTCGGTGTCGTTCAAGAACGTCGAGCTGGAGATCACCGGCTTCTGGGCAACCGAAATCGGTATTTACGTCGAGGACCCCGACGATTCCACGAAGGAACTCTGCTACTGCATCTGGGAGGAAACAGAGGTCGAGAAAGCCGACTATATCAACCCCAACGTCGAGCGCCTGCTTGCATCGCAGTACGACTTTGTGGTGTTCGTCAGTGAAGCCGAAAACGTATCTGCGGCGCTCGGTGAGACGCTGGTCTACGCAACCGTCACAGAACTGAACAATCACAAAAACGATCGAAACAATCCACACAAGGTCACTAAGGAACAGATTGGTCTTAGCAACGTAGAAAACAAGACCCTGATCGATCAGACACCGTCCTTTGCTGTTGCAAAGGAGTTGAGCGACATCAGCTCCGGAGAAAAAATGGGGTCTATTCTCGGAAAGATTGCAAAAGCTCTGTCGCTTCTGAAATCGCACCTTTCCGATTTCAACAATCCGCACAATGTAAAACCCGGCGACATTGGAGCTGCTGCATCGAAGCATTCACACAATGCCACCGATATCAATGACGGCACGGTCATTGTGCAGCGCGGCGGCACCGGCCGCAATGAGTGGATGAAGAACTGCATCGTTTTCGCGGACGGTGAGAAATCGCTTGGGCAGGTCTCGGCACCATCGGAGGTTTCACTTCTGGCGCAGGGCCCTGATTCCGCACCTGTCTTCATGAAGCTGTCCAGCCTGTCCATGTTTGTCACGGGCAGCACACCGCCGACGCAGACAAATCTCTTTTGGATTGACCCGACGCCCGTCACTGGCGGCTTGAAATACCACAACGGCACGGAGTGGACACACGTTCCGGTTGCTTATTCTTGATTCTAGGGGGATACGCGCATGAAAATTCAGATCGAAGCCGAACTGTCCAATTACATCGAATCCCTGCATTATGACCGCAATTCCATTCAGGAGCTGCTGCTCATGGCGGCGAAGCAGGGCTTGAAGGACACCGACGCATACAACGCATGGATGAAGGACTACCTCGGCAAGAGCAAGGAGTATGAGATCGCAAAAGCGACGCTGGAACGCGAGTTTATCATTCCTTCTGTCGGCAATGCAGCGGTTGACTGGGTGCTTGATTTCTCGACCGCCACGGTGACGGTGACGCCGCGGGAGCAGACCGATGATTAGGCCACAGGAAACCTTCACCGATATGCTGGCGCGGCTTTTCCCTATGCCAGGTATCCAGCTCGGCATCAACTCGCCGCACTCCAAGTGCATCACGTTTCAGGTGACGGAAGACTGCAACCTGCGCTGCAGCTACTGCTATCAGGGCTGCAAGACGCACCGGAAGATGTCGCTTGAAACCGCCAAGGCCGCCGTCGATATGCTGCTCGCCGCAGACGAGCGGACAAATCAGTACATCACGTCCACGGAGGTTGCCGGGGTGGTGCTGGATTTTATCGGCGGTGAGCCGCTGCTGGAAGTCGAGCTGATCGACCAGATCCTCGACTACTTCGTGGCGCAGACCTTCCGCCTGCATCATCCATGGGCGACGCGCTGGAAAGCGTCGATGTCCACAAACGGAACGCTGTACTTCCGCCCGGAGGTACAGCGGTTTTTGGATAAGTGGGCAAAGCACCTGTCGCTCTCCATCAGCATTGACGGAGATAAGCAGCTCCACGATTCCTGCCGCGTCTTCCCGGACGGCTCTGGCAGCTATGATCTTGCTATCGCGGCCGCGAAGGATTACATGACCAAGGGAAACGCCCTTGGCTCGAAGATGACGATTGCTCCCGGCAACGTCGATTATCTGTACCACGCAGTAATCGGTCTGCTGGACGCGGGGTATCGGGCGATCAATCTGAACTGCGTGTATGAAAAGGGCTGGACGCTCGACCATGCGGCTACGCTCTACACACAGCTCAAACGGCTTGCCGATTTCGTCCTGCTTGCGGACGAACAACCGTATCTGTCGATCTTCAGCGAAAGCATCGGCCATCCGCTTCCGGAGGACGATAATCAGAACTGGTGCGGCGGTACGGGGCTTATGCTGGCGGTCGACTGCGACGGCCTGTTCTTCCCGTGCCTGCGCTACATGGGAACCTCCCTCGGCCATGAGCAGCGGCCCTATACCATCGGCGATCTGGAACACGGCATCAACGTTCTTCCGGAACATCGGGCGCGGGTGGCAGAAATGGCCGCAGTCACGCGGCGCAGCCAGTCCACCGACGAATGCTTTGCGTGCCCGATCGCGTCCGGCTGCTCTTGGTGCAGCGCGTACAACTACCAATGCACAGGGACTCCGGATAAGCGCGTGACGTACATCTGCCCGATGCACAAGGCCCGCGTCCTGGCGAACGCCTACTACTGGAACAAGCTGCACCGCAAGCAGGGCGACGCCGCACGTTACCGACTGGATATTCCTGACGCATGGGCGCTTGAAATCATCCCCTATGCAGAGCTGTCAATGCTCAAATCAATCTCCAAGGAGGGCTGAGTATGGCATATATCGAGGCCGAACGCTTCGCCGAATTGAAAGTGCGTGTCAAGGCCGAGTGCCTGCGGCGCTGCCATACCGGATCTGTTGCGGAGTATGGCGGCGAAAAATACGAATACACGAACAGCCCCACCGAAGATCACACCGTCGACGTGGAGCATTATGAGAAGCTGGCGCTTCCGCTGTCGAAGATCCACAGCGAGAAAGTGCCGAGCCTCGACGGCCGCAGAATTGTGTTTGACGAGGACATCACCGAGTTTGAAGCAGCGTTGACGCTCTTTGAAACACGCCCCATGACGGACAAGACGCGGGGTGACTGTGAAACGTCCTGCACGGGAGCTTGCTACACCGGCTGTTCTGGAGACTGCACAGGCGGCTGCGAAACGACGTGTTCCGGAGAATGTCAAGGTTCCTGCACCGGCTGCGGAAGCGGCTGTGCGAATACCTGCGAAGGCTCCTGCTCTGGCGGCTGTTACGGCTGCGGCGGCAACTGCACGGGCGGCTGTTCCGGTTCCTGCGACGGTAGCTGCTCCGGGTGCTCCGGTAGCTGCTCTGGCGGCTGTTCCAGCAGTTGTTCCGGTGGCTGCAAATCGTCTTGCACAGTGACCTGCGGCAACACTGGCTGCGTCGGCTCGTGCCTCGGCCTTTGTTCTGCCGGCTGCACGACCTCGTGCCAGACGTCCTGCGGCTATTGCGGCACAAACTGCACGGCTGTATCGAAGTAAGGAGGTAGCCCTTTGGAAATTGCAAGTAAATACGAAATTGCCGCGGCGAACCTCGCAATCGCCTTGCAGACGGACACCGTCTCCATCGAGCAGCGAAGCGAACTGCGAGCGGCAATCGGCAACGACATCGACAAACTCGTCGACGCGCTCAACATGATTATCGTCTGCTACAACAAGCGAATGTACGCTGGCGAGATCGCGCCTGAAAAAGCCGCAAAGTGCGTCAAGGCAGAATACGCCGCCATCGGCCTTTCCAGCGTGGTCGCATATGACTATTTCTCCGCAGCGGTCGGCGCGTTCTTCACGCGCAAAACCCTGATGGCGCTGTCGACCGATGAAAAGCTCACGTGGGTGAAAACGATCTTCGAGCAGAACGAACGCTGCGGTTGCCAGCGCGTCAAAGACGCCCTGTTCATCTACTGCTTGCGGCTGCTGTCGCACATGGGCATCGTCACAGCGGATCTCTCTTTCACGAACCTCGTCATGCGCGAGATCAACGCCATCACGGAAGACCGAAAGAACGCCGCGATCATGCCGCAGGCGCTCGTCACGGAATTGTAAGGGGTGATCGTATGGCAGTAGAAAACGTAAATTCCAAGCCGATTGCCGCTTCTGCGGCGATTGCCGACTTTATCCTCGCATCGATTGGCGGCAAGGTTCGCCGTGTTCCGATCAGCACCCTTGCTGAAACGCTCACCGATGCCGAAGTTGAGCTTATCAGCGCCGCTGCGTCTGCGCTGGTGTCGGCTGCAGGCAGAGCCTGTTATATCGGCACAAATGAAAACTGGTACGTGTGGGATGGCGCACAGGGCGCGTTCGTCGATTCGGGGTATCCATCGCGCGGCACACAGGGCAATCCTGGCGTAATCTTTACGCCACACGTGACCGACGCCGGTATTCTGAGCTGGACAAACGACGGCGGTCTTCCGAATCCGGAGCCCGTGAGCCTGCTCGGACCCGCGGGCGGTGTAACTTCGTTCAATAACCGCTCCGGTGCAGTTGTTCCGAAAAACGGCGACTATACCGCAGCAATGGTCGGAGCGGAAAAGAAAGACGCCGTCAAGAATCACAACGAGTCCGAGGCCGCACACAAAGCCCTGTTCGACGCGAAACTGAATACGGACGGCGACGGCGGCACTCTGAAACCCACCTTCACGCAGTCCGCGACGCGAACGCAGCTCGAATCCGGTCTGGAAATGAAAGTCCTTCTCGGTCGCATTATGAAGTGGCTTGCGGATCTCGGAACAGCCGCGTTCAAAGATTCCAACAACTTTGAATCGAAAGGCGCTGGTTCGTCCGCAGTTACCGCGCACAACACCGCTGCGCAGGCCCACGCTGACCTGTTTGCAAAAAAAGCCGGCAAGGGCATCGCGTTCACGCTCACACTTTCTGTCGCAGGATGGTCGAACCTTGCACAGACGCTGGAAGACGCGCGCTTCCTTGACGCCGAGTATGCCTATATCGTGACGCCGACGGCCGACAGCCTCACGGCGTGGGGCGACGCAGGAATCCGCGTCGGTGACGTTACGGAGAACGGCAAAATGCCGTTTACCTGCACAGATACGCCGGCAAGCGCAATCACAGTAAATATTTACAGAGCGGAGGTCGCACAATGAGCAAAGTATTTCAGATGCTCGGCGGAAGCGGCGGCAGTATCAAGCTCGCGTCCATTGAGATCACAACGCCGCCCACAAAGACCGCCTACAAGGCTGGTGAGCAGTTTTCGACGGCTGGCATGGTTGTCAAGGCGACGTATTCCAACGGCGCCACGCTGATTGCAACAGGCGTTTCGGTCGAGCCGAGCGGCGGTCTGGAAGCAGGCCGCACCAGCGTCACGATCCGCTACACCGAGGGCGGCGTTTCCTGCACCGCGACGCAGGCCGTCACCGTCACCAAGACGAACGTGACCGTGCCGAGCCAGAGCGGCAGCCTGACGTATTCGGGCAGCTCTCAAAGCCCGGCGTGGTACAACTACGATACGGCAAAGATGACGCTCGGCGGCACGACCAGCGGCACGAACGCCGGCACATACAGCGCAAAATTTACGCTGAAAGATACGGCGCTCTACCAGTGGGCAGACGGCACGACGGCGCCGAAAACTGTCTCGTGGAAGATCGGCAAAGCGGATGGCTCGCTGACGCTCAGCAAGATTACGATTACGCTGGAGGATGGAAAGCTGACGGATTCTTTCACCGTGACACGGCTCGGCACAGGTACGATCTCTGTTTCGTCCAACCATCCGGAGATTGCCACAGCCTCGCTTTCCGGAAACGTCGTGACTGTGACGAGCGTGGACGAAAACTCCGGTACGGTTACGATTACAGTTTCCGTCGCCAGCGACACAAACTACAACGCGCCCGCGAACAAGACCTGCACGGTATCGTGCGTGTTCGTGACGATCTTCGGTGTCTGCTGGACGTACAGCAATTCCTCGACGGCGCTCTCCCGTTTGACGCCGAGCAACGACCCGAACGGCTACGTCAATGCCGCCGTGTCTTCGGAGCCGAGCGCGGCCATCGGCACAGGCGCTGGCAGCTCGCCGTTTGATGATTTCATGCCGTGGCAGGGCATGGAAGAATACAACATCATCAACGGCGCTGTGTCGTACAAAAAGGGACAGTCCGGATTCTCCCGCACGTCCTACGATACGATGGTCTTTATCCCTGAGTTTTACTACAAGATCGTCTATAACAGCAGCCAGAGCAAGATCTATTACTACGTTGCAAACGCGCCGTTCACCGGCTTTTCCAAGCACCCCGGTTCTGGCCGCTATGTTGGTCGCTACAACACGATTGCCAGCTACTACTCTAAGTCTGGCGCGAATCCGTTGACGAACATCACACGCGCCACGGCCCGCACAAATTCCCGGAACAAGGGCAGCAAGTGGCAGCAGTACGATTATGCGTCGTGGTGCGCGGTCTGGCTGCTCTATCTCGTCGAGTATGCAAACTGGGATAGCCAGAGCAAAATCGGCAACGGTATCGTCGGCAATTCCTCGCTACAGAAGACGGGCACGACGGACAGCATGACCTACCACACCGGCACGGTCGCTTCTGCCAGAACGGGCTATGGCGGCGTACAGTACCGCAGCATTGAAAACCCGTGGGGCAATGTCTATGACTGGATTGACGGCATCAATTTCAACAGCCGTGCAGCTTACATCTGTACCGACCCGTCGAAATATGCGGATGACACGTCCACCAACTACACGTCGGCGGGACTTAGCCTGCCGAGCAGTGGCAATATCAAAACGCTCGGAAACTGCACGGCCCTCCCATGGGCATTTATTCCGACGGGAACCGGTGGCAGCGGCACGACCTACGTGCCCGACTACGTGTACTCGTATTCTGGCTGGTGTGTTCTCTGCGTCGGCGGCTGCTACGGGGATGATGCTGCGGGCTGCGGCCTGTTCTTTTTCGTTGGCTACTGCAATTCGTCCAACGCGGCCTCGGACGTCGGCGCGCGCCTCCTTTACGTCCCCTAATGGGGGACCGGGGGCCGCAGCCCCCGTGGGCTTCCGTTTTCAGAGCGGCACGTTTTACGCCCTGGCGCGGCAGCGCCATTCCCTATATATCCGCGCGAAGCGCGGCGCGTATATTTTTTCAAAATAACGCATTTCGTTATTTTCTCCCGTTTTCAGACCTTCTCAGCGCATAGACAGTATAATTCTCGACGGGATTGTCTGCGCAGCTTGTGCGGTGCTTTGGGCTTCACGTGAACTCGAATTCTGGCTGGTGTGTTCTCTGCGTCGGCGGCTACTACAGGAATGATGCTGCGAACTGCGGCCTGTTCTTTTTCAATGGCAACTACAATTCGTCCAACGCGAACTCGAACATCGGCGCGCGCCTACTTGTTTGTATGCTCCATTTTTTGCGCAGGCTCTCCCTCACCGCTTGGTGGAAATATTGCCGCTACAGGACGGGCTCTAGTACGACCGCAAGGTATCTGGAAAGACCCCGATGGCAAACAAGGAGCGAGGCAAATGCCAAAAAGAAAAGGATTCCTGTATGAATGGATGTGTGACAAAGAACACATCCGCGAAGCCATTGTGTTTGGCGCGAAAGACAAACACGATCGGCGCGACGTAAGACGGGTGCTGGCCGACGTGGACGGCTACACGGACCGCGTCTATGATCTTCTGCAGACGCAGACTTTCGCCCCAGCCCAGCCGAAGAAGCGCAAGATCTTCGACAACAGCAGCCGAAAGTGGAGAGAGATCGAATACGTTCCGTTCTTCCCCGACGGCATTGTCCACACGTTGATGGTCTTGGCGGCGGCGCCGGTCTTCCTGCGCGGGATGAATTACTGGTGCTGCGCATCAGTACCGGGACGCGGCGGAAAGCACGCGCTTCGGCGCTGCAAGCGTGTCATTCACCACGGCAAAAAAGGAAGCCGGTACGTCTGCAAAATGGACGTTCACCACTTCTACCATTCTGTCGACCGCCGCAAGCTGATCTGGATGCTGGCGCACAAGATCAAGGACAAGAAGTATCTAAAGCTGACGTGGGAGATCCTGCAAACCTGCGAACAGGGGCTGGCCATTGGCTTTTTCATCTGCCAGTGGCTCGCAAATTTCTATCTTGAGCCGCTCGACCGTTACATTACGACGCTCGACGGTGTGAAGTACAGCGTGCGATACATGGATGATATTGTCCTCTTTGGCCCGAACAAAAAGAAGCTGCACCGTGCGCGGAAAGCGATTGCCGAGTATCTGCAAAAGCGGCTGCGGCTGCAGATGAAAGGTAACTGGCAGGTGTTCCCCTTAAAAGCACGGCCGCTGGATTATGTCGGATACCGCTTTTACCGAGATCACACGACTATGCGGCGGAAGAATTTCCTGCGTTTCACGCGCCAGTGCCGCAAGGTGCGAAAGAAAATCGAGCGGCACCGCCGGATCGCATATCGGACTGCCGCAGGGCTTCTGAGCCGAATCGGTCAGCTCAAGCACTGTGATTCTGTTATGGCACGGAAAAAGTATGTTGACCCTATCGGGGTACGAATCTTGAAGGAGGTTGTGCGAAATGAAAGTAAGAGGCGACAATGCGCCGGCAAATGCGTTCTCGCTGGAGGAGCAGCCTGACAAGCCCGGCTACTGCCTTGTGCGGTTCTATGAGAACGTAGCTCCGTTCTCGGAAACGCAGGGCGAGTTGACGATCTCCGGCTTCGAGTACGATGAGTACTATCTGGAACTGCCATTCTATGACGGGATCTATGATGATATTCTCGGCAGCTTCGACGGCTATTTCGCGCAGGCGAAGCTGGCCGAAGCCGAAAAGGAGACCATTCCGAAGCTGAAACAGCAGGTAAGCGACCTGCAAAGCGTCAATGAAGGACTGTCCGCACAGATCACGCAGGCGCAGCTTGCGCTCTGTGACGTCTATGAGCTTGTGATCGGAGGTTGATGGATATGGCGAAAGTGTATGCCGAGCTGATCCGAAAGGGGCTGAAAACACTTGATGATGTGCCGGAACGACTGCGCGAGGAAGTCCGGCGTATCCTTGAAGAAGATGAGGTCGAGGGCGTATGAAGCGCCTTCGACTTTTTCTTTTGACCATTCTGTGTGGAAAGGAGGTCGCTGATATGGCAGTCGTGTATGCGACGTTGATCGTCAAGGGCAAAAAGACGCTCGACCAGGTGCCGGCTCTCATCAAGCCGCAGGTCGAGGAAATCCTGAAGGATCTCGAAGTAGAGATCTGACACGCAGCAGGAGGGGCGGCACGGTCTGCCTCTCCTGCATTTTGCAAGTAGAGGTGAAAGTGATTATGACAATCAACGCTGGTGAGTTTCTGATCGCGTTTGTCGCGGCTATGGGGATTCCGTCAGCCATCATGGGCTTTATCGTCTGGAAACTGGAACGGAAAATTGCGGCGCGTGATAAGCGCGCCGAAGAGCAGGATGAAGCGCAGAAAGACTTCTTTCTGCTCATGGTGCAGAGTACAGGCGCAGCAATCGCGCTCGGCGAAGCAACCGCCAAGGCGGTACAGCGCATTCCAGACGCGAACTGCAACGGCGATATGCACGATGCTCTGAACTACGCAGCCAACATCAAGCATAAGCAGAAGGATTTTTTGACAAAGCAGGGCATTCACGCCCTGTATGACTAAGGAGGAACACGATTCATGGAATACAACATTACCACCATCATTCAGGCGGTATTTGCGCTGATCGCAGCAGTCATTACCGTCATTGTCATTCCGTACATCAAGAGCAAGACCACAGCTCAGCAGCAGGCAGAAATCAACGCATGGGTGAAGATTGCCGTATCTGCCGCAGAGCAGATTTACAACGGCTCCGGTCGCGGTCCTGAGAAGAAAGCGTATGTCTTGGAATGGCTCAAGCAGCGCGGCATTACGGTTGACGAAGCCAAACTGGACGCTATGATCGAGTCCGCTGTTTATGAATTGAAAAGCGGCGTTTTGGCTGTCGGTGAGCTTTTGACCCCGGGGGGCGACGAAACATGAGCGTACGCATCGGGCAGGCGTCGCTCGGCGAAACCGGCGCGCATGGGCAGAAACCCGGCAATCAGACCGGTCGCGAATTAAACTTCGCGTATTGGTACTCTGGAAGCTGGCTCGGCGTTCTCCGGTTCAAGGACCGCAGGAAAGCTGAGCTGGCCGCGCAGGCGTGCGAAGCTGGTGTCGGCAACAAGAACATCGGCTACGATCAGGACGGCCGCAACACAGCCTACGTCGCCGCGGAAGCGGTAGACTTCATTCTGAGCAAGATCGCAAAGCCCGTAGAAACGGACTGCAGCGCGTTTATGATGCTCTGCGCAATTTCCGCTGGCGTCGACGCCCTGAAAGAAACCTACCGCAAGCAGGGCAATTCCTGCACGACCTACTGCATGATGCGCTGCTTCCCTGCTACGGGAGAATTTGAATTGCTGACTGACCGGAAGTACCTGACATCTGACGCCTACCTGCGCCGGGGCGATATTCTGGTATCGTCCGGGCATACGGTCATGGTGTTGGAAAACGGAGAAAAGGAGGACGACGATATGGACAAGGCAACCTTCACAGAGCTTTTCCGTGAAATGCGGAAAGATCTTCAGGACAATGACTGCAGCGATTGGAGCGAAGCTGCTCGCCAGTGGGCAGTCAACAACGGCATCGTGCAGGGCGGCGCACCGCTGCCCGACGGCTCCGCGAACTTCATGTGGCAGGACATGATGACGCGCGAGCAGCTCGTCACGGTTCTTTACCGCTTCGCGCAGAAGCTTGGCATGATCTGATGGCTCAGAAAAAGCGCAGGAGAAAGAAGCTGGACACGAGCAAACTCGTCTGCTTCCTGCTGGTCGGGTCTGGCTTGCTTATCACGCAGGAATGTATTTACCTGATGCGCCTGTGCATCAAGTCCAACTATATGGCTTCTGCCGCTTGGTTGACAGCCGCGCTCAGTCTGGCGCAGGTTATCATCATCACGGGCGGTAAGTGCTATTTTGAGCTGGTCAAGTCCGACCACAAGCGTGGCGGCATCACGTTTGAAGCCGCCAAGGCAAACGGCTTTCAGAAGCAGGACGCATCGGACAACGTGGACAGCGCCTTTATCTGAACACACGAACAAACCCCTCGCATGGCAGGAATGTCATGTGAGGGGTTTTCTTTTTTGCGCGGCTCTGGTGGCTCGTTACGCCGTTTTTATGTTTGCCCATTGATTCTCTCGTTGCTTCGCGCTGCCTAAACTTGCAAGTCCAGCAGCGACGCGACAGAGGCGCTTACTTCGTGCTATACGCTTTCGGTGTTATCTGAATCACAATCTCGTCACGTTTCAATGTCACGAAATTTATCTTCGCTTCGAGCGTTCCCGGCATGGACGCGGCTGGCAGCATATACAGGCTGGCAAAATGCCCGATCGTCAATGGTCCGGCTTTCACCACAACCGGAATCTCATCACTGGCTGCTCCAATCTGATTACAGAAGTCGAGGACGGTAATTTTTTTCATGCTCAATAATCCTCCTCAATACATTCGTCCGCTTCGGTGTAGTATTCTCCGTCGTAGCCTTTTCCCATAACCTTGTCGTAGCAATCGAAGCAGACCAACCGGTAAGTAATGCCGTGGCAGTCTCGTGTAAAAGTCATGTCCTCCCGCAGAAACTCACCCTTGCAGACAGGGCATTCGATCTTCCGCGCTTTCTCCCACCCGGCGTCTTCCAGATCGTCGAAGCCGTTCCAGACGTCCTCCATGACGATCTGCTTTTCATCGTTCACGATGAGACCTGCAGCATCCTCGCCGTAAAGCTCACTTTCAAGCAGGAACAGGTGCGCGGTGAGCGTTTCCGGTTTGCCGTCCACGTCCGGGGTAATCTGAAAATCGCCCTCGTCAATGACATACCACGTTCCCTCGTGACCGGCGATCTCGATGCCGTCGCTATTCCAGCTCAGCATACGCCACAACTCCGGTTCTTTTGTGATTGCCCACACGTTGAGCGAATTCTGCTTATGCGCAAAATCTTCGAGAGCTTCAACCGTTCCGCAGGTGTCGCAGATGTAGCAGCCAATGCGGCGGCTGAGGGCGTTGTGTGTGACGCTCTCTGCGTCCATCGTCATCTTCCCGCAGCGGGGACACGCGAAGTGTCCACCCGGCTGCTTTTGGGCAAAGCGTTCGATCAATGTCTTTGCCGGCTTATCGATCATCAGTCCCATGCTCTGAGCCTCCTTACCACTCTTGCCCCTCAAAGTCTTCCAGCGCATTCAGCGCGGCAAAGTGTTCGCGCATAAATTTGCCCGCATCTTCGTCCTGCCGATTTATCAGTTCCTCATCTGCACCGTTTTCTTCGTATTCGCGTTGAAGCCGTCTGGAGTTCTCGTAGACTTCTTTGCGCTTACGCTCATCCTCAATCAAGAGCGCGTGAATGTATTCCAACGTTTTGATCGTCATAAGGCTTTCTCCTTTCACTCGATAGCAGCTTCGATGCTGCTGATAGCTTCTTCCAAACTGTCCACAGCACTGGAAAGATTGTCACAGGCTTCGTCAGCTTTTTCGTAGCGTTCGCTTTCCTGCATATTCTCCGGGATATTGTCCCGGTATTCTTCTTCTTCAGCCTGAAGGTCTTCGAGGCTGCCTTTCAACTCCTCCAACTGGTCAATGATGGCCTGCAAATTTTTACGGCGAACCTTATTCATCGTCGTTATCCTCCCCATAGTTTTCTTCAAAGCGACCTTCAACAATGCCGCCGTAGGTGTAGCCGTTGTCGAAGCTCAGATAGATTGGCGTATCTTCATCGTACTGTGCGAGGAAGTTTATCAGCTCGCCAGCGGTCATCGTTCGATTGATCTGGTCGATACCGTAGCCTTCGCGGAAAGTGGAATAAATCAGCTTTTCCATGATGCCCCTCCTCACACTTCGGAAACGTAAAACGTGGTGTCGCAAATCTGACCGAGGCTGTACATGATTCCAGCGACCTCGATAATGTCGTAGGTTTCCGGATCGCTGTACTGCATGATTGTCCGCGCCATGCTATACAGCAGCTTAGTAGTGATGTTCCGCTGGGCGCCTTTGGCATCGTACGGCATATTCAAAAACTTGTCGTATGCCTTGCAATCGCCCCGTGTGAACCAACCGTGCCTGATGCACAGCGCCCGGAGATTGTCCATATCCATCCAGCGTTTTTCCTGAATCGTCATTGCTTTTTCCTCCTTGATATTTTTGCCTTACTCGGTTATAATCAAGGTGGCCGGGGTAAGGCTCCCGGCTCACCTTCTGGGGTGTTTGAGTAGCGGGTCTGTGGAAGGGGCCGCTACTCTTTTTATTTACTCATCCATGATGCGCTTGACGCTTTCGCGGAGTTCTTCGAGCGTTTCGCACTTCTCGATGAGTTCGAGGATCGCTTTCAGCAGCGCCTCGGTGACGTTCACGTCGTTCATTCACCTCGCTCCTTTCAAAAAGCTGTTCGGCTTTGCCTTACACTCATATATTAAACTATTTAGTTGAAAATGTCAACCCTTTATTTTAACTTTTTCGGATATTTTTGAAAAAATTTATTTGACAATATCAACCGAAAGGTTTATTATATGAGACATGGAAGGAGGGATAGCGTGACAGCACGGCAGGTTATCGAAATGGCGGTGGCATACGCAGGGATTTCAAATTCCGAATTGGCGCGCAGACTCGATTGGTCACCCCAGCTTTTGAACAAACGGCTCAACACGGGGAAATTCACTGTTGAAGAATGGACGCAGATCGGGGAGGCCCTCGGAGCGAAAGCGCGAGTTGGATTCGATTTTCCCGACGGGAAAGAAATTTAGGGAGGAGCGCCATGTACTTAGATTTCAAAGAGCGCGGTATCAGACGGACAATCATTTCCTTTGACCCGTTTCTAAAGCGTGAAGATGTGCGCGGTCTGACCGATGCGCAGGTCGGCAAGAAGTATGGCTTGGCGACGAAGACCGTCAAGGCGATGCGGTTGCATCAGGACGTTCCCTTTGAGACGATCCAGATCCTGTGTCACCAGCTCCAATGCCAGCCCGGCGACGTTCTGAACGCCATAGAGGTCTATACGATTCCCGCAAAAGGAGAAAGCCCGGACGCATGGTAAGCGTCCGGGCTTTGGGGAGCAAGTCAGCGTTTGGTATGTAATTCAAAGCCGGTCCGTGTCCGTACCCGCGGCTCACTATTCGGTATGCGGATAATCAGATCTTCGAGATCACAGTCCAGTGCTTCGCATATCAAATCCAGATGCTCAAGGTTGACGCGCTCGGCGAATTCGTGGTAGTAGTCGTTGATGGTAGACGGACGTATGCCAGTTGCGCGAGCGAGATCAGCCTGCGTCCAGCGCCTTTCGCCGAGGCGCGTGGACAGTAAAATCCTAATCATAGCCATGCTCCTTTACGAGAAAATATAACAAGTATTTTCTCATTTTTCATGGAATCGTTAGGTTATAACGGATTTTGTTATAGAAAATGAAACCGCTATGTTGGGCAATCCAGCATAGCGGCTTTTGCTATATCACGATAAAATAAGAGCGGGTGCATGGCTCGATAGAGCAGGAGGAAGAAATATGCCTAAAGATGATTTGGAAGTTAGATCATACGCATATCAATGCATCGACGAATCGGGCGAAGGATTCGTCCTTGCCTATTTCAACGGTAATCAAGAGGTTCCGGACGATACAATTCTGCACGATGGGAAGACATATCAGCGCGTGGAGCATCTCAGAATTGATTACGACTCCATCCCGTCCCATCAAAGAGACACTCTTGCCGAAATGGCGCTCGACCTAACGCGGCAGGTGATGAATGACCCAGAGCTCAGAGCAAAATGCGATCAATTTGTCGAGTCTGCGAAGCACCGCAAGCGGAAAAAATGAACCACAGCATGAACCACAAAACTTGATTTTAAGAGCCATGCACCTCAAATGAACCTCGATTTTTTATGTTTTTCTTTGCTCGGTTATAACAGAGTTTATCAAAAGAAAAAAGCCAGAAACCATTGTGGTTTCTGGCTTTTCTTGAAAACTCAACGCTTCGAGAACTGGGGAGCACGTCTCGCTGCTTTGAGACCGTATTTCTTTCTTTCCTTCATTCTCGGGTCGCGGGTCAGGAAACCGGCGGCCTTCAGAGCAGCGCGATATTCGGGGTTGACGCTCAGCAGCGCGCGGGCAACGCCATGACGGATGGCGCCGGCCTGACCGGAGACGCCGCCGCCCTCGACGGTGCAGACGATGTCGACCTTGCCGACCAGATCGCAGGTAGCCAGCGGCTGACGGACGACCATCTTCAGGGTATCCAGACCAAAGTAATCGTCGATATCACGGCCGTTGATGGTGATGGAGCCGGTGCCGCCCTGGTAGACGCGCACACGCGCGACGGAGGACTTGCGGCGGCCGGTGCCGTACTGATACTGTCTTTTGCTCTCGTACATAGTCTGTTACCTCCTCAGTCCAAAGTCCATGCTTCGGGCTTCTGTGCAGCGTTGTTGTGCTCGGCGCCCTTGTACAGCTTCAGGCGGGTGAGCTCGGCGCGGCCGATGCTGTTCTTGGGCAGCATACCCTTGACAGCCAGCTCCATGGCGAACTCGGGACGCTCGTTCATCAGCGTGCGGTACTTGACGTCCTTGAGGTTGCCGATCCAGCCGGTGTGATGATAGTAATGCTTGTTGTCGAGCTTCTTGCCGGTGAGGACTGCCTTGTCAACATTGACAATGATGACGAAATCGCCGCAGTCAACGTTCGGGGTGAAGTCAACCTTGTGCTTGCCGCGCAGGAGCTTGGCAGCGGTCACAGCGGTACGGCCCAGGGGCTTACCGGCTGCGTCGAGAACGTACCATTTTCTCTGGACGGTCTCTTTCTTAGCCATAGTGGTCATGATTGTTCCTCCGTTTGAAAACGTCGCCGTTTTCTTTATGATAAAAAGTTTTGACAATTTTTCGCCGCGCGTATACAATAAACCTCGCAAACGCGCTTCCTCTTTATATCACACGGAAATTTGCGTGTCAAGAGCGTTTTTCCGGAATTTTAACGGTTTCCGCTATGTGCTTCAAAATGCTCGTAAATGCTCCTGTTTCCTCTTAAATGCTCGTTTTGCAGATCACATCAAAGGCAGGTGCTTTTTGCATGAAAAATATGATCGGCAGGATCCGCCGCTGCGTGGAGGACTATGATATGATCCATGACGGCGACGTCGTGGCCGTCGGCGTATCGGGCGGCAAGGATTCTCTGACGCTCCTTTCGATGCTCGCGCAGCTGCGCGGCTTCTATCCGAAGAAATTCACGCTTCTCGCCGCGACGATCGACATGGGCCTCGGCGGGATGGATTTTTCGCCGGTGGCGGAGTATTGCCGGCAGTTGGACGTGCCGTATCTCACGCGCAAAACCGAGATCGGCCCGATCATCTTCGACTACCGGCAGGAGAAAAACCCCTGCTCGATGTGCGCGAAGATGCGCCGCGGCGCGCTCAACGACCTTTTGCAGGAGGCCGGGTGCAGCAAGATCGCACTCGGGCACCACTTTGACGACGCGGTCGAGACGTTTCTCATGAGCCTTCTCTACGAGGGCCGCATCGGCTGCTTTGAGCCGGTCACGTATCTCAGCCGCACCGGCGTCACGCAGATCCGGCCCATGCTCTATGTCGGTGAAAAGGCCATCGCGCAGTACGCCGAGGAGGAAAACCTCCCCGTCGTCCACAACGTCTGCCCGGCGGACAAGCACACCAAGCGGCAGGAGGTCAAGGAGCTGATCGCCGCGCTCTCGGCGCAGTATCCGGATCTGAAAACGAAGGTCTTCGGCGCGATGCAGCGGCTGCCGCTCAACAACTGGGGCGTGGAGGAGCGCTGAGGCTCTGTACTTTTATAAATATGGCGCGCGTTTTTGCAGTTCAGCTAAAAACGCGCGCCGTTTTTTATCGGTTTTGCCCGGAAATTTGCGAAAGGAATGCACGCGCGTCGATTGCGGCCGCGGCGCGGAGCCGCTATAATATCCTAAGAGAGAGAATTTTTAGAAAAGCGGAGGAGATTATGAAAAAATGGATCGCGTTCGCGCTGGCGCTGGCGCTCTGCGCGCTGCTCACGGCCTGCGCGGGAAGCAGCGGAAAATTCGAAAGCTATGTGAAAAACGGCGACTACCAGAAGGCCGCCGCGCTCTACAGCGACAAGATCGCGGGCAACAGCAAGCTCGAGATCGAGGCCGAGACCTTCCTGACGCAGTATTTGCAGGAGAGCTGGGACAGCTATGAGAGCGGAAAGACAGACGACGAGACGCTGGACGGCGTGCTGCGCACGCTGGAAAATCTCTGCTCGCAGACAGGCATCTGGCTCGACCTGTTTGAGGTGGAATACCAGCACGAGACGCTGCGCGCGTCGCGCGCGAGCTTTGCGGAGGCCGAAGCCTCCATGCAGGCCGAGGATTATCTGACCGCCATCCGTCAGTACCGGGCCGTCTCCCCGGACGACGAAGACAATTACGCCACGGCGCAGAACGCCATCGGCCGGGCGGAGGATTCCTATCAGCAGCAGGTGCTGACGCTGGCGCAGGGCCATTTGGACGCGGGCGAATACTCCACCGCCGTCGAGACGGTCAAGGCTGCGGAGCAGGCCTTCGGCACGACGGACGAATTTGAGTCGTTCATCGCCCGAAGCTACGCGCAGTTCTACGCCGAACAGCTGCAAAGCGCGTTCGATGCGGGCGACTATATTCAGGTGAAATCCGTCTATGAAGAGGCCGGCGCGTGCGAATACGACGTGATCACGGCGGAGATGACCTCCCTGTTTGCGCAGAGCCAGACCGCATACCAGAAAACCGTGCTGGACGAGGCGGAGGCCGCGTTCGGAGAGGCGAAGGACTATGAAGCCGCCATCCGCGTCATCAACGCCGCCATGGCCGAATACGGCGAGACGGATGCGTTCACGGAAAAGCTGGAATACTACCAGACCTACGCGCCGGTCTACCTGACCTCGCTCGAGGGTATCCGCGTGGGCCGCGAGATGGAGGTCGGCTACGCGATCTGGGGCAGAGCGACGGACGTGCTCGGCACGGAATATAACAGCGACACCGTCATCACCACCGAGGATCCCAGCGCCGACCGCGACAGTCCCGACAACTCCGCATATTTCTATCTGAACGCGGAATACAGCACGCTGACCGGCATTGTCTACCGGCCGCATCAGACGCTCTCGTGCGAGTACGACTGGACGAAGAGCCCGGTCGCCGAGATCTACGGCGACGGCGTGCTGCTCTACAGCGCGCCCGAATTCACAATGCAGAGCTACGACCCCGTGACCTTTACGCTGGACGTGTCAGGCGTGAAGGAGCTGCGGATCTTCATGGAGGGCGGCTGGCGCAACAACGCGCTGGACTATTTCTACCAGCCGAAGCTCTGCTTCGCGGAGATCACGATTCAGAAATAACGCCCGCTCCCCGGGAAATACAGGAACCCGGCGCAGTTTCGAACTGCGCCGGGTGTTTTTTACGCTTTTTCCCGTGTCCAGCGGCCGCTGCGGTAAAACAGGATCGACAGCGCCGTCGCCACGCACCAGCCGACCGGCCACGCGCACCAGATGCCCGTCGCGCCGAGGACGGTCTTCGACAAAACCGCCGCCAGCGTCACGCGCAGGATGAGATCGGTGAACGTGGAGATCATGAACTTCCCCATCATCTCGCAGCCGCGCAGCACGCCGTCGGCCACGAGCTTGGCTGAGACGACGAAGTAAAACGGCGCGAGGATGCGCAGATACATGACGCCGGTGTTGACGGCCTCCTGCGTCGGCTGTTCGAGAAACAGCCCCAGCGCCCACCGGCCGGCGAAGAAATACAGCGCGGCCAGCGGCAGGCTCAGCAGCCACACCATCTTAAGCCCCGCGCGGAAGCCCGCCTGAATGCGCGGCAGCTTGCCCGCGCCGAGATTCTGCGCGGCATAGTTGGAGATGCCGTTGCCGAGCGTCGTAAACGAGGTGATCACGAGGTTATTGAGCTTCACCGCGGCCGAATAACCCGCCATGACACCGGGCCCGAAGCTGTTGATGATGCTCTGGATGAGGATATTGCCGACGGAGATGAAGCTCTGCTGCAAGACGCTCGGCACGGCGACGGCGACGAACTGCCGCAAAATCGCCCCGGAGAACAGCGGCGCGCGCTGCGCCGTCTCGACGCGCCGCAGCCGCCGCAGCACGAACGCCACCGCCAGCACACAGCTGACGCCCTGGCACAAAAACGTCGCCCACGCGACGCCCGCCACGCCCATATCGAACGCCGTGACGAAGAAGATATCCATCCCGATGTTTGACAGCGACGACGCAGCCAGGAACCAGAACGGCGTTTTGGAATCGCCGAGCGCGGAGAAAATGCCCGTGGCGATGTTGTAGAAAAACACGAACGGCAGACCCCAGATGTAGATATCGAGGTACAGCTTCGAATCCGCGAAGACCGCCTCCGGTGTGCGGATGAGGCGCAGAAGCCCCGTGCAGCCGAACAGGCCCGCAAGCATCAGCAGCGCGCACACGCCCGCGCTCGTGAGCATGGCGGTGGAGACGGCGGTCTTCATGCTGCGGTAGTCTCTGGCGCCGAAATAGCGCGAGACGATGACCGAACAGCCGATGTTGCAGCCGAAGGCGAAGGCGATAAAGATGAGCGTGACCTCGTAGCTGTTGCCGACGGCGGCCAGTGCGTTTTCGCTGATGAATTTGCCGGCGACGAAGCTGTCGGCGATGTTGTAAAGCTGCTGGAACAGGACGCTGCCGAACAGCGGCAGGCAGAAGCGCCATAAAACCGACGACGGCTTCCCCGCCGTCAGATCCTGATTCATACCGTATTTCCTCCAGACTTGGCCGGTACCGGCCGGGATGCACCACGCATTATAATCCCGCGCCCGGCGGAAGTAAAGCCCGGGTGCGCGTTTTTGCACAGATTTTTACACGTTTTCCCGCGCAGGGGATTGGAAATACCGGCAAAGTGTGATATGATTAAAAAAATTGCGATTTTTCGCGTAAAAACCAGAGGTAGATGAATCGATATGGAACAGAATATCACTTTTGCGGATCTCGGCCTGTCGCCCGAGATCTTACGGGCGCTGGAGCAGAAGGGCTACGGCTATCCCACGCGCATCCAGGCCGAGGCCATCCCGTATTTCATGCAGTGGAAGGACGTCATTGCCAAAGCCCCGACCGGCACGGGCAAGACGTTCGCGTTCGGCATCCCGATGATCGAGCACATCGACGCGGAAAGCGAGGATTTGCAGGGCCTGATCCTCGCGCCGACCAGAGAGCTTGCCATCCAGATCTGCGACGAGCTGCGCGGGCTTCTCACCTATTATAAAAATATCCGCGTGGCCGTGGTCTACGGCGGCGCGAAGATCGAGGGCCAGATCAAGCAGCTGAAAAGCCATCCGCAGATCGTCGTGGCCACGCCGGGACGGCTGATGGACCACTATAAGCGCCATACGCTCTCGTTTGACAAGGTGCAGACCGTCGTGCTGGACGAGGCCGACCGGATGCTCGACATGGGCTTCTTCGACGACGTGACGAAGATCATCGAAAAGGTCAAAAACCGCCGCAATCTCGGCCTGTTTTCGGCCACGATCTCGCAGGAGGTCATGACCGTCTCGTGGATGTACCAGCGCGACGAGGTGGAGATCACCGTCCCCGCCGACGTGGACAACCGCCCGGACATCACGCAGTATTCCATCACGTGCCCGCCGCTTGAAAAGGTCGAGATGGTAAGTAAGCTCATCCGCACGCTGCGGCTCGAGCGCACGATCGTCTTCTGCAACACGAAGGTCATGTGCCAGCGTCTGCGCGACGATCTGGCCCGCATGGGCTTTGACGCCGACTGCATCCACGGTGATATCCCGCAGCAGAAGCGCGAAAAGACCATGCGCACGTTCAAAGAGGGCAAGCTGCCCATCCTCATTGCGACGGACGTGGCCTCGCGCGGCATCGACGTCGACGACGTCGACTGCGTCATCAACTACGACGTACCTGAGGAGAACGAGTATTATATCCACCGCATCGGCCGCACCGGCAGAGCCAAGCGCAAGGGCATCGCGGTGTCCATCCTCGGCACGTTCCCGGAGCAGACGAAGCTGGCCGAGATCGCAAAGTATTCGCACTACACCGTCCAGCCGGTAAAATTCGCGGAGGACGGCGCGCTCGTCGAAGAAGAGCCGCCAAAGCCCAAAAAGGCGCCGCGCCGCCGCTTCCGTTGAGAGCGGCGGAGGAAGGGCTGCTGCTGCTTTGCTGCCGGCTGCCCGGACAGGACGAAAAGCCCCTGACGCTCGCGCAGCTGCGCGAGCTTGGCAAACGCGCGCGCGCATTCGGCCTTGCGGATGGCGATCCGCTGCGCGATGTGGCCGCCGCCGATCTGCGGCGGCTCGGCTATGCGGAGGACGAAGCGCGGCGCATCACGGCGCTGCTTGGCCGCGAAGAGGCGCTGCGCGCGTATCTGCGCGCGGCGGAAGCGCGCGGCATCTTCCCCGTCACGCGCCTGGACGCACGCTTTCCCGCGCGGCTGCGGCAGTCGCTCGGCGCGCTGTGCCCGGCGGTGCTGTTTGCAAGGGGCGATGCGTCGCTGCTTGCCGCGCGGTGCGTGTCGGTCGTCGGTTCGCGCGCGCTGACCGCCTCCGGGCGCGCGTTCGCCGAACAGGCCGGGCGTATGATCGCCGAAGCTGGCCTCGCACTCGCATCCGGAGGCGCCGCAGGCGCGGACACAGCCGCGCAGCGGGCGTGTCTTTCCGCAGGCGGACGGGCTGTTGTGTTCCCGGCAGGCAGTCTTCTGGAATGCGAAGCGCGCGCGGGCGTCCTGTATCTGGCTGAACAGGCGTATGACCAGCCGTTTTCCGCGCAGCGCGCGCTTGCGCGCAACCGGCTCATCCATGCGATGGGCGAAAAGGTCCTCGTCGCGCAGTGTACGTGCGGCAGGGGCGGCACGTGGGAAGGCGCGACGGAAAATCTGCGCCGCGGCTACAGCCCGGTGTTCGTCCATGACGACGGCTCCGACGGCGCGAACGCGCTGATCGCGCGCGGCGCGTGCCCGGTGAAAACGCCCGGCCCGATCGACGCTTTGCAGCCCATGCAGCTGCATTTTTAAGACATATGCGATATTACTACCGTCAATTATCACGGCCGCTGCAAGCCGTCTACGACGCGATGCTGGCCGGTTTTACGGCGCTTGCACCGTCCGTCCGTGTCCCGGCGGCCGATGAACGCCTGCTTGCGGACGTGTATCTGCGGCTGAAGCTCGACGAGCCGCTGATCTTTTACGTCACGGGCTACCGGTACCGCTATGCGCCCGGCGCGGATCATGTCGAGCTGCTTCCGGACTATCTGTTCGACAAAACGAAGATCCGCACGCACCAGCAGGCCGCCGCCGCGCGCATCGCGCGCCTGACACGGCCGCTGGCAGGAAAAACGGAGCGTGAAAAGCTCCTCGCCGTCCATGATTTCATTCTGGAAAACGTGCGCTATGACAAGCTCAAAAAGCCGTATTCGCACGAGATCCTCGGCCCCATGACGCAGGGCGTCGGCGTGTGCGAGGGCATCGCCAAGACCGTCAAGGCGCTGTGCGACGCGCTGGGGCTGCCGTGCATCGTGGCGCTCGGCGAGGCAAACCCGGAAAAAGGCGTCAAATACCGCCACACGTGGAACGTCGTGCGCATCGGCGGACAGGATTACCATGTCGACGCGACGTTTGACAACTCGCTCCAGCGCGGATGCAGGCGATACGACTATTTCTGTCTCGACGACGGGCATATTTTCCGCGACCATGAACCGCTCGTGCTGCCGGTCCCGGCCTGTACGGACGCGCAGGGCTTTTACTACCGCCCGGTCAGCCTCACAAAGCAGTCCGACGTCGAGGGCCGTGTGCGGCAGGCGCTGCGCAAAAAGCAGCCGCAGCTCGTGTTCCACTGGCGCGGCGGCGGCCTGAGCCGCGAGATCCTCGCGCAGCTTTTACAGACGGCCGAGGCGCTCGCGCAGGAAAAAGGACGGCACGCATCGTGTTCGGTCAATCTGCCGCAGGCCGTCATCCAGTTCGATTTTACCGCCGCCGGCCCGGAACTGCACGCCCTCAGCCGTCCGGACGACTCCGGATCCGAATAAAACGCACCGGCGAAGCTCCTTTTGAGAGCTTCGCCGGTGCGTTTTTATGATTTTCAGTTCAGAAGGCGCGGGTCGTCCTTGCCTTCAAAGAAGTTCGCGGCAATGTCGATGCAGGCGCTGTACATATTCCAGAACGAGCCCTGCGTCGTGCTGGCCAGATGCGGCGTCAGAACGACGTTTTTGAGCGTCCGGTACGCGCTGTCCGCCTCCAGCGGCTCCGTGGTAAACACGTCGAGCCCCGCGCCCGCGATGCGGCCCTCGCGCAGCGCTTCCTGCAGCGCCTCGTCGTCGACCAGACCGCCGCGCGCGGTATTGACCAGAATGGCCGTCGGCTTCATCATCGCCAGCGTCTTGCGGTTCACGAGCTTCGCCGTGTCCTTGTTCAGCGCCAGATGGCAGCTGATGGCGTCAGCCTCGCGGAAGATCGTGTCCAGATCGCAGAATTCCGCGTGCAGACGCGCCGCGGCCGCGTCGTCGTGGTAGGAATCATAGACCAGAATGCGGCAGTCAAAGCCCTGCAACAGCTTGGCCAGCGCCTTGCCGACCGCGCCGAAGCCGAGAATGCCGACCGTGCAGCCGGTCAGATCGGACGCCAGTTCCGCGCACCAGACCTGCGAAGCGAGGCTGATGGAGAAGAGCCGGCGCTTGAGCGCCAGCATCATGCTCAGCGCCATTTCCGCGACCGCCGTGGCGTTCGCCGCGGTCGTCCGGGCGATCTTGACGCCGCATTCCGTCGCGTCGGGGATGTTCACCGCGTCGTAGCCCACGCCGTAGCGGATGAGCAGGCGGTTGCGCGGCACGATGCGGGAAAAGACGCGCGCGTCATACGGTTCGCAGTCGATGATGCCCGCATCCGCGTTCTGCAAAGCGGCCACGGCCTTCTCCTCGTCGTATTTGTCCATGCGGATCCATTCGTAATCGATGCCTTTGGCGGCGGCGTACTGCTGTGCGCGCTTGTTGATCGCTTCGATTTCGGGAAAATCCTTGTTTACAAGAGAGACCAGTTTTTTCATACGTTTCAACGCTCCTGTTCAAATTTCTCGCGGTTGATCCAGAGCCCCAGCGCGGGGTTCGGGATGTAATAGATCTCCTCGCCGTCCACGGTATTATAGCCGTAATGCAGCTTTGCGGGGTCGTATTTCTTCGCCGTTTCATCGTAATCCGCCGCGCGGAAGCCGACGGATTCGACCTCCTCCCGCGTGATGTTCTTCACGGCGTAGGTGATGGAGAACCGGCCGTCGCTCGAGCCGTGGATGAGATGCGCAGCCGCGCCCATATTCTCGCGCAGATCGGTGTTTTCGGGCTGATTGAATGCCTCCAGCGTATGGAGCCTGCCGCAGTAGCCGTATTTGCGGATGAGCTTGTCGCACAGCGCGTCCTCGCCAAATCGCACGACGCCGGGCGCCAGCACGATCAGCTCGCCGCCGTCGGCGATCGCCATGCGCGTGCGGTAGACGGCCTTGTTGCCGACCCACGTGGTCTTGAACTCCGTCGGGTCGAGATAGACGACACACTTTTTGATGCCGTGGTCGACAAAGTCAATGTTCTTCTCCTGCGCCAGCTTCACGGCCTCGGTCAGGCAGCTTCTTCCTTCGCCGATGAACAGGCCGTGCATGACGCTCTCGCCCTCCGGAGCCGTGCAGACGGTCAGGACGAAGAGGATGGGCCGCTTGTTCAGGAAATGCTCCAGACCGTAGTCAAAGAGCTTCCGCACCGGAGAATGATCCTTGCCCATCATGCGCTCCATGCCGTAGACCGCGCCGACCATGTGCGATTTGTTGATCATGTCGCTGCCGCCGACGCCGACAAAGAGGTTTTTCGAGTGGTTTGCCATACCGATCACCTCATGCGGCACGACCTGACCGGGCGAGATGATGAGGTCATAGCTCTCATCCATCACGCGGCGGTTGATCTCCACGCTGACGGGTTCGTGCCAGAGGCCCTCTGTGATCTCCTCCAGGTAATCTGCGGGAACTTCGCCGATCTTCACCACGTCGTGCCGCCAGTCGTGGACGATCATTTTTTCGTATGGAATGTTGTCGTACATCGCATTCCACTGCGCTTCGGAGACCGCCTCGTGCGTGCCGAGCGCGGGCATGATATCGACCTGCACGCCGCGCGCGGTCAGATAATGATAATAGATGCTCGCGATCTTGCCCGCCTGCGAATGAAAGCGCGTAAAATCGGGCGGGAGGATCAGCACCTTTTTGAGTTCTCTTCCCGCAAGCGCCGCCAGAAGCGCGTCTTGCAGCTCTGCGTCCGAAATGCCGCCGTTCGCGGCGATTTTGTAGATATCCTGCATATCAGACCCCACTGTAGGCCGAGAAGCCGCCGTCCACGGGAATGACCACGCCGGTCACGAACGACGCTTCCTCTGCGTTCATCAGGAACAGCGTCGCGCCGATCAGCTCCTCGGGCTTGCCGAAGCGTTCCATCGGCGTCGCGGCAAGGATCTTGCCGGTGCGCGCCGTCGGCGTGCCGTCCGCGTTCCACAAAAGCGCGGCGTTCTGCTTCGTGGAGAAGAAGCCCGGCGCGATGGCGTTGACGCGGATGCCCATTTTGGAAAAATGCACGGCCAGCCACTGCGTGAAGTTCGACACCGCAGCCTTGGCTCCGGAGTACGCCGGGATCTTGGTCAGCGGCGTGTAGGCGTTCATGGACGAGATGTTCAAAACGGCGCAGTCCGCGCGGCCGAGCATCTGCTTCGCAAACGCCTGCGTGGGGATGAGGATGCCCATAAAGTTGAGGCCGAACACCGACGAAACGGCGGACGGATCGAGGCGGAAGAAGTTCTTCTCGTCCGCGTCCAGATCGCCGGGCGCAAAATATTCGTGGCCGGTGGTGGCACTGGGATGATTGCCGCCCGCGCCGTTGATGAGCAGATCGCACGGGCCAAGCTCGCGCAGCACCTGTTCGGCGACAGCTTCGCACTGCGCGGCGTCCAGCACATTGCATTCGTATGCCTTCGCCGTGCCGCCCGCGGCGGCGATCTCGCCGGCCACGCGCTGCACATTGGCAAGCGTCCTGCCGAGCAGCGCGACCTTCGCGCCCTGTTTTGCCAGCGCCTTGGACAGGACGGAGCACAAAACGCCGCCCGCGCCGGTCACAACGGCCACTTTTCCTTCATAAAAAGCCATACATCCGCCTCCTTATGCGTTATACGTGCTCGCGGCGGTGCTACCGCCGTGGCCGGTCCAGTTGGTGTGGAAGAACTGGCCGCGCGGTGCGTCCAGCCGCTCATAGGTGTGCGCGCCAAAGTAGTCGCGCTGCGCCTGCAAGAGATTCGCGGGCAGGCGGTCGGTGGTGTAGCCGTCGAAGTAGCTGAGTGCCGCCGTCATCGCGGGCGCGGGAACGCCGTAAGAGACTGCCGCCGCCGCGACCTTGCGCCATGCGGGAACCAGCGTTTCCATTGTACGCTTGAAATACGGGTCGAGCAGCAGGTTGCTCAGCGCCGGGTTCTTGTCATACGCCTCCTTGATCTTGCCGAGGAACACGCTCCGGATGATGCAGCCGCCGCGCCACATGAGCGCGATGCCGCCGTAGTTGAGGTTCCAGCCGTAGGTCTTCGCCGCTGTGCGCATGAGCGTATAGCCCTGCGCGTAGGAGATGATCTTGGAAGCATAGAGCGCCTGCCGGATGGCCTCGACCATTTCGGCTTTGTCGCCGGTGAAGGCCGGGATCGTGCGGGCGTATTCCTTCGCCGCCTCGACGCGCTCGTCCTTCATGGCGGACAGGCAGCGTGCAAAGACTGCCTCACCGATGAGCGTCAGCGGAACGCCCTCGTCGAGCGCTGCAATGCCCGTCCATTTGCCCGTGCCTTTCTGCCCGGCGGTGTCGAGGATTTTCTCGACGATAGGCTGCCCGTCGGTATCCTTGTAGGCAAGAATATCGCGGGTGATCTCAATTAAGTAGGAATCCAGCTCGGTCTTGTTCCACGCGGCGAAAACCTCGTGCATTTCATCGTCGGACATTCCAAGGAGGTCGCGCATGAGCTGATAGGCTTCGCAGATGAGCTGCATATCGCCGTATTCGATGCCGTTGTGCACCATTTTGACAAAGTGCCCCGCGCCGTTTTCGCCGACCCAGTCACAGCAGGGACTGCCGTCCTCGACTTTCGCGCAGATGGCCTGGAAGATGGGCTTTACGTACGGCCACGCCGCAGGGCTGCCGCCGGGCATCATGCTGGGGCCTTTTAAGGCGCCCTCCTCGCCGCCGGATACGCCGGTGCCGATGTAGAGCTTGCCCTTGGATTCCACGTAAGCCGTCCGGCGAATCGTGTCTGGAAAGTGTGAGTTGCCGCCGTCAATTAAAATATCGCCGTCCTCAAGAAGCGGCAGCAGCTGCTCGATCATGTCGTCAACGGCATTGCCCGCTTTGACCATCATGAACACCTTGCGCGGCTTTTCAAGGTTTGCCACCAGCTCTTCAAGGCTGTGGCAGCCGATGATGTTCTTGCCCGCGGCTCTGCCGTTTACGAATTTGTCCACCTTCTCCGTCGTGCGGTTGAAGACCGCCACGGTGAAGCCCTTGGACTCCATGTTCATGACGAGATTTTCGCCCATGACGGCAAGGCCGATGAGGCCGATATCTGCTTTTTTCATCGCTGTACCCTCGCGTTTCCCTTGTAAATATCCCAGACCTGCTTTTCATCCGCAGGCTCGGCATAGTCATTGAGGCTCGAAGCTGCCAGCACGCCAGACGCCCAGCCGAACTGGAGGCACTTTTCCGGTTCCCAGCCGTTCAGCACGCCGTACAGGAGGCCACCGGAGAAGCCGTCGCCGCCGCCGATGCGGTCCATGACCTGAATTTCTCTGGGCTCCTCGACGTACCACTTGCCGTCCGAGAGCAGGATCGCGCCCCAGAGGTGCTCGTTCGCCGAAATGACCTGCCGCAGCGTCGTTGCAAACATCTTTGCATTCGGATATTTTGCCTGCACCTGCGAGATCATGGTCTTGAACGATTCGATCTTGGATGCGAGGTCTTTGCCGCCCGCTTCGGGGCCTTTGAAGCCGAGGCAGAGCTGGAAGTCCTCTTCGTTTCCGATGAGCACGTCGGCCAGCGACGCGATCTCGCCGAATGCGGCACTCAATTCTTCTTCGCGGCCCTTCCAGAACGTGGCGCGGTAATTGAGGTCGAACGAAACGAGCGTTCCGTACTGCTTGGCGGCTTTCGCGAGCGCAAGACAGCACTCGGTCGTCTCGTGGCTCATGGCCGCGATGAGGCCGGACAGGTGCAGGATGGCGACGCCCTCCTGACCGAAAATGCGGTCAACGTCAAAATCCTCGATACTGAGCGTTCTGCCGACCTCGCCCGCACGGTCATTCCACACGCGCGGTGCGCGCAGGCCAAAGCCCGAGTCCGCAATATTGAACTGGTGGCGATAGCCCCACGGGCCACCCTGTTCGACGTCCAGACCCTCGAAACGGATGTTCCGCGCGCGCAGCTGGCGCTTGATGAAGTCTGCGACGGGGCTGCCCTTGACGAATTTCGTCAGCACGAGGCACTCATGACCGAGGCTCGACGCAATGTTCAGGACGTTCGACTCGGCGCTCGTCGCCTGCATATAAAACGTATTGCTGTTCTGCACCGCCATCCGCTCCGGCGGCGTGATGCGCACGCCCATGCTCGTCGGGCACGCGAGGGCGTAACGGTAGGTCTGCTTCATAGACTGCCTCCTTATCAGAACAGGACGTTGACTTTCAGATAATTGCCGGGGTTCTTCTCGATGTCCCGCAGGACGGCGGGCACCTCGTCGACCGAAACGACCTTCGTCAGCAGCGCGCGCACCGGCACCTTGTCATGATAAATGATATCCACGGCTTCTTCAAACTCGCCCGCGCTCGTTCTTGCGCCGCGCACGTCCAGTTCCTTCTTCGTGATCATGTCGGTGGGCAGCGGCGTTTCCTGCTTGGGCCAGCCGGTCAGCGCGATGCGCCCGGCGTGGCTGGCGATATCCAGCGTCGCGCGGATCGCGGAATTTGCACCGGACGCCTCCATGACGCACTCGGCCATGCGGCCGTTCGTGTATTCCCGGACCTTTTCGATCAGATCGTCGGTCTTGAGATTGATGGTATGCTTCACGCCGAGGCTGCGCGCAAAGGCCAGACGCTCCTCGACGAGGTCGATGAGGATCGGCTCCGCGCCGTAGTGGATGGCCGTCAGCGCGGCAAGCAGGCCGATGGTGCCCGCGCCGTTGACGGCGATATGCTCGCCGGCCTTCAGCTGAAGCCGGTGCAGGCCGTGCAGCGCAATCGTCAGCGGTTCCGCCATCGGGATGATGTCCCACGGCATATCGTCCGGGACCTTGACGAGCATATCCGCCGGGTGCGCAAAATACTCCGCCATGCCGCCGTCGACATGGACGCCCAGCACGTGCAGATCGGTGCAGCAGTTCGTGCGGCCGATGGAGCAGGGATAGCAATGCCCGCAATACAGATACGGATCGACGACCACATGGTCGCCGGGCTTCAGACCCTTGGGGTTGTTTTCCGGGATGGAGAGGATCTCGCCGGCCAGCTCGTGGCCGATGACGCGCGGATAGGACACCAGGCCGTTCGTTCCGCGAAATGCGCCGATGTCGCTGCCGCAGATACCGGCGGCGTAAATTTTCAGGAGCGCCTCATTTTCCTTCGGCTGCGGAACGTCGATGTTCTTGACCTCGATGCTCCAGGGCTCTTTCATATAGACTGCTTTCATGTTTCCTTTACCCTTTCTGACGCGGGCGGCGCGTCTGTACCGCCCGTCTTCTCTTGTTTGTTCTGCGTTATTCCGCCGCGTCCTGCGCCAGCAGCTGCATGGTCCGCATGGTCTGCCGCAGGCCGTCCGCGCAGTCGCCTTCGAACGCTTCCACGTTCCATTCGCCCGCATAGCCCGCCTTTTGCAGCGCGTCCCAATAGGGCCTGAAGACCGCGGCCTGCTCCGGGCAGAGATACGCGCGCTTTTTGCCCGCGTCCTGCGCCGCGTGGACCACGCGGATCTCGGAAGCCGCCTCTTCGATGACGGAAAGCGGCTGCCGCTCCATATATTCATGATAAATATCGTAGACCAGGTGCAGATTTTCCCGGCCCATCTCCCGCACGAAGGCCAGCGCCTGCCGTGTGGTCGTGATGAAATTGCATTCGACGCTGCACACGGACTCCATCAGGATCTCCATGCCGTACTGCGCGGCAAGTGTGCAGATATCGCCGATCGCCTGACGAAATTCGTCCATCGCCTGCGCGGGATCCTCGCCCGGCAGGAGATTGCGCGACGCGGGCGCGCCGATGCCGAGATACCGGAAGCCGAGCTTGCTCCCGCGTTCGAGCACCGTCCATGTAAAGCGCATGACCGCCTCGCGCGAGTACCCCGGCCCGTGCAGCCGCAAAGACGCCGGGCAGAAGCTGTTGAGACTGATGCGCTCCAGCGGCCCCTGCGTCAGGATCTGCCGCGCGTGCGCCAGCTCCGCCTCGCTCCAGGCCGCAACGTCCTTCGCCGCGAGCGCGATCGACCGATAGCCGCAGTCGACCAGCGTCCCGTACTGTTCGAGCGGCACACAGGCGCCAAGTTTCATGCCTGCGCCTCCTTACTGCTTTGCCGTCAGACCGCCGTCGACGCACAGCACCTGGCCGCTGATGAACTCTGCGGCGTCGCTGCAAAGGAAGACCGCCGCGCAGCCAAGATCGCGCGCCGTGCAGATGCGGCCTCTGGGGATGCGGTCGACCAGCGTCTTATAAAAGACGGGATCGTCGAGCTGGAAGGAATTGATCGGCGTTCTGGTGAACGTCGGGGCAATGGCGTTGGCCGTGATGCCGTATTTGCCCCACTCGCAGGCCAGCTGCTTCGTGTACATATTGACCGCGCCCTTGGACGCGCAATAGGCGGTATAATCCTGATCCGTGCCGATCAGCGACTTGACGGAGGAGATCGAAAGGATGCGGCCGTAGCTCTGCTCGATCATGACCTTGCCGACCTCGCGCGTGACCAGATACAGGCCGCGCAGGTTGATACCCAGGACGAAATCCCACGCCTTCGAGTCGTAATCCTCGGCCTTGATGAGCTTGTTGACGCCTGCGGCGTTGACGAGGATGTCGATGCGGCCGGTCTTCTGCCGGGCCTCGGCGACCATTTTCACGACGCTTTCTTCGTCAAGCAGGTTGACCGGCACGAAGAAGCACTGCCGCCCCTCGGCGCGGCAGTCCTCGGCAAACGCGCCGTCGGGCTCTTTCATATCGGCAAGCACGATATCCGCGCCGTTCTGCATCAGCGCGCGCGCGATCGGCAGCCCGAGCCCGCCCGCTCCGATCACCAGCGCAGTTTTACCGGACAGAGAAAACACGTTTTTGAAGCTATCCATGAGTTTATGACCCCTTTCTCGGTTCAGTCTTGATGACATCATACTATCATTTTCGTCGACAAATATCAAGTATTTTCGTCGACAAAATTTTCATTGCTTTTTTGTTATTTTAGACTATAATAGAGGTAAACGCATCGAAACGCAGGGAGGACATCACATATGCCGAAAACAAACCGCGCGCAGGTCTCCATCGCATATGATGCGATCCGCGATCAAATCCTTTCCTATGCACTCCTTCCGGGCGCGCCGCTTTCCGACAATCAGCTCTCCCGGGAACTGAATATGAGCCGCGCGCCGATCCGCGAGGCGGTTCTGCTATTACAGATGGACGGGCTCGTGCAGATCAATGAAAAGGGCCAGCCGCGCGTCAGTCCCGTCTGCTATGACGATATTTCCGATATTCTGACGGTCCGCTGTGCGCTGGAGGCCGAAGCGATCCGTATCATTGCCCGGGGCAGCTGGCTTACTGAGGTGCAGGAGCAGGAATTGGTGCAGATTCATCAGGCATATACCAGCAGCGCGGAGAATCTTTCCGAACATTACCGCTATGACGATCTGTTCCACCAGAAGCTCGCCGAATTTTCCGCCAGCCCCCGCATCAGCAATATTCTCAGTCAGATGCGTCTGCAAATGCTGCGGGCCCGCTGGCTCAATCTGGCCAACCCTAAGCGACGGGAAGATGCAATCGAAGAGCATACCCGTCTGCTCAGTGCCCTTCAGGCACATGACGAACCGGAAGCCGTGCAGGCACTTCTCGACCATCTGAATAACAGCCGCAGCGCGTTTTACACCGTTTTGAACGACAAGCAGATGCACGCGCTGGCCACCGCCATCCGCGTCTTCCACTCCGCAAACGACGCGCCATCCACCGCGGAAAAAAAATAGCCTTCCTCCACAAACGCAAAACCGCAGACGCGCCGGGATTCCGGTGTGCCTGCGGTTTTATTATGCTGTCTTTTGTGGTTTACTTTGTATAGTCGTAGATGACTTCCGCGCCGTTAAAGGTATAACCGTTGCGGAACCAGTATGCGCCAAGAACCTCCTTCGGCGCCAGAGGCATATGCTCCTCCAGTTCCGACGGATAGAACTCCAGTTCACCGCTGCCCGCCCAGGCAACGGGATCCGACTTCTTGTTGACAGCGCCAAGTTTTACAAGTTCGCAGACGCTCGGGCCGCGGCCAGGCACAAGGCTCGGGAAATGCCGCAGGTGGATCAGCGGACGGCCCATCGGCGCCGGCAGCTCGCCGGGATCGATCTGACGGTCGACATGCAGCGTACCCTTGATCAGCCGTTCGCCGTGCGAACTAACGATACCGGTCATCGCAGAGCCGATGCCAAGCGGTGCCATCGCCGGGTTATAGGGGTTATAGTCCGTGAGCGCGATCTGACCGAGCTTTTTCGGGAAGCCCATCATCCAGCCCCGCGCCATCGTAAAGTCGTTGTCAACCCAGATGGGCAGGCACATCTGGGCCTGCTCGCCGTTGAACGAACAGCCGACCCAGATCGCAGCTTCCTTATACTGCGTACGCTCAGGGTTCACCGCAGGCAGATCCTTTGCATCTTCCCACACAGACCACCACTTGCTGAACGCCACATAGGCAACGTCGGGATGGTCGCCCAGCTCAAGCGGCTCCGGGAGCCAGCGCTTCACCGCGTCCGGATCGACGCGATATGCGATGTTCAGATATTCCGTACCATAATGCCAAGGATACGCGCCAAGCAGAGACGCCTTTCCCTCCGGAGAAACAGGGTAGCAAAAGCCCTTCAGGTCTTCGATTTTAGCCATAATCACAATCCGCCTTTCTATATTATTCCTTGTTCAGATCCATTTTATCGCCCCAGAACGTGCGGTGCACACCGGACAGTTCCCCTTCAAAGTCCAGCCACTCCTGTACCGGGTAGAACGGCTGTGCACTCTGACCGGAGATCTGGAACGGACGGTCGTCACGGGGATAGAGGTTGTTGCCTTCCTTGGCCACGCGCATGGCATAATGCAGCATACCGGCCATCGCGCCCTTCATCATGAAATGCATGGTAACAAGGTTGAATCCCAGCGGGTACAGATCGTCCGCACGAAGCTCCGGCTGTTTTACAGTCTGGTTGATATCCGGGAACATCATGGGAACACCCCGGAAAATCTCGGAGACACGTCTGGCCTGTTCCATCGTCTTCAGCTGATTGATCAGCAGCATGTCGGCACCGGCCTCAATAGAGCCCTTGCAGCGCGCAATCGCGTCCCGGAATCCTTCTTCCGTATCAATCAGGACGTTGGTGCGGGCAATAAAAATGCAGTCCGTGCCTTCCAGCGCAGCCTTGGCTGCGCGTACCTTCGACCAGTATTCTTCCTTCGGGATGATATTTTTTTCGACCATGCCCTTAGCAAAGCCCGGCTCGGCCTCATCCTCCATCAGGATCGCCATCGCGCCGGCCTTGGCCAGACGGCGGCAGGTCCGATAGACGTTCTGTACGCTGCCGAAACCATCCTCCGCGTCGACAATGATGGGCAGCGAGCAGGTCTCCGTGATACGACTGACGATCCATTCCAGTTCCGGCAGGCTCAGAATGCCGAGATCGGGCAGGCCGTCCATCGCCATAGAAAGCTCGGCGCCGCTGAGGCAGATCGCCTTGAACCCGGCCAGCTCCGCTACGTGCGCAGAGGCGCTGTCAAATACGCAGGGCGCGAGGATTCCCTTTTCCTCCTGAAGCAGCTGCTTGAACGATTTGATCTGCGGACGAATCATAATGTGCGACTTCCTTTCTATTTCGTCAATGCAATGAATGTAAATGGGATGGGATGGGATCAAATTCAATGTGCGCACTTAATATGTACCATACTTTCTCCATAGTGTCAATCAATATTATCAAGATATAATGCAAATATTGTTATGAAATGTGTATTTTTTTGATTGTCCTCGTTTTTCTCATCGGAAATTTAGGCGATTTTGTGATTATTTAGGATAGAAACCGGGTTATTTCAATTTTAATTCGATGTTTTACGTATTTATGATACTTTTGTGACCAATTTTAGACGATGTTAATTGACTTTTCTGTGGCTGCCTGTTATACTGAGAGCGAAGCGCCCGCAGCGCGATCAAAACAGAAAAAATGCAGAAAAGGTGAGTTCGTCATGTTTGAACAGTTTGCGCAATCCTACGCCTTGCAGCCCGCGCCATCCACCGTGATCCCTGTCGGCGTGTCCATCAAGGGCGCAAAAGAGAAATATCACTTAGATGAAGTCTATAAGTTGGCCTCCAATGAGAACCCCTACGGTGTATCCCCCAAGGCTCTGGAGGCTATGACAGCGGCGCTCCGCCAGGGTCATCTGTATCCGGATTCGACGCGCGATACGCTGCTGCGCGGAATGCTTGCCGAAAAATTCGGAATGAAGCCCGGCAATATCACGCTGACCTGCGGTGCGGCCAACGCACTGGCCTACGCAGGCGAGGCTTTCCTGAAGCCCGGCACGGAATGTATCATCCCTTCGCCCGCCTATCCGCCCTACTATTACATCGCGTTCAAAAACGGCGCAAAGATTGTGGATGTCCCCTGTCGTCCGGACACCATGCAGATCGACACCGAAGCGATTCTCGCCGCAGTGACCGCGCAGACGCGCATGGTTTTCCTCTGCAATCCCCAGAACCCCACCAGTACTGCTATCACCGGCGATCAGATGCGCTCGTTATTGGACCGGCTGCCCAAGCATGTCATCGCTGTCGTAGACGAGGCGTATATCGAATTTTCCGAAAATGCGGCCGACCGGACAATGACGCCATATCTGGAAAAGTACCCGAACATGATCGTTGTGCAGACCTATTCCAAGCTGTACGGCATGGCCGGCATCCGTCTTGGCTACGCAATGGCCTGTGAAGAAATCATTCGGTATTTGAACAAAGCCGTGGCAGCCCGTTCGCTCAGCACTGTTGCGATTGAGGGCGGCATTGCAGCGCTTTCCGACGAAGATTTCCGGAAAAAGACCATCGATAATAACACCGCCGAACGCACGTATCTGACACAGACGCTGCGCAGCCTCGGTTACCATGTCTTCGATTCGCAGGCAAACTTCATTTATGCCGACCTCGGCAAGCCCGCCGGCGAGCTGTACTTTGATCTGCTGCCGTATGGCGTCATGATCCGCGGCGATTTCCCGCTGGCACGTATCTCGATCGGTACGCATCAGCAAAACGCCTGTCTGATTGACGCCGTACAGTCTCTTCGGGAAAAAGGGCAGCTGAAATAACGGGATTAACACGCTCTTCGGCAGAACCAGCGGCACACGGCGCACGTTCTTCTCCCTTTCCCGTTCGCCCCTGCGCCTCTCCAAGCCGAATATGCCGGCCGCTTTTGGCCAAAACAGCCGCTGCCGACAGGCAGCGGCTGTTTTATTTATGCTCCGGCGCATAAAAGCCGCGCGTGAAAACGCGCGGCTTTTTCTTCTGTATGCTTATTCTTCTTCCGTCTGCTCCGGCAGCAGCTCTTCCAACGGTTTTTCGCCGAGTGCCGGAAATCTGCCCTCTCCGGACTCGCAGATATAGACCTTGATCCCATGCCGTTCAAAGAACGACTGCCATTCCGGTGTGATCGGCCGGTCGGTAAACAGCCTGTCGATATCCCCAAACTCACACATATGGACAAAGGACGCCTTGCCGAATTTGCTGTGATCCACCAGCAGGCAGCGCTGCTGCGCACTGCTGATCACGATCTGCTTCATCAGCGCGATCTGTTCGCTGGTCGTCATCAAGCCGTTGCGCATATCAAAGGAATTGCAGGAGAGGAACGCACGGTCGATCTGATATTTCTGCATCCCGCTGACTGCCGACGGCCCCAGAAATGCATCTTCGTCCGCTTCATACTGCCCGCCAATACAGATCAGGCGGATATGCTTGCTCTTGGAAAGTGCATTCGCCACACGAAGCGAATTTGTCAGCACCGTGATATCCATTTCCAGCAGCCCCGGACACATATAAAACACTGCACTGGAATTATCCAGGAAAATTGTGTCGCCCTGCTTCATAAACTGCACAGCGCGGGCGGCAACGCGCTTTTTCCCTTCGACAAACGTCTGGTCAAGAAGCGCTCTTGCCGGATGCGCAGCCGTGCGTTTTTTCAGCGTCGCACCTCCATAGATTTTGTCGAGGAAGCCTTCGTTTTCCAGAATGTCAAGATCCCGCCGGACTGTCTCAACGCTGATCCCAAACTGGTCAATGATCTCGTTCGTCGTGACCGTGTCCTTTTCCAGCAGCAGAGCCTTGATTTTTTCCCGACGCTGTACCGCTAATAGCTTCAACGCAGCACCCTCTTTCTCTTTTACTCCTGCCTTTATTCTACCAGACATTTTGGAAAATTCAATCATCTTTTCAGGAAACCTCGCCAAAAGGCCGTATCCGTGTCTTCAGTGCCCACGGAAGAAAGTTCATAAGAAACCGCAAAAACTGCACGAAAATCAGTAATATGATTCTGCATTTTTCGAGTATTTTCCTATTATATTCTATTCAGCCGCTCAGCCTGCCGCACAATATCTGGTATGCCTCCCAAATCCAGCGTAATGTAAAAAAACATCGTACTTTTTTGTAATATTAGCACAAATTAGAGTGAATAATCTGAAATTCCGTAAAAAACGCGGTGAACATCAGATTAAAGTTTTCTCTTTTGTGACAATTTATTGTGATTTTATGATAAGTTTATGAATAAAAAATGATTGACGCTTTTTCAAAACAATATTATACTATTTCTGTCCAGATGGGAAAGGACCTGTGCAGCCCTGCATATGTGCGTATGACGCGCCGTGTCTGACGCGTCGGCAAAAGTTCCGTTTAGGGGAGGAAATACACATGAGCTTTGATGCTAGTTTGATATGGGAGTATTGGCCTGTTATTTTGCAGGGCCTGCCCATGACTCTGAAACTGACAGTCCTGGCGACGTTATTCGGCATCTTCTTCGGTTTTCTGATTGCACTCGTCAAGATCAAGAAGGTTCCCGTGCTGCGGCAGATCTGCGGCGTTTATGTTTCATTTATCCGCGGCGTTCCGCTGATGGTCCTGCTGTATATGTCCTATTACGGTCTGCCCCTCATTGCAAATGCATTTAATAAGCGCTGGGGCACCTCGCTGGACATCAACTCCATCACGCCGTTCACCTTTGCGCTCGTCGCATTTATTTTGCAGGAGTCCGCATATGAGTCCGAGGTTATCCGCGCGGCGCTGCTTTCCGTCGACCGCAAGGAAACCGAAGCGGCCAAGTCCATTGGCATGACCGGTCTTCAGACGCTCTGGCGGATCACGATCCCGCAGGCGCTGGTCGTCGCCGTTCCGTCGTTCGGCAACGCGCTGACCTCGCTGATCAAGGGCACGTCGCTGGCATTCATCATCTCCGTCATGGATATGATGGGCAAGGCCAAAGTCCTTGGAGGCAGAAATTTCCATTACTTCGAAGCCTATATCTGCGCCGCTCTGACGTATTGGATCATCTGTATCTTCCTTGGCTTTATTGTGAAGATGGTCGAGAAGCGTCTGAATGTCTATGACCGCAAAATCAAGGATGATGAGGTGGCACTGCCCCAGGAGGAAAACGCATGATTGAAGTACAGAATTGGAACAAGAGCTTTGGCAAGAACCACGTACTTCGTGATGTGAACTGCCGTGTGGAAACCGGTGAGGTCGTCGTTATTCTCGGCGCCAGCGGCTCCGGTAAGTCCACGTTTCTCCGCACGCTGAACTTTCTGGAGCGTGCAGAATCCGGTACACTGATCCTTGACGATCTGAAGCTGGATATGAAGAAGGTCCACAACAAGGATATTCTCCGTGTGCGCCGCGAGACCGCTATGGTCTTCCAGTCCTACAACCTGTTCCGTCATAAGACGGCGCTTGAAAACGTCATGGAAGCACTTGTTGTCGTTAAGAAGATGCCGAAGGATGAGGCACGAAAAATCGCTGAGGCTGAGCTGACCCGCGTCGGTCTTGCCGATCGCATGAACTACTATCCGCATCAGCTCTCCGGCGGTCAGCAGCAGCGCGTCGGCATTGCACGCGCGCTGGCGATCAAGCCGAAGGTCATTCTGTTCGACGAGCCGACCTCCGCGCTCGATCCCGAGATGATCGGCGAGGTTCTCGACGTTATCCGCTCAATCTCCCACAAGGGCATCACGCTCATCATCGTCACGCATGAAATGGGCTTTGCCAAGGATGTTGCCGACCGCGTTATTTTCTTTGAGAACGGCAACATTTACGAGGAAGGCACACCGGAGGAGTTCTTCACCAATCCGAAGAAGGACCGCACACGTCAGTTCATCCAGAGGATCCTGACACATTAAAACGATAAAAATGGGCGCTCCATTTTTATAAATCACCGAATCACATCAAGGAGGACGACATGAAAAAGGTATTAGCGATTCTTTTGGCCCTGCTGATGGTGCTGAGCATGGTTGCATGCAGCAGCAAGCAGGAAACTCCCGCAGCTACCCCGGAAGAAAAGACTCCCGAAACGACCGAAACTCCCGCAGCCGAGACCCCGGCTGACACCGCCGCCGAAACCGAGACTCCCGCAGAAGCAGAAACGGCCGAGGTTCAGAAGGTTGTCTATGGCTTCCCCGGCACGGCCGCCCGCCTGAACTTTGTCAATGACGACGGCACCTATGACGGCTATGAGATCGCAATCGTCAAGGAACTCGACGCACGTCTGCCGCAGTATGAGTTTGAACTCTACTGCGCCGGTGAATTCTCCGCTCTGACCCCGGGTCTGGATGCCGGCAAGTTTAACATGGTCGGTTCCAACATCACCTGGAAGCAGGAACGCGCCGACAACTATCTGTATTCCGAAGTTTCCTATTACACCAGCCCCTATGTCATCGGCGTTGCCGGCGACAATGATACGATCAACAGCCTGGCGGATCTCGCCGGTATGCACGTTCTGACGATCACCGGCACCGCGACCGCGATCTTCCTGGAAACCTATAACGAGCAGAATCCGGAAGGCCAGATCATCCTTGACTACATCGACGCCGGCGCACAGGAGTGCATCTCCCAGGTCGTTACCGGCCGCTATGACGCCTGCATCCAGAACAAGGCTGACTTTGCGATCGCACAGGAAGAGCACGGCTATGATCTTCGCCTGATCGAGATCCCCAACTCCAACGAGATCTCCCTCCCGGACGGCTATTTCCTGTTCGCCAAGAACGAGACCGAGCTGCAGCAGGCTGTTGACGCCTGCCTGCGCGAAATGAAGGAAGACGGCACGCTGACCAAGCTCTGCCTGCAATACTTCACGATGGACATGGTTCCCACCGACAAATAATGAAGCACCCGGCGGTGTATGCGTGATCCGCCGCGCGGAACCGTTTGACTGCTGCGGTCAAACGCCCCTTAAGCATCCGCGCGATGGATCTGCACCGTTTCAAACAGGAGGAAGAGTTTCTCTTCCTCCTGTTTTCTTTTTCCTTGACAGGCGCTCCGTTTTCCGCTATTATATAGATACTCGATATATCGACAATCTATCTATCGGAGGCGTTTGTATGGAATTTGACAAGACGCTGCTGGCCGGCAGCACGGGGCTGATGCTCCTGAAGCTGCTCGCCGAGCAGGATATGTACGGCTATCAGATGATCGACGCGCTGCGCCGCCGCTCGGACCACACGTTCGATCTCAAGGCCGGGACGCTCTATCCGCTGCTGCACACGCTGGAGCAGAAGGGCTTCATCACGGCCTATGAATCGGCCGCCGCGGGCCGCGTGCGGCGCGTATACCGCCTGACGGACAGCGGAAAAAAGCGGCTGGCCGAAAAAGAGGCCGAGTGGGACGCCTACACCGCGGCAGTCGCAAAGGTTCTGAAGGGAGGCGCGTGCTTTGGCTGAAGCGTTTGATGCGTATCTCGACGACGTCGGGCGGCAGATCCGCTGGAAGCGCGTGCGCCCGGCCATCCGTGCCGAGCTGCGCGCGCACCTGGACGATCAGGCCGAGGCATACCGCGCAGACGGCATGGACGAGGCCGCGGCACAGGCCGAGGCCGTGCGGCAGATGGGCGACGCAGAGGCCGTCGGCCTTGCGCTTGACCATGCGCACCGGCCGAAAAAACAGACGGCAATTTTGCTGCTTGCGGCGGCCGCGGCCATCCTCGGCGCGTATTTCCGCGTGGAGCTCCGTAACGGCGGCTCCGGTTCCGCGGGTGCGCTTGCGGCGGTTCTGCTGACGTTCGGGTTCCTTGCGGGCGGATATTTTTCCGATTACCGGCGGCTGGGGCTGCGGCCGTGGCTGTTTTACGGCGCAGTGCTCGCGCTGAGTGCAGTCTGCGCGCGCCACAGCTTTCCGTTTGGTTCCAGCATTCTTCCCTTCGGCGATCTGAGTGAATACGCCGCGTTTTTCTATCCCGCAGCCTTCGCGCTGGCCGTCTACGCGCTGCGCGGAAGAAAAGGCGGCTTCTGGCTGGCGCTGGCCGCGCTGCTGCCGTTTTACGGACTGCTGTACTACACCTATTCCACCATTGCGCATCTGCTTGCGGCGCTCGGCTTCACCGTCGTGCTGCTGAGGGCCATCCGCGCGGGCTTCTTCCGCGTGAAGCGCGGCTGGGCTTACGCGCTCACGCTTCTGCTCTTCGCCGTATCGGCCGTCCTCATCTGGTACAGAGCCTTATCCATGTTTCACGAAAGCGGCACGCCGTTTTTGAGCCTCGATGATATCCGCAAATGGCGGGAGTCCCTGTCGATGATCCGTCCGGAGCTGCGTTCGTCCTGGAGCAGCCTCTTTACCCCGTATATGTACGAAACGGGCATCGTGCTGCCGCTGGCCGCGCTGTTCGTGCCGCTGCTTCCGTTTGCCGCGCTGCTGCTCGTGCGCGCGTGGCGGCTGCAAAACCCGCTTGGGCGGATGCTCTGTCTGTCGACCGGCGCGGTGCTGGCCGTGCGCATCACGCTGCGGCTACTGTATCTGCTCGGCATTTTCCCGCTGTACGCGATGCTGCCGTTCTGGGACGGGAACGCGCTGTCCATCGCCGACGCGGCGCTGCTCGGGCTGACGCTCTCGGCGCTGCGGCAGTCAAGCTGCCCCGAAGACGCGCCAAAGCCGCCCAGACCGGCAAAGCGCCTGTCTGAGCGGCTGGTGGAAGCCGGGAAAATTCTGTTTTACTCCACGCACGTGTGTTTGTGATAGCCTGCGGCCTCGGCCTGCTCGACCGTGTCAAAATACACGCGGTTGTCCGCGCCCGGGAGCTTCGCGCACGACGGCACGTGGAAGATCTGTGAGTTCTTGTTGCCGATATACGCCGCCGTCCCTTCGGCTGGCTGACGGCTGGTCGCGTCCGTCGTGACGGTAAGCTCTTTGCCGTCCGACGTGACGATGATCTCGCCAAGCTCGTCCGTGCGGTAGATCTTCGCGCCAAGCGCCTCCAGCCGCGCCAGCACGTCCGCGCTCGGGTGACCGTAGTCGTTGCCCTCGCCGACGCTGACGACGGCGACAGAAGCGTCCACGGCCTCGAGGAACGCCTCGGACGAGCTTGTCGGGCTGCCGTGGTGCCCGGCCTTGAGGACGTCGGCTTTGACGTTCGCCCCGGCGGCCAGCAGATCTTCCTCGGCCTTCTGCTCCATATCGCCGGTAAAGAGGAAGCTCGTTTCGCCGTAGTCCACGCGCAGGACGAGGCTGCCGTTGTTGGGGTCGGAATATTCCTGCACCGGGCCGATCACCGTCACGACCGCGCTGCCGAGCGTCCATGTGTCGCCCGTCTCCGGCACCTCGATGGGATGGCCCTGTTCGGCCGCGTACTTTGCGACGTTGGAAAAGATCTTCGTCGAATACTCCGTGACGCTGGAATACACGTGTTCCGCGGGATACTGCGCCAGCACGCCCGCCAGACCGCCGCAGTGATCCTCATCCGGGTGCGTATTGACGGCGTAGTCGAGGCTCGTGACGTTCAGGCGGCTCAGGCGCGAGACGAGGAACTGCCCCTCCTCCACCGGGCCGCCGTCGATGAGCATCGTCTCATCCCCGCAGACGAGCAGAATGCTGTCGCCCTGTCCGACGTCGAGAAAGCGCACCGTCAGCGTCTCATCAGGCGGCGCTTCCTGCGCCGGGGCAGCCGCCGCGGGCAGCTCGGACGGCGACCCGGCAGGCTCAGCGGGCTCCGCAGATGTGCGGAAATACGTCACGAGCGCAAATACGACAATGATCAGCACATACAGCCACAGCGGCATCCGCCGGGCTGATTTTTTCTTCCTTGCGGCCATGTTCCGACCTCCAGCTTTTCTTTTTCTCTATTCTACCGCATCTTTCCCGCCGCGTCCAGACAAAAAAGAACCCCCTCGGCCATACGCCGAAGGGGAAATTCTTTTTTCAGGGACCGAATCAGACCAGTTCGATGACGGCCATCTCGGCTGCGTCGCCGCGGCGCGGCCCGATGCGGGTCACGCGGGTGTAGCCGCCGTTGCGCTCGGCATACTTCGGGGCGATCTCCTCGAACAGCTTGTGCGCGACGTCTTCCTTGGTGATATACGCCAGAGCCTTGCGGTAGTTGGCCAAGCCCTTCTTCTTGCCAAGGGTGATCATCTTCTCGACGACGGGCTGAACTTCCTTCGCGCGGGTGAAGGTGGTCTCCATCTTGCCGTTTTCGAGCAGGTATGTGGTCATAGCCCGGAGCATCGCCTTGCGCTGGTCGCTGGT
>CAKUOS010000003.1 GCA_934670025.1 uncultured Oscillospiraceae bacterium
TCGTACTGGAAGTAGGCCTGCACGTACTTGTCGGTGTGGTCGCCGATGATCTTGATGGAGTTCTTGTTCGCGCCGACGGTGCCGTCGCCGCCAAGACCCCAGAACTTGCACTCGATGGTGCCTTCTGCCGCGGTGTTCGGGCAGTTCTTGTCTTCGGGCAGGGAGAGGTTCGTGACGTCGTCGACGATGCCGATGGTGAACTCGCGCTTCGGCTCGTCCTTCTTCAGCTCTTCATAGACAGCGAAGACGGAGGCGGGAGGCGTGTCCTTGGAGCCAAGGCCGTAGCGGCCGCCGATGACGGTAGCCTTGACGCCGGCGTTGGCCAGAGCGGTCACAACGTCCATGTACAGCGGCTCGCCCAGAGCGCCCGGCTCCTTCGTGCGGTCGAGCACGGCGATCTTCTTGGCGGTAGCCGGGATGGCTGCGACGAGCTTATCCGGGCAGAACGGACGGTACAGGCGGACCTTGACCAGGCCGACCTTTTCGCCGTGGGCGTTCATGTAGTCGATAACTTCCTCGGCGACGTCGTTGATGGAGCCCATCGCAACGATGACGCGGTCAGCGTCGGGCGCGCCGTAGTAGTTGAACAGCTGGTAGTTGGTGCCGAGCTTTTCGTTGATCTTGCCCATGTACTTTTCAACGACTGCGGGCAGCGCGTTATAGTACTGGTTGCAGGCTTCGCGGTGCTGGAAGAAGATATCGCCGTTCTCGTGGCAGCCGCGGGCGACGGGATGCTCGGGGTTGAGCGCGTGTGCGCGGAAGGCCGCGACAGCGTCCATGTTGCACATTTCCTTCAGATCGGCGTAGTCCCACACCGCGACCTTCTGGATCTCGTGGGAGGTACGGAAGCCATCGAAGAAGTTCAGGAACGGGACCTTGCCCTCGATCGCGGCCAGATGGGCCACAGGGGACAGATCCATGACTTCCTGCGGGTTGGTCTCGCAGAGCATGGCAAAGCCGGTCTGACGGCAGGCCATGACGTCGGAGTGATCGCCGAAGATGTTCAGCGCGTGGGTCGAGACAGTACGGGCGGAGACGTGGAACACGCAGGGCAGCTGTTCGGCAGCGATCTTGTACATATTCGGGATCATCAGCAGCAGACCCTGAGACGCCGTGTAGGTGGTCGTCAGAGCGCCGGCGCCGAGAGAGCCGTGAACAGTACCGGCTGCACCGGCCTCAGACTGCATCTCAGCGACCTTGACACGGGTGCCGAAGATATTCTTCAGACCTGCCGCAGACCACTGATCGACGAAGTCCGCCATCGGGGAGGACGGCGTGATGGGATAAATACCGGCGACTTCCGTAAACGCATACGATACGTGAGCCGCGGCATTGTTGCCGTCCATGGTTTTGAATTTACGAACCAAAACAATTACCTCCTATAAAGTAATTACATATTGATGCAACTTGACTATAACACATTTTTCTGTCAATGTAAATCAAAATTGAAATAACTGTTACGCTTTTTGGGAGAAAACTTTTTGTCAGGCCGGGCGGAATTTGAATTTGCTGTTGGTTTTTGCCTGAAAATGCTGTATGATAAAGAAAAAACCGCACGGGAAAGGGGAATGCGGATGCTCAGTAAGGTGCTCTCGCTCGGCCTGAGCGGCATCACGGGCTACGAGGTCGAGACGGAATGCTATATCGGCACCGGACTGCCGGCGTTTGAGCTGGTCGGTCTTCCGGACGCTTCCGTCAAGGAGGCGCGCGAGCGCGTGCGCGCCGCGATCAAAAACTGCGGATTCCGGTTCCCGGTCAGCCGCATCATTGTGAATCTCGCGCCTGCGGGCACGAAAAAATCCGGTACGCTCTACGATCTGCCGATCCTTCTGGCGATCCTCGCCGCGTCCGAGCAGCTGCGCCTGCCGAAAAAGAAGTGCGCGTTTCTCGGCGAGCTGAGCTTACAAGGCGAGCTGCGGCCCGTGCAGGGTGTTCTGCCGATGGCGCTGGCCGCGCGGGAAAAGGGCTACGACGCGCTGTTCGTCCCGGCGGCCAACGCGCGCGAGGCGACGCTTGCCGAGGGCCTGACGGTCTACGGCGTGGAGGATCTTGCGCAGCTGGCGCGTCATCTGACGGGCGAACGGCCGCTGGAGCCTGCGCCCCGGTGGGAACCGGAGCCGCACAGGCCCGCGCTTCTCGACTTCAAGGACGTCAAGGGGCAGGAAAATGCGAAACGCGCACTTGAAATTGCGGCCGCGGGCGGGCATAATATCCTGTTGGTGGGACCGCCGGGCTCGGGCAAGAGTATGCTCTCCAAGCGCATCCCGTCCATCCTGCCCGATATGACGCGCGCCGAGGCGCTCGACGTGACGAAGATCTACTCCGTCATGGGCCTGCTGCCGCCCGAGCATCCGCTCATCGAGGCGCGGCCGTTCCGCAGCCCGCACCATACCGTCTCGGCCGCGGCGCTGGCCGGCGGCGGGACATACGTGCGCCCGGGCGAAATTTCGCTGGCGCACAAGGGCGTTCTGTTCCTCGACGAGCTTCCGGAGTTCCGCCGCGACGCCATCGAGGCCATGCGCCAGCCGCTCGAAGACGGCTGCGTGACCATTTCCCGGGTACAGGGCTCGCAGACGTTCCCGTGCGAGTTCATGCTCGTGTGCGCGATGAATCCGTGCCCGTGCGGCTGGTACGGCGACCCGAGCGGGCGCTGCACGTGCTCGCAGGCGGCGGTCGACCGGTATCTCGGCCGCATCTCTGGCCCGATGCTCGACCGCGTGGACATGATCGTCGAGGTCGCGTCGGTAAAATTTGAGGAGCTGCGCAGCCGCGCCGAGGCGGAACCCTCCGCCGCCGTCAAATCGCGCGTCGACGAGGCGCGCCGCGTGCAGACCGCGCGGTATGAAAACTCCGGGACACGCTGCAACGCCTATATGAAGCCCGCCGAGCTGCGGCAGTTCTGCCGTCTGGACGACGACTGCACGGCGCTGATGAAGCAGGCGTTCGACGCGCTGGGCATGACGGCCCGCAGCTACGACCGCGTTTTAAAGGTCGCGCGCACCATCGCCGATCTTGCGGGCAGCGAAGAGATCCGCCCCGAGCATATCGCCGAGGCCGTGCAGTACCGCTCCTTCCGCCTCGGAAATGAGAATCAGGGGTAATGAAAGGGCTGCAAATCCGATTCGGCTCCTCGACCTCTCCGACCCTTCGGGCCACCTCCCCTTCACAAGGGGAGGCTTTGGAATGCGCACCGTCCAAGGCTCCCCTTGGCAAGGGGAGCTGTCAGCGAAGCTGACTGAGAGGTTGAAACAAAGCGGGCCGACACACGACCCACCGCACAAATTATATTTAATATAGATAGGACACACATCATGAAAGAACTCTTTTTACTGAAGCTGGGCGAGATCGTCCTGAAGGGCCAGAACCGCCGCGTGTTTGAGGACAAGCTCAAGACCGTCACCCGCCGCCGCATGACAAAATTCGGCGACTTCAAGGTCAGCATCGTCCAGTCGACGCTGTACGTCGAGCCGCTGAACGACGACTGCGACCTCGACGGCGCGTGGGAGGCGTGCGGCACGATCTTCGGCGTGGCGCAGATGTGCCGCTGCCGCGCGTGCGAAAAGGATCTCGACGCCATCTTTGCCGCCGTCTGCGAGTACCTTGGTGACGAGCTGTCGATGGCGAAGAGCTTCAAGGTCGAATCCAAGCGCTCGGATAAGCGTTTCCCCCTGAATTCCATCCAGATCTCGCAGGAGATCGGCGGCCGTCTGGCCGAGGAATTCCCCAACGTTGCCGTCGACGTCCATAACCCGGATTATACCGTCAACGTCGAGGTGCGCGAGACGGCGGCCTATGTCCACGGTCCGTCGGTGCCCGGCGCGGGCGGTCTGCCGACCGGCACGGGCGGCCGCGCAGCGGTGCTGCTCTCGGGCGGCATCGATTCGCCCGTCGCGGGCTATATGATCGCCAAGCGCGGCGTGGAGATCGAGTGCATCCACTTCTTCTCGTACCCGTATACCTCGGAGCTTGCCAGGCAGAAGGTGCTGGAGCTGGCGCACATCATGACGAAGTACTGCGGCCGCATGACGGTCGACATCGTCAGCTTTACCGAAATTCAGGAGGCCATCCGCGATCATTGCCGCGAGGAATACTTTACCATCATCATGCGCCGCTTTATGATGCGCATCGCGGAGGCGATCGGCCGCGACCACGGCGCGAAGTGCCTCGTCACGGGCGAAAATCTCGGTCAGGTCGCCTCGCAGACCATGGACGCGATGGCCGTGACCGGCGCGGTCGTCCATATGCCCATTTTCCATCCGCTCATCGGCATGGATAAAGAGGAGATCGTCACCGTTGCGCGCAGGATCGGCACGCTGGAAACGTCCATCCTGCCGTATGAGGACTGCTGCACCGTCTTTACGCCGAAGCACCCGAAGACGAAGCCCGTCCTCGCGCAGGTCGAGGCCGAGGAACAGCGGCTGGACGTCGAGGGATTGATCGAGCGCGCGCTTGCCAACACGGAAAAGACGCAGATCCGCTATTACGAAGATGAGCAGAGCCGCTGAGGAGGTCATTGCGCGCCTGAAGGCGCAGGAACTGACGCTGGCGACGGCCGAGTCGTGTACCGGCGGGCTGATCGGCGCGCTGCTGACCGACGTGCCCGGTGCGTCCGCCGTGTACAAGGGCGGCGTCATCAGCTATGTGAACGAGATCAAGCACCGGCTTCTCGGCGTGGAGCAGGAAACGCTCGACGTGTGCACCGCCGTCTCGCGCGAGACGGCGCATGAGATGGCGCGCGGTGCGCGCGAGCGCTGCGGCGCGGACTGCGGCGTCGCCGTGACGGGTCTTGCCGGCCCGGACGGCGACGGCACGGGCCGGCCCATCGGCCTTGTGTATATCGCCATCGACGCGGCGGGCTTCTCCTTCTGCCGGGAGCTGCATCTTACGGGCGGCCGCGCCGCCATCCGCGCACAGGCCGCCGAGGCAGTCCTCGATCTGATCCTGGAATTTCTGTAACGTGAACGTGCTTGACAAACCCACGAATGTGCTGCGCGCCCCTTGCCTTCCCTTGGGGGAAGGTGGCTGCGGAGCGAAGCGCAGCAGACGGATGAGGGACTGAAAGCACTTATACACAGCTTTGCAGTTTCAGCAATTCGTGACTGCTCCCCGACCCTCATCCGGCCCTTCGGGCCACCTTCCCCGGAGGGGAAGGCTTGGGACTGAGCAAAGCCCAAGGTAAAGGGCAGACCGCATCCGTAAGGCAGCACAGCTGCCAACGGCTGCGCTCGCCATCGGCCCCTACATCTTCCCGGAAGATTCTCCTTCAAAAAGCAGAAAAAGCCGCCCCGGACGCACATCCGGGGCGGTTTTTATAAAATTTATTTACATCCGTTCGGGGGCCTCGAAGCCCAGCAGTCCGATGCACGTTTCGAGCGCTTCGCGCGTCAAATCCATCAGCGCGGCGTAGGACGCCTGCTTTTCTTCGTCCGGTTCGGCGAGGATCTTCACGTCGTGATAGAACTTGTTCGCGGCCGTCGCCAGCTCGTAGATATACGCGCAGATCGCGTTCGGCGCGGAATCGCGGTACGCCGACCACAGCGCGTCCGCCATGCGCGCCAGCACCAGCATCAGCTGCTTCTGTTCGGCGCTTTCCGCCGGGCGCAGCTGCCGGCCGCTGACCGGCTTCGCATACTTTGAGAGGATCGACTTGATGCGCACAATCGTGTAGAGAATATACGGGCCGGTGTTGCCCTCGAACGACGAGAAGCGGTCGAGGTCGAACACGTAATCCTTCGTGGCGAGGTTCGACAGATCGCCGTATTTGAGCGCCGCCATGGCGATGCACTTTGCAGTCTGCGGCAGTTCCTCGTCCGCGACGGTCTGATTCTCCTGAATTTTGCCCGTCACATACGCGGTCACGTCGCCGATGAGCGTTTCGAGACGCATCACGCCGCCCTCGCGCGTTTTAAAAGGCTTGCCGTCCTTGCCGTTCATCGTGCCGAAGCCGATGTGGCCGAGCACCGTGCCCTCCGGCACAAGGCCGGCCTTGCGCGCCACGCGGAAGACCTGCTCAAAGTGCAGATTCTGCCGCTTGTCGGTCAGATACATATATTTTGCCGGGTGATAGTCCTGCTCGCGCTGGACGATGGTGGCAAGATCGGTCGTGGCGTAGAGCGTCGCGCCGTCGGACTTGACGAGGATGCAGGGCGGCACCTCCTTGGTATCCGTTTCCTCCTGCACCGGCACGACGAGCGCGCCCTCGGACTCGACGCACAGGCCCTTTGCCTTGACGGCCTCGAGCATCTGCGGGATGTACGCCTGCGCGTCGCTCTCGCCGAGCCACACGTCGAAGCTCACGCCGAGATTGTCATAGTTGCGCCTGAGATCGGCCACGGACACGCGCATGATGTGCTGCCACAGCGCGCGGCAGCCGCGCGCACCCGATTGCAGGCGGAACGTCATCTCGTGCGCGCGCTGCGCGAAGGCTTCGTCCGTCTTGCTGCGGGCGCTGGCCGCGGGATAGATCGTTTCCAGCTCCGAGATCGTGAACGGCGCCTCGGCGGGATATTCGCCGGTAAAGTCCGCGTCAAAATAGGGGAGTCCCGGCTGATCGTCCTGTAACTGCGCCATGATGAGGCCCATCTGCAAACCCCAGTCGCCCATGTGAATATCGCCGATGACGGTGTTGCCGAAGAAGCGGTAGATGCGCTTGAGCGATTCGCCGATGATGGCGCTGCGCAGATGGCCCACGTGCAGCGGCTTTGCCACGTTCGGGCCGCCGTAGTCCATCATGATGGTGCACGCGGCGGGATCGGCTTCGACGCCAAGCTGCGCGCTTTCGGCCATCTGCCGCAGATACTGCGCCAGATAGTCCTCCGAGACTTTCAGATTCAGAAAGCCCGGCATGACGGCCTCGGCGGCGGAAAACATCCCGTTTTCGCCGAGCGCGGCCAGCACGTCGTTTGCAATCTGGATGGGGGCCTTGTGATACTTCTTCGCTGCGGCCAGCGCGCCGTTGCACTGGTATTCGCACAGGTCCGGACGGTTGGAGAGCGCGGATCTGCCGTAGGCGGCGTCATACCCGGCACGCTCGAACGCAGCGGACAGCTGCGCGGAGATCTGATCGATCAGGAATTTCATGTGATTCACCCTTTATATGTCATAAGTTCCGCTATTATAACAAATTTTCTCCCGTTTGTACAGAGAAAACGGAAAGAAAAGCGCGTCTTCAGCGGCGGCTGATCTCGTAGTCGATCTCGGCAAAGATCAGATCGTCGATATCGCCCGCCGGCTGCGCGGCCGGAAAAAACAGATCCGTCGTCATCATTTCCACCTCCCAAACAGCGATCCCGGATAGTATATGCCGCCGCGTGTGAAAAAGCGCGTGAACCCTGCCGGGAGACGCGAAAGGTGCCTCTGTCTGCGCAGCGAAATTCTTTCGCTGCGCAGACGCACAGCGGCATTGAGGCACAGGCCGGGATGTGTGCCTCCGTAACAGAGCAGCGGGGGAAGTGTGAAGGGGGCAAAGGGCCCCCTTCGCGTTCAATCAAACCGTTTTCTGCCCTTGAAAGGGCAGAAAACCGGCCTCTGTCCGCGCTGCGAAATTCTTTCGCTGCGCGGACAGAGGCCCGCAGGTTTCCCTGCGGGCCTCCGCCAACACAAATGAAAAGAGGAATCTTGAAACAGGCAAATGAAACTCAGCGCACGCTGAACAGCAGCTCGCCGTAGGACGGATAGGGCCAGTCCGTGCGCGCGGTCAGCGTCTCCATCTCGTCGACGGTCAGACGCAGATCGGTCATATCGGCAAAGACCGCCGACTGGCAGAACCGCGCGGCATCCTCCGCGCCGGGCAGCTCCCCGGCCTGCAAAAGCGCCTCGTCGAGCGCGGCGGCCTTGGCGCTTGCGGCTTCGGTGAGCGCGCAGAGCTTTTCCGCGCGCGTCAGCTCATACGAGCCGGCCGCGCCGCCGAGCAGCGACTTTTTCTGCGCGCCGACGCTCATGAGCTTCGCGGTGTAGCCGCTGACGGCGGGCAGGATATCGGTCGAGACCATCTCCAGCATCGTCAGCGCCTCGATGCGCAGCACCTTGCAGTAGTTTTCGAGCAGGATCTCATAGCGCGCGTGCAGCTCGGGCTCGCTGTAGATCTTGTGCGAGGTGAACAGGCCGATGTTCTTCTTTTTCAGCAGATACGGCACGCAGTCGGGCGTCGTGCGCAGGTTCAGAAGCCCGCGCGCTTCCGCCTCCGCGAGCCAGCTCGCGTCGTAGCCGTTGCCGTTGAAGATGATGCGCTTGTGCGCGCGGATGGTGTCGCGGATGAGATCGTGCAGCGCCGCTTCAAAGTCCGCCGCGCCCTCGAGCCGGTCGGCATACTGCCGCAGCGACTCCGCGACGGCGGTGTTGAGCACGACGTTCGCGTCGGAGATGGACGCGGCCGAGCCGAGCATCCGGAATTCAAACTTGTTGCCGGTGAAGGCGAAGGGCGAGGTGCGGTTGCGGTCGGTCGTGTCCTTCGGGAATTTCGGCAGGACGTGTACGCCGATCTTCAGAAGCTCCTTTTCCTTCGCGTCATACGCGGTGTCGGACTCGATGGCGTCGAGAATGGCGGTCAGCTCCGTGCCGAGGAAGATGGACACGACGGCCGGGGGCGCCTCCTGTGCGCCGAGGCGGTGGTCGTTGCCGGCGGAGGCGACGGAGATACGCAGCAGATCCTGATAATCATCGACGGCCTGGATGACCGCGCACAAAAACAGCAGGAACTGCGCGTTTTCGCTCGGCGTTTCGCCGGGTTCGAGCAGATTCACGCCCGTGTCGGTCGAGATGGACCAGTTATTGTGCTTCCCGGAGCCGTTGACGCCCGCAAAGGGCTTTTCGTGCAGCAGACAGACCATGCCGTGCTTGCGCGCGATCTTCTGCATGAGCTCCATGGTCAGCTGGTTGTGGTCGGCGGCGATGTTCGTCGTGGTGTAGATCGGCGCCAGCTCATGCTGGCCGGGCGCGACCTCGTTGTGTTCGGTCTTCGCCAGCACGCCGAGCTTCCACAGCTCCTCGTCGAGCTCCTGCATGAACGCGGCCACGCGCGGCTTGATGGTGCCGAAGTAGTGATCCTCCAGCTCCTGCCCCTTCGGCGGCTTTGCGCCGAAGAGCGTGCGGCCGGTGTAGATGAGATCCTTGCGCTTGTCATAGAGCGCTTCGTCGATGAGGAAATATTCCTGTTCCGGGCCGACGGTCGTGCGCACGGCCTTGACGGAATCGTGGCCGAAGAGCTTCAGGATGCGCAGGCCCTGCTTGTTGATGGCCTGCATGGAGCGCAGCAGCGGCGTCTTTTTGTCGAGCGCCTCGCCGCCGTAGGAGCAGAACGCCGTCGGGATGTACAGGACCTTATCTTTAATGAATGCAAACGACGTCGGATCCCACGCGGTGTAGCCTCTGGCCTCAAACGTCGCGCGCAGACCGCCCGACGGGAAGCTCGACGCATCGGGCTCGCCCTGGATGAGCTCCTTGCCGGAAAACTCCATGATGACGCCGCCGTCGGCGGTCGGGGAGATGAACGAGTCGTGCTTTTCGGCGGTGATGCCGGTCATCGGCTGGAACCAGTGGGTGAAGTGCGTCGCGCCGCGCTCGATGGCCCAGTCCTTCATGGAGTTGGCCACGACGTTGGCCGCGGCCAGATCGAGGCGTTTGCCCTCGTGGATGGCGGCGTAGACGTCCTTGAATACGGCCTTGGGCAGCCGCTGCTTCATCGCGGACTCACTGAATACGTGGCAGCCGAAATAATCCGATACAGTCTGCATGGAAAACACTCCTTTTCAAACTTCAAAGATGAAAAACGGCAAAGACGCGCACAGAACCCTTCTGCACGACGCCATTGCCGTTTTGATGTTTCCATGTGAGCCGGGAATCAAAAACACCCGCACCGTTTGTATGGGCGCATTATACGCGCATCGGCGGCCGTTGTCAATCCCTTTTTCAGGATTTCCGGTATTAGAAATTCTGAACGCCGGGTTCAGCAATATGAATAAAAGAGAACACAGAAAATTGTTGACAATCACGAGTGGAGCCGGTAAAATAGAGCAAAAATTTCTTTTGTATAGAGACAGGTGTGCTCCGTGCAAAGACGACGGCGGTGAAGCGGGATGGATACGGCGGACCGGACGGGCGCTGCGGCGCGCGTGCTGCTGGTAGGCGGCGCGCAGGAGCTCTGCGCGCCTGCGGACGGCTGCGCCGTCCTGTGCGCCGAAGATCTGGACGCGGCGGAAGCCGCCGTCCGGGCGCAGACGCCCGCGCTGATCGTTCTGCGGTACGATGTGCCCGACCGGCAGACGCTCATGCGCATCTGCGCGCTGGCGCAGGAAAGCGAGGCCGTCTGCCTGCTGCTTGTCGGGGAGGACGCCTATGCGCGCGTCTGGCCTTCGGCGCGGCGCGCGGGCGTGTGCGTCATGACGAACCCGGGCGATCCTGCGGTCCTGACGCAGACGGTGCGCAATCTGCTCCTCCTGCGCAAAAGTATGCAGTCCATGCAGGACAGGACCGCACAGCTGCAAACGCAGCTGGCCGATCTCAAGCGTATCCAGAAGGCCAAGGCGCTGCTCATGCGGCAGTTCGGGATGTCCGAGGCCGAGGCGCACCGCTGGATCGAAAAGGCGGCGATGGACCGCTGCGTCAAAAAGCGCGAGATCGCTGAGACGGTCATCCGGATGTACGAAATATAAGGCAGCACCGCACAATTGCGTTTTCGAGCTTCGGCGGATCTTTTCCGCCGATCCTGCGGTTTGAAAAGTTTGAAATACATACAGTATTCCTGCACTTTTCAAACCTTGCCTTGACGAAAAATCTCTCGCCGCATCTGCTTGCCGGATTGTGCGTTGCTGCCTGAAACATCAGCCCCGCGGCAGCTCCTCCTCACTTTGCCGCGTGTAAAAAACGAGCCGCTCGTCCGAGCGGCTCGTTTTTTGCGTATTTTCTGCGCAAACGCGCTTATTCCAGCTCAAACGCGCCGGTGTAGAGCTGATAATACGTGCCCTTCTGCGCGATCAGATCGTCGTGCGTGCCGCGCTCGATGATGCGGCCGTGGTCGAGGACCATGATGGCGTCGGAGTTCTGCACGGTCGACAGCCGGTGCGCGATGACGAACACCGTCCGTCCCTTCATGAGCGCGTCCATGCCGCGCTGCACGAGCAGCTCCGTGCGCGTGTCGATGGAGCTCGTCGCCTCGTCGAGGATCATGACCGGCGGATCGGCAACAGCCGCGCGCGCGATGGAGATGAGCTGCCGCTGGCCCTGCGAGAGATTCGCGCCGTTGCCGGTCAGCAGCGTGTTGTAGCCCTCGGGCAGGCGCGTGATGAAATCGTGTGCGTTGGCCAGTTTTGCGGCCGCGATGCATTCCTCGTCCGTCGCGTCGAGCTTGCCATAGCGGATGTTTTCCATCACCGTGCCGGTAAACAGGTTCACATCCTGCAAAACGATGCCGAGCGAATGGCGCAGATCGGCCTTTTTGATGCGGTTGATGTTCACGCCGTCATAGCGGATCTTGCCGTCGGCAATGTCGTAGAAGCGGTTGATGAGGTTCGTGATGGTCGTCTTGCCCGCGCCGGTCGCGCCGACGAAGGCCAGCTTCTGGCCGGGCTTGGCATAGAGTGAAATGTCGTGCAGAACGGGCTTTTCGGGGTCGTAGGCGAAATCGACGTCGAAGAACCGCACGTCGCCGCACAGCTTCACGAGCCGGCTCGAACCGTCTTCCTGCGGGCATTTCCAGGCCCACGTGCCGGTGCGCGACGCGCTTTCCGTCAGCGTGCCGTCGGCGGCTTCGCAGGCGTTGACGAGCGTCACACCGCCGCCATCCTCCTCGGGCTGCTGGTCGATCAGCTCAAAAATGCGGCTGGCGCCGGCCGCCGCCATGACGACGGCGTTGATCTGCTGCGAGACCTGCGAAACGTTGCCGGTGAACTGCTTCGTCATGCCGAGGAACGACGCGACGACCGCGATCTTCAAAGGCGCGATCAGATTGCCCGTCTCAAACAGGTTTTGCAGCGAAAGATTCGGCACGCTGCCGCCCGAGCAGATGAGAAGACCGCCGACAAACGCCGTCAGCACGTAGAGAATGTTGCCGATGTTGCCCATGATGGGCATGAAGATGTTCGCGTAGCGCTGCGCCTGATTGGCGTCGCGGAAGAGCGCCTCGTTGATCGCGTCGAAATCGCGCTCGGACGCTTCCTCGTGGCAGAAGACCTTGATGACCTTCTGGCCGTTCATCATCTCCTCGATGAAGCCCTCGACCTTGCCGAGCGAACGCTGCTGGCTGAGGAAGAACTTCGCCGACCGGCCGCCGACGCTTTTGGTCGCCCGCGTCATGAAGAAAATGCCGAGGAAGACGATGAGCATCAGCGGCACCGAGAAATACAGCATAAACAGCAGCAGCCCCAGGACCGTCAGACCCGACGCCACGAGCTGCGGCAGACTCTGCGAGACGACCTGACGCAGCGTGTCGATGTCGTTCGTGTAATAGCTCATGATGTCGCCGCGGCTGTTGCGGTCAAAATAGCGGATGGGGAGCTTCTGCATCCCGGAGAACATCCGGGTGCGCATCTTGTGCAGAAAGCCCTGCGTCACGTGCGCCATGAGCTGCGTCTGCGTCAAGGAGCAGCAAAGGCCGAGGCCGTACAGGCACACCATCGTGACGAGCGCGCGGATGATCTTCGGATAGACTGCGCTCCACCCGGCGGAAAGGCCCTCTTCAATATACGTGGTGATGGTTTCGATATACAAAGCCGGCACGATGCCGACCAGCGCGCTGACGACGATGCACACGAGCGCCACGGTCAGCATGACGGGGTAGTCGCGCAGCAGCAGCCTTATGAGCCGCCCCAGCGGCTTGAGATCGGCCTTCGCGCCGATCATCGGCGCGCGCGGCGGTCTGCCGTGATCAGCCATTGTCGTCACCTCCTGCCCGGTTCTGCGATTCATAGACCTCGCGGTAGATATCGCTCGTTTGCAGCAGCGTCTCATGCGTGCCCATCGCGTCGATGCGGCCGTTTTCCAGCACGAGGATCAGATCCGCGTCCTGGATCGACGAGATGCGCTGCGCGATGATGAATTTTGTCGTGTCGGGGATCTCCGAGCGGAAGGCCGCGCGGATTTTCGCGTCGGTCTTCGTGTCGACGGCGGAGGTCGAGTCGTCGAGGATGAGGATCTTCGGCTTTTTCAGCAGCGCCCGCGCGATGCAAAGCCGCTGCTTCTGCCCACCGGAGACGTTCGTGCCGCCCTGCTCGATGTAGGTGTCGTATTTGTCGGGCATCTGCTGGATGAATTCATCCGCGCAGGCCAGCTCGCAGGCGTGCCGCAGCTCGTCGTCCGTGGCGTTCGCGTCGCCCCAGCGCAGATTTTCCCTGATCGTGCCCGAGAAGAGCACGTTTTTCTGCAAAACGACCGCGACCTGATTGCGCAGCGCCTCCAGATCGTACTGCCGCACGTCGATGCCGCCGACCTTTACGCTGCCGCCGGTCACGTCGTACAGCCGGCAGATGAGCTGCACGAGGCTCGTCTTCGACGAGCCGGTGCCGCCGATGATGCCGACGGTCTGCCCGGATCTTACCGTGAAGCTCACGTCCGAGAGCGCGTCGCGCTTTGCGCTGGCGGCGTATTTGAAGTGAACATGGTCGAATTCGACCGAACCGTCCGGGACCTCATGCACCGGATGTTCGGGGTTTTGCAGGCTGCTCGTCTCGTCCAGCACCTCGCAGATACGCTTGCCGGATTCCTGCGCCATCGTGAGCATGACAAAGATCATCGACAGCATCATGAGGCTCATGAGGATCTGCATCGAGTACGTGATCATGCTCGTGAGGCTCCCGACATTCAGATACGTGCCGCCCGACGTGACGATCAGCTTCGCCGCGAAGAACGAGATAAGGATCATCGACGAGTACACGCACAGCTGCATGACGGGGTTGTTGAACGCGAGGATCTTTTCGGCCTTGAGGAAGTCCCGGCGCACGGAGTCGGACGCGGCGGTGAACTTCTGCGTCTCATAGTCCTCGCGCACGAAGCTCTTGACCACGCGCATGGCCTGCACGTTCTCCTGCACGGAGTTGTTGAGCGTGTCGTATTTTTTGAAGACCGCGCGGAACAGCGGCAGCGCGGCGCGGATCATCAGAAACAGCGCGAAGGCAAGCACCGGGATCGTGCCCGCGAAGATGAACGCCAGCTGCTTGCCGACGCGGATGGACATGAAGACCGCGAACACGAGCATCATCGGCGCGCGCACGGCGATGCGGATGCACATCATAAAGGCGTTCTGGATGTTCGTGACGTCGGTGGTCAGGCGCGTGACGAGCGACGACGTGGAAAAGCGGTCGATGTTCGCAAACGAGAAGCTCTGCACCCTGTAATAAAGATCATGCCGCAGGTTTTTGGCAAAGCCCGCCGCGGCCTCCGCCGCGAACCAGCCCGAGGCCGCGCCGCACAGCAGCGACAGCATGGCGATCACGAGCAGCTTCACGCCGTACTGCACGATGGTGTCCATCCCGCACCCGGCCTGAATGGAATTGATGAGCCCGGCCGTGAGCAGCGGGATGGTGCATTCGCACACGACCTCGCCGACCATGCACACCGGCGTGAGGATCGTGGGCTTTTTGTATTCCCGGATGCACCCGGAAAGCGTGTGGATCATTGCGTCTGCGCCTCCTGTTCGTATAGATTTCTGAGATTTTCCCCGGCCAGATCGAGAAGCCTTCGCAGCGTCTGCCGCTCGTCCTCGTTCATACCGGCGCACATCGCGGCCTCCAGCCGCTCGAATGCCTGGCCGACGGCCGCGTCGCACTGCCGCGCGCGCGCCGTCAGCCGGATGCGCTTGCAGCGCCGGTCGGTGCGGTCCGGCTCGATGACGACGAAATCCTTCGCCTCCAGCCGCTGCAACACGCCCGAGACGGTCGGGTGCGTCAGATGGAAGCGCTTTTCGATGTCCTTGGGGTAAAATGCGTCGTTTTCGTGCAGCACGAGGTGGTGCAGGATGAACGACTGCGTGGATGTGAGATCAAGCGCGGCAAACTGCTGATCCATATACTGCGTGATGCGGTTGTTGAGGTATCGGACGCGCGGCCCGAGGTTCTGTGCGCAGTCCTGCATAGGCAGCCTCCTGAAATAAAAATGTAGCACGCTACCGATTTAAGTAGCACGCTACATTTTAACAGCTTTCCACAAAAATGCAATTGACACATTGCACAAGAAAGAGTTGACATAACTTCGAATTTCAGAAAGTCTCAATGCCTTCCCCTCCGGGGAAGGTGGCCCGAAGGGCCGGATGAGGGCAGGGGAGCAGTCACGAAATGCTGAAGCCTCCCGGGAAGCCGTAGGGGCCGATGCCCACATCGGCCCGACCTCTCCGCCTCGCTGCGCTCGGCACCTCCCCTTAAAAGGGGAGGCTTTGGACTGCGCAAATCCCTTGCCTCCCCTTGTGAAGGGGAGGTGGCACGGCGAAGCCGTGACGGAGAGGTCGACAGCCGCTGCATTTTTCAACATCTTGTGTTTTTCCGCTTGCTTTATGCCGGGATATCTGGTATAATGGCATACAAACCAAATAAACCACAGTGGGCCATGGCCCACTGGTCTGTCTGTGACAGACCATGACCGATTGAAAGGGAACAAATGATGAAAAAACGATTGCTGTCGCTGTTTTTGGCCCTCTGCCTCTGTGCGGCGCTGCTGCCCGCAGCCGTCCTCGCGGAGGATGTCGTGATCGATCTGAATCAGAAAAAGCTCGACGGGCTTTTAGGGGAAGCGCATCTGGTAAGTTCGGAAAATAATTCCTATTCTTATGAGAAACCGCTTCCCGCAGGCAACTACCGTCTGACGGAAACTATTAAAACTAAAGCCTCCATCGTGATCGAAGGCAATGTCACGCTTGATCTGAACGGTAAACAGCTTATATTAGACGATACGAACGCACTGTGCGGTGCGATCCGTGTAATAGGCAAGAATGCCAGTCTGACGCTGACGGACAGCAGCAAAGAACAATCCGGTGCGATTGCATCGTTTAGGACGGGTGATCACAACCCGCTGGGCGGCGGCGTCTATGTGGACGGCGGCTCGTTCATCATGAACGGCGGCACGATTGATGGATGCTCGGGACAACACGGCGGCGGCGGTGTGTACCTGACAGGTGGCGCATCATTTACCATGAACGACGGGGTAATTAGAGGCTGCAAAGCATCAGAAAGAGCATCTGGCGGCGGCGTGTATGTCGGTGCAGACTGTACCTTTGTGATGGAAGACGGCGTGATCGATTTATGTGAGTCCTTATTAGGATCCGGCGGCGGCGTCTATGTGACGGGTACCTTCCGTATGAACGGCGGTGAAATTCGCGGTTGTGTGACAGAAGGCGACCCCATATATATTGGCGACGGAGGCGGTGTCTATGTCGCTCGCGGCAGTACGTTTGAGATGTCTGGCGGATCCATTGAGAATTGTCGTACAGGCTACTCAGGCAGTGGCGGCGGAGTCTACGTCGGCGGCACGTTTACCATGACCGGCGGCACGATCAAAAACAATCAAGTGAACAAGAATTGGGACGGCGAAGGCGCTGGTGTTTATGTTGCAGACGACGCGGACGCGACGCTCATCACGGCCAACATCACCGGCAATACGAAAACGGACGGCACATCGGACGATATCACCGCGCCCGGCGGATATACGGAATACGAACCGCCCGTCGAACCGGAAGACCCCGATTACCCCCTCATCTGCATCCTGCCTCTTGCAAAGAATCAGCCGTTCGCGGACGTAAAATCTACCGACTGGTTCTATTCTGACGTAGCATACGTCTATGAAACCGGCCTCATGACCGGCACATCCGACACGGCGTTCAGCCCCGACGCGCCCGTCACGCGCGGCATGGTGCTGACGATCCTTGCCCGGCAGGACGGCATCCGCACCGAGCGCTATGAGCCGTGGTACGCCGCGGGCTGCGAATGGGCCGTGCTGCACGGCGTGTCCGACGGCACGAACCCCGAGGCCCCCGTCACGCGCGAACAGCTCGCCGCGATGCTCTACCGCTTCGCAAAGCTCAAGGGCTATGACCTGACGGGCGGCACGCTCGATGCGTTCGCCGACGGCGCTGCGGCCAGCGCCTACGCGCGCGAGGCGCTCGGCTGGGCGGCTGCGCAGACCATCCTGACCGGCGCGAATGGCCGGCTCGACCCGCAGGGCGCGGCCACAAGAGCCCAGCTCGCGGCCATCCTCCACCGCTTCCTCACAAAGTAAAACGCAGCCCCCGGACGTCCGTCCGGGGGCTGTCATTATACATCCAGAATGCTTTCAAGATACTGCCACGTGAGCGTTCCGCGGCGGAAGAGCTTCAGAAGCAGCGCCAGATTGTCCGCCGAGTGCTCGACCTCCTTGCTGTACAGGCTCGCCGCGGCGCAGAACTCCTCCAGCGTTTCACACCGGCCCGTCAGCTCGCGCAGGCACAGCAGATGGAATGCGCAGCTTTCCACGCGCGGCAGAAGCTGCCCGTCGTTCACGGCCTTCAGCGCGTAGCGGAACAGGAAATAGACCAGCAGATTCTCATACTGCGCGGCAAATTCCGCGCGGAACGGATATGGCCGCGCGCCGTCCGTGACGGCTGCGTCCAGCATGGACTCAAATTTCTTCGTCAGATGCTCCATGTTGTTGAGCACCATCCAGCACGGGAAAAACCGCCCCTGCCGTGCCCGGAGGCGCTGCAAGCGCACGAGACTGCGGTCCTGATACCGCCGCGCGGAAAACCGGTGGCAGAGGACCGGCACGAGCTCCGTGCGTTCCTCGTCCAGCAGCCGCTGCACGCGCCGCGCCAGCAGCAGAACGAGCGCCAGCCGGTCTGCAAACGGCCGTGTGCGGTCCTGCGCCAGCCGCATCATCGCTGCGCGCGCCGGTAAAAGCGCAAGATAGCGCGCCGCGTCCAGCTCGTTCGGCACGACGGGGCCGCCGTCGTCCGTCTCCACGAGGCGCAGCGGCGCTTCGTGCGTCAGCAGGAGCTTTGCCGCAGCCGGGCAGGAGAGCGAGAGCGTCAGCTCCGCCGTCTGGCCGTATTCCTCAATAAAACGCGGGTGCGTAGCGCACGTGCGGCAGAGCATTTCCGCGCTGTATTCCGCCTGTAACGGGCACAGGCCGTCTTCGCGCAGCAGCACGCACCGGCCGTTTTCCTCACGCAGGCGCGTTTCGCCGTTTTCCGTGACCATCGCCGCGCGCGCAGCTTCGCCGAGCGCGCCGGGCAGCGCGTTGTAGCGCGCGATGGCGTCCGCGTCCAGGACGATCTGCCAGTCTTTGCAGCACGTGTCCGGACAGCTGCCCGCCAGACATTGAAACTGGTTTACATAATCAAATTGCGTGTGTTTCATTCCGCAGCCCTCATTTCAGCTTCTGATGATACCACGCGCATTTGCCGCCGTCAACTTGTCTTTCCGACACAAATATGCTATACTGTCAGAAAAATCCCAAGAAGAAGGTCTGACATGAAAAAACTCAAACGTACCTATTCGCGCTGCGCGCTCACGGCGGCGCTTATGCTGCTGGCGCTGCTGATCGTGGGCTCGTTCCTCGATCTGCCGGTCTCGAAGCTCCTCTATCCGGGCCATGAGAGCTCGTTCGGCCAGTTTTTCGCGGCGTTCGGCGAGCTGCCCGCGTTCGCGCTGCTTTGCGGCAGCGGCGTGCTGGCCATCGCGCACCGCGGCAAGCTGCGCGAACAGCTGCGGCTCGTGTTCCTCGCGGGCGGCGTGTGCCTGATCCTCGGCAGCGTCTTTCTCTCGGTACACGAGGCGACCGACAACGTCGCGGCGCTGCCCATGCCCGTGGCGCTGCTCGTCACGGTGTTCGTCGACGCGCTGACGGCCTTTGCGCTTCTGTATCTGACGCGCGAATGCCAGACGAAGACCGTCCTGCGCTTTATCTGCACGGTCGTGTTCGTGTGCGTGGGCATCATGCTGCTCATCAATATCATCAAGGTGCCCTGGGGCCGCGCGCGGATGCGCCTGATCGTCTCGACGGGCAATGAATCGTATTTCTCCGACTGGTGGCAGGCCGGTACGGCGCTGAAAAGGAAGCTCGTGGCCGACGGCGTCTCGTCCGACGAATTCCGCTCGTTCCCGTCGGGCCATACGGCGTGCGCGGCGTGCGCGATGCTGATGCTCCTGCTGCCGACGCTCTACCGCCGCCTGCACGATAAGGAGAAGCTGTTTATGGCCATCGGCGCGGGATGGACGCTGCTCGTTGCGTTCTCGCGTCTGCGCATGGGCGCGCATTTCCTGTCGGACGTGGCAGTCTCGTCGCTGCTGACCATCGGCCTCGGGACGCTCGGTGTGTGGCTGTTCTATTTCAACAAGCCGTTTTTCGGCCGCATCTGGGCCATTGCCTCCGGAGAAGCGCCTGTGAAGAAGCGTTCAAAAACCGCAGAGGAATAACATAACATAATATGAAAGCCCCCGGACGCAGGTCCGGGGGCAAAGACTATCAAAAACGACAAACGAGTTTTCCACGATAGAGCAGCGGGGGAAGAGTGAAGGGGGCAAAAAGCCCCCTTCGCGTTCAATCAAACAGTTTTTTGAACTTTGCTGAAGTTCAAAAAACTGGGCGCAGTGGGGCGAAAAGACTTTTTCGACACGCTGAGCCCCCGGACGCAGGTCCGGGGGCAAATTTTTTATCGTTTACGCATCTTTGCGGCGGACGACGGCCCGCTTGATGAACAGGAAGCCGAGCATCAGCGCGAAGCTGACGGCCCACGTAACGTACACGTTCTGCACGAAGCCGGCCACGATGAAGCCCGCGAAGCTGACCGCCGCGACGGACACGGCATACGGCAGCTGCGTCGTGACATGGTCCAGATGGTTGCACTGCGCGCCGGCCGAGGCCATGATCGTCGTATCGGAGATGGGGGAGCAGTGGTCGCCGCAGACGGCGCCCGCGCAGCACGCGGAGATGCCGATGATGAGCAGCGGGCTGTCGGCCGGGAACACGGCCGTGACGATCGGGATCAGGATGCCGAACGTGCCCCAGCTCGTACCGGAGGCGAAGGCCAGAATGCACGCGACGAGGAAGATGACCGCGGGGAGCATACTGTAGAGGTAATCGGAGGCCGTGAGCATGAGATCATGGACGTAGTTGCTCGCGCCGAGCGAGTTGATCATCGCCTTCAGAGACACCGCCAGCGTCAGGATGATGATCGGCGGGACCATGGCGACGAAGCCCTTCGGCACGCATTCCATCGCTTCCTTGAACGAGAGCACCTTGCGCGCGACGAGATAGATGACCGTCAGCACCAGCGCGATGATGCCGCCCCAGGGCAGACCCACGAAAGCGTCGGTGTTGCCGAACGCGCCGATGAAATCGCCCGCGTAGTCCGTGCAGCCCGAGGCGTCTGCGCCGAAGAAGCCGCCGACGTAGACCATGCCGAGCGTGCAGGTGACGATGAGCGCGAGCACCGGCAGGATCAGGTCGATGACGCGGCCCTTTTCGTTCGGCGTCTCATCCGCGCCGCCCGCAAGGGCGGACAGATCGCCGCCTGCGGCCTTGCGCTCAAACTCGCGCATGGGGCCGTAGTCAAATTTCATGGCGATCGTGGCGATGATGAACACGAACGTCAGAAGGGAATAGAGGTTATACGGGATCGCGCGCACGAACAGCTCGATGCCGCTCATGCCGGTGTTCAGATCCGCGGCCGTCGTCGAGACCGCTGCCGCCCACGACGAGATCGGCGCGATCATGCACACGGGCGCGGCCGTGGCGTCGATGAGATACGCCAGCTTCGGGCGGGAGATCTTGTGGCTGTCGGTGACGGGCCGCATGACGGAGCCGACCGTCAGGCAGTTGAAATAGTCGTCGATGAAAATGAGAATGCCCAGCACGAACGTCGCCAGCTCTGCGCCGGCGCGCGTTTTGATGTGCGTCTCGGCCCAGCGGCCGAACGCGGCCGAGCCGCCCGCGGCGTTGACCAGCGCGACGATGATGCCCAGCAGCACGAGGAAGAGGAAAATACCGGCGTTGCCGGAGATCGCGCTGACAAGACCGTCGTTGACGATGGTGTCGAGCGTGGCGACGGGATGGAAGCCGCAGGTAAACAGGCCGCCGACGATCACGCCGATGAACAGCGAGGAATACGCCTCCTTGGTGATGAGCGCGAGGACGATAGCGATGACGGGCGGCAGCAGCGACCACGCCGTGTCGGTGAGCGCGCCGCCGTTTGCGCAGATCACAGCCGCCGCGACCATCAGCGCGAGCAGGACCGCCGCGACAAGGACCGTCAGCGCGGTGGTGGAACGGGATTTTTTCATAGGTGACATCTCCTGAATAAAAATACGTCATGATATTCGTTATCATGACGCATACAAATCCGATGTCCGCGCATGACAGCTCTCCACGCTCTGCGTGACAGTCCGTAAGATCTTCTCTCACGGCCCAGAGACGGCGCGCGCAGGAACGGCGGCGGCTCTTCGGCGGGATCCCCTTTCCGGCGCCCGGTTCCTGCCGGTCGTCTGCGCCATACTGATGTCTCCCGCGCCTCTATCATAACTATTCATCATTATACACAGGAATATCCGCTTGTCAATGCATTTATGAACAAATTTTGAATATCCGCGCGAACCGTGACGGACGGTGCCGCAATGCGCCGTGTGCGCATACGATGAAACGGGAGGGATGCACCATGTTTTCCTATCTATTCACGTTCCGCGGTCTGACGGCGGCACAGACCGCGCGGGACGTTCTGCGCGGCGCGGGGATCTTCGCGCGGCTCCAGCGCGCGCCGGGGGAGATATCCGGGCTCGGCTGCACGTGGGCGCTGCACGTGGCCGCGGGCGACGGCCTGCGCGCGGCGGATACGCTGCGCGCCTACAGCTGCGCCGTCTCGGGCAGCTACCGGCGGCAGGCGAACGGATATCTGGAGCGCGCGGAGCTGTGATCTATCTTGACGCCGGCGCGACGACGCTGCAAAAGCCGCCTTCCGTCGCCGCCGCCGTATCGCGCGCGATCGCGCAGTGCGCAACGCCGGGGCGCGGCGGACATCCGCCCGCCATGCGCGCGGCTGAGGCCGTCTACGACTGCCGTCTGCTGGCGGCGGAGCTTTTTGACTGCCGCCCGGAGCGGGTCGTGTTCACGATGAACGCCACGCACGCGCTCAATCTCGCGATCAAAACGCTTGTAAGGCCGGGGCAGAAGGCCGTCATCTCCGGATTTGAGCATAACGCCGTCCTGCGGCCGCTGCACCATATCGGCGCGCGCATCACCGTCTGCGGCCGAAAGCTCTTTGACCCGGCCGATACGCTGGCCGCGTTCGAAGCGGCCGTCACGCCCGATACCGCCGCGGTCATCTGTACGCACGTGTCGAACGTCTTCGGCTATGTGCTGCCGGTGGACGGCGTCGCGGCCGTCTGCCGCGCGCGCGGCGTGCCGCTCATCGTCGACGCTTCGCAGTCTGCGGGGCTGCTTCCGGTGTCGCTGCGGGCGTGGGACGCGGCGTTCGTCTGTATGCCGGGGCATAAATCGCTCTACGGCCCGCAGGGGACGGGGCTGCTGCTGTGCGGTACAGTGCCCGATACGCTCCTCGAGGGCGGCAGCGGCAGCGATTCGCGCCTGCCCGATATGCCGCCCGGACTTCCGGAGCACGCCGAGGCCGGCACGCAGAATGTGTGCGGCGTCTGCGGACTTCTTGAGGGACTGCGCTTTGTGCGCAGCCGCACGCCCGGGGCGCTGCTTGCGCATGAGCGGGCGCTGCGCGCGCAGCTGTGCGAGGCGCTTGCGGGCAGCGGGGCGCTGCTGTTCACCGGGCCGCCGCAGACCGGTACGCTCTCGCTGTGCGTGCCGGGCACGGACTGCGAGACGCTTGCGCAGCGGCTGGCCGCGCACGGCGTGTGCGTACGCGCCGGTCTGCACTGTGCGCCGCTGGCGCACGAGTCGGCCGGGACGCTCGGCACGGGCACGGTCCGCGTGAGCCTGTCGGCGTTCAATACGGAAAAGGAGATCCGCCGCGCCGCCGAGCTCGTCAGAAGCGACCTCGACGGAACGAGTCTTCACGAAGCGAAGCCGCTTATTCTCTAAATCCGTTTCTTCCTTTCCAGACCGCAAACGCTTCGCTGGTTTGCGGTCTGGCTTTTTGCGCAATCTTTCAAATTAGCGTAGGGGCCGATGCCGAGCGCAGCCGTTGGCAGCTCTGCTGCCTTACGGATGCGGCCTGCCCTTTACGGGTACACATCGGCCCGCTGGGAAGTTGCGAATTCGCCGCAGATTTCCGTAGAAACAGTACTTTCTGCCGGGCGGACAGGGTCGTCCGCCCCTACAACGCATATTCGGGACACTGTGTCTTGTAGGGGCCGGCGACTCTGCCGGCCCGCCCGGAAGTTGCGAATTCGCCGCAGATTTCCGTAAAAACCGGCGCGTTCCGCCGGGCCGATGTGGGCATCGGCCCCTACGCAAATTTGGAGGACTGATGAAAATCATACTGCCTGACAAATTTTGAACGCAAAGCCGTTTCCGCCGCGGGCATCGGCCCCTACCGGACGCATCCAAAACCGCGGGTCCATTTTCCCGAAACTTCGGTAAACTTTCTTCCGGTCTGCCCTTGCGCAGAGGGCGTATTTGGAGTATAATCTAAACTATCTATAAGTATCTGTGGGAGAATGGCCTATGGCTTCCTTACGTGTATTCTTCCAGGACCTTCTGTACCGGATCCCCGGCATCGGGATCACCGATATTGTCGATATCCTGGTTGTTTCCATCATATTTTATGCGCTTTTGCGCCTCATCCGCTCCACAAGCGCCGCGCGCGTCGCACGCACGATCCTGCTGTTCCTGTTCATCACGCTCCTGACGGACGTGCTGCATCTGTATACGCTCAACTGGCTGCTCAACAAGATCCTCGAGGTCGGCGCCATCGCGCTCATCATCGTGTTCCAGCCGGAGCTTCGCCGCGCGCTCGAGCGTGTCGGCGCGCAGCTGCACTTCAGGCTCCTGTCGACGCAGCCGTCGCTGTCTATCGAGCAGAGCGCCATCGCCGCGACCGTGCAGGCGTGCGAGATCATGTCGCGCGAGCGTGTGGGCGTGCTGCTCGTGTTCGAGCGCACCACGCCGCTCGACGAATACTTCAAGACCGGCACGCTCGTCGACGCGCAGCTGTCCGATCAGCTGCTGCGCAACCTCTTCTTTAAAAATTCCCCGCTGCACGACGGCGCGGTCATCGTCCGCGGCGGCCGCGTGGCGGCGGCCGGCTGCGTCATGCCGCTGAGCGACAATCCGCATCTGCCCGCCGATCTCGGTACGCGGCACCGCGCGGGCGTCGGCACGAGCGAAACATCCGACGCCGTCGTGGTCATCGTGTCCGAGGAAAACGGGACGATCTCCGTCGCCATCGGCGGGATGCTCAAGCGCCATCTTGCGCCGCAGACGCTGCAAAAGCTGCTGACCAACGAGCTTATCGACAGCGAATCGGAGAAAAAGCCGCTCATCCGCCGGCTCGCGGCGCTGTTTGCCAGGAAGGACGGTTCCAATGAAAAGTAAGCTCTTCGCCATGATCGTCTCCATCCTCGCGGCGATGTGCCTCTGGGTCTACGTCGTGACCGTCGTCAACCCCGACGACGACGTGGTCATCGGCAACATCCCCGTGACGTTCTCCGGGGCGGAGGTTTTGCGCGAGGATCATCAGCTGGTCATCACCGGCGATTATCAGGAGTTCGTCTCCGTACATTTTTACGGGAAAAATACCGATCTCAAGACGCTCGAACAGCATAAGGACGAGATCCGGGCCGTCGTCGACGTGTCCCGGGTGCGCAGCACCAAGGAATATACGCTCAGCTACGACTTGCAGCTGCCCAGCGCCGTCTCGGCCTCGTCCCTCACGAAGATGGAGGGCAGCCCTTCGTCCATCACCTTTACCGTCGAGCGGCAGATCTCCAAGCCGGTCGAGATTACGGGCGATTTCTCCAACGTCCGGATCGCCGAGGGCTATATGCTCGACAGCACGAGCTTTGACTATGACTCCGTGCAGATCACAGGCCCCGAATCCATCGTGTCGACCGTCCGCTCGGCACAGGTCACGCTCGAACGAACCAACGTCGACAAGACTCTGACCGAGTCCGTGCCGTTCGTGCTGCTCGACAAGGACGGCAATCAGGTCGACAGCTCGCAGCTGACCATGAGCATCGACGCCGTGGAGATCACGATGAAGATCGTCAAGTACAAGGTCGTGCCGATCGAGGTGCAGTTCACCGACGGCGGCGGCGCAAAGGCAGAGACCGACGTGGAATATGAGGCCGACATCACCGCCGTGACGCTCTCGGGCGACGCGACGACGCTCGACGGGCTCAATTCCATCCTGCTCGACCCCATCGACCTGTCCATGCTTTCGAGCAACGACGAGACGGTCACGCGCACCATCCTCATCCCCAACGACGCGAAAAACGTCTCCGGGCAGGAGGAAGTTTCGATCCACGTGACCATCAAAAACAAGCAGATCAAGACGCTGCGCACGACGAACATCGTCTTCGTCGGCGTCGACGAGGAAAAGTTCAGGGCCACGAGCCTTTCCCAGCAGGTGCAGGTCACCATCCGCGCCGACAGCGCCGACGCCGGGCGCATCCTGGCCGGCAATATCCGCATCGTCGCGGATATGAGCAGCTACACGCAGACCGGCACGTATCAGGTGCCTGTGACCGTGTACGTCGACGGCTACGAATCCGCCGGCGCCATCGGCCGCTATTCCATCGCCGTCAATCTGGCGGATGCAGAAACGAACGCGAATGAAACGCGATAATTGGAGGAGTCAACCGTGATCAGAAGTATGACCGGCTACGGCCGCGCCGTGCAGACCATCGACGGACGCGAGATCACCGTGGAGATGCGCGCCGTCAACAACCGCTATCTCGACCTGAATGTCAAGCTGCCGCGTATGTATGCCTTTGCAGAGGACGCCGTCAAGTCCGCCGTCAAGGCGCAGATTGCCCGCGGCAAGCTCGACGTGTTCATCACCGTCGGCGGCGCTGCGGACGAGAGTTTGCAGGTTTCGCTCAATAAACCCGTGCTCGAGGGCTATCTTGCCGCGCTGCGGACCATCGCGTCCGAATACGACGTGCGCGACGATATCTCCGTCATGGCGCTCTCGCGCCTGCCGGACGTGTTCACCGTGGAAAAGCAGGAGGCCGACGAGCAGAAGCTCACCGCAGATCTGCTTTCCGTCGTGAACGAGGCTGTCGCAAAGTTCAACGCCATGCGCGAAAAAGAGGGACAGGCGATGGAGGCCGACCTCCGCAGCCGCGCGAAGACCGTTCTTGCGCTCGTCGAAAAGGTCGAGGCCTGCAGCCCCGTCACGCTTGCGGAATACCGCGCGCGCCTGACGGAAAAGATGCAGGAGGTGCTCGGCACGACGAACATCGACGAGGGCCGCATTTTGCAGGAAGCCGCTGTCTACGCCGACAAGATCGCCGTCGATGAGGAGACGGTCCGCCTGCGCAGCCACCTCAGCCAGCTCGATCAGATGCTGACCGCGGGCGGCGCGATCGGCCGCAAGCTCGATTTCCTCCTTCAGGAATTCAACCGCGAGGCCAACACCATCGGCTCCAAGGGCAACGATCTGGAGCAGGCGCGCACCGTCGTCGAGCTCAAGGCGGAGCTGGAAAAGATCCGCGAGCAGACGCAGAATATCGAGTAAGGCGGTGCGGGAATGAAACTGATCGCCATCGGCTTCGGCAACGTCGTCGCCGCGAGCCGTATCCTGGCCGTTGTAAGCCCGGATTCCGCGCCGATCAAGCGCGTTGTGCAGGAGGCGCGCGAGCGCGGGATGCTCATCGACGCATCCTTCGGCCGCAGGACAAAATCGGTGCTCCTCATGGACACCGACCATGTCGTCCTGTCCGCCGTCACACCGGAGACCATCGCCGCGCGCGTCGAGGAAAAAGCATCGGAGGAGGCTGGCACGAGGACATGAAGGGAAAACTGTTTGCCGTGTCCGGGCCGTCCGGAGTCGGAAAAAATACGGTTTTGAACCGCGTGATGCAGCTGCGCGAAAACGTACAGTATTCCGTGTCGGCCACGTCGCGCGCCATGCGTCCCGGCGAGATCGACGGGAAGAGCTATTACTTCGTCACGCGCGAGGCGTTTGAGAAAATGATCGCCGGCGGCGAGCTGCTCGAACACGCCGAGTATGTCGGCAATTACTACGGCACGCCCGTAAAACCCATTCGTGCGGCCATGGACGCCGGGATCGACGTCGTCATGGACGTCGACGTGGTCGGCGCGCTGAACATCAAAGAACGCCTGCCCGAGACGGTGCTCGTCTTCCTGACCGCGCCGTCGATGCAGGAGATCCGCCGGAGGCTGCAAAGCCGCGGCGATGTCGACCCGCAGGCGCTTGAAGGGCGCATGGAGCGGGCAAAATGGGAATGTGAACAGGCGGAGCGATACGAGTATCTGGTCGTCAATGATACGGTCGAGCACGCCGCGGCGGAGCTCAACGCGATCATGACCGCCGAAAAATGCAGAATGATGGATCGCATCCATTGTATAAAGGAGGAACTTTCATGCTTTACCCCGCAATGTCGGAATTACTGAAGAACGTCGACAGCCGTTACCTGCTCGTCAATGTCGTGGCGCATCGCGCGCGGCAGCTGTCCATCGAGTCGGAGCTGACGCATGAGCCGCTGGAGGAGAAGCCCGTGACGCTCGCCATCCGCGAGGTCGCCGACGGCAAGCTCCGCGCCGAGCTCGACGAGAAATACAAGCACTGAGCCGTGAAGCAGGGCCAAGGCCCTCGTGACCCAAAACGCAAGCCCGGCTTGCGTTTTGGTTTTTGGAGCAAAAACTCCTTTCCAGACCGCAAACGCTTCGCTGGTTTGCATTCTGGGTTTTGGAAAACCTTCCGGGAAGGTGTAGGGGCCGATGCCAACATCGGCCCGCCCGACCTCTCCGCCTCGCTTTGCTCGGCACCTCCCCTTCGCAAGGGGAGGCTCTGGACTGCGCAAAACCCAAGGCTCCCCTTCGCAAGGGGCCGATTCCCCCTGTCAGGGGGAAATGTCCCGCAGGGACAAAGGGGGTAGGGATGCTGGCGCGAAGCGCCTGAGAGGTCGAAACCTGACCGGGCCGATGTGGGCATCGGCCCCTACACCACGCACGGGAAAAGATATGGCCGTCGGAGACACATCGGAAACGATCCCGACGAAACAAGCCGCAGCAGACGGCGTAAAACGCATGACCGCGTACAAAAAGGAGGGACTTGCCGGGTGATCGTACAGCTCGCGGTTGCGGCCGCGGTATTTTCCATCGACAAGCCCTATTCCTACCGCGTACCGGAGGGGCTGACGCTCCGGGCCGGTGTGCGCGTGCTCGTGCCGTTCGGCCGCGGCAACCGCCGCTCCGAAGCCATCGTTTTATCGGTATGCGCGGGCGACGAGACGGGGCTCAAGGCCGTCGAGCAGGCGCTCGACGAGACGCCGATCGTCACGCACGGCCAGTTGCAGCTTGCGGCGTTTATCAAAGAGCGCTGCTTCTGCACGTTTTACGAGGCCGTCAAGGCCATCGTTCCCGCGGGCTTCTGGTTCACAAGCGGCCGGACGCTCGCGCTTGCGCCGCAGGCGCAGGACAAGCTCCCGCCCGGCCTTGCCGGGTCCGACGCCGCGCACCTTGCGCAGCTGCTGACCGATCTTGGCGGCAGCGCCCCGGAGAAGACGCTCCGGGCGCAGTTTGAGAGCGCAGCCGCGTTCGAAGCGGCCGTCTGCGCGCTGCAAAAACGCAGACTTCTGCGCACAGACGCATCCTTTTCATCCAGAAACAGCGAAAAAACCGTAAAAATCGCGTCGCTTGCCGTCAGTGCGGAGGACGCCGCGCAGTATGCCGCGAAAAAGCGCCGCGCCGCGCCGCTGCAAACGGCAGTGTTGGAGCTGCTGCTGTCCATCGGCGCAGGCCCGTGCCGCGAGCTGTGCGAGCTGACCGGCGCGAGTATGCAGACCGTGAACCGGCTGCAAAAGCTCGGCCTCATCGCCATCACGGAGCAGCCGCTGCTGCGCGCGCCGAAGCGCCCGGCGGCCGCCCCTGCGGGGCCGCTGCGGCTGACGGACGAACAGCAGACCGCGTTTGACGGCCTGCTGGCGCGGATGCACGCGGAAAAGCCCGGCGCGGCGCTTTTATACGGCGTGACGGGCAGCGGCAAAACGTCCGTCTATCTCGCGCTCATCCGCCGCGCGCTGGACGAGGGAAAGAGCGCCATGCTCCTTGTACCGGAGATCGCGCTTACGCCGCAGCTGCTCGGCAAGCTGACCGCGCACTTCGGCGCGCTTGTCGCCGTGCTGCATTCGAGCCTCCGCGTTTCCGAGCGCTGCGACGAATGGCGGCGCATCGCGCGCGGCGATGCGCGCGTCGTCGTCGGGACACGCTCGGCGGTCTTCGCGCCGCTGCAAAATCCCGGCCTTCTGATCCTCGACGAGGAGCAGGAGCATACCTATAAATCTGAAAACGCCCCGCGCTATCACGCGCGGGAGATCGCGCTCTGGCGCGGCGCAAAGGAGGGCGCGCTGGTGCTGTTCGGCTCGGCGACGCCGTCCATCGAGACGATGTACCGCGCGAAAACGGGCGTTTACGGCCTGTATACGCTGAAAAACCGGTATAACGGCATGGCGCTCCCGGACGCGCGCGTCATCGATATGAAGCAGGAGCTGCGCGCGGGCAACGATCTCGACCTCAGCCGCGATCTCGAAGAGGGCGTGCGCGACGCGATCCTGGCCGGAAAGCAGTCGATCCTGTTTTTAAACCGCCGCGGCAACAGCCGCTTTCTTGTCTGCATGGACTGCGGCGACGTGCCGCAGTGCCCGCGGTGCAGCGTCCACCTGACGTATCACTCGTCCGGGCGGCGTCTGATGTGCCACTACTGCGGCTATGCCGAGCCTGCGCACGCGCGCTGCAAAAAATGCGGCGGCGCGATGAAGGCCGTCGGCAGCGGCACGCAGAAGGTCGAGCAGGAGCTGAAGGCGCTGTTCCCGGACACGCCGGTTCTGCGCATGGACGCCGATACCGTCGCGGCCGAGGGCGGCAGCCACGAGGCGCTGCTGCAAAAATTCCAGCGCGAGCAGATCCCCATCCTGCTCGGCACGCAGATGGTCGCCAAGGGGCTGGATTTCCCGTCGGTGACGCTCGTGGGCGTGCTGGACGCGGATATGAGCCTGTATGTCGACAATTTCCGCGCCGCGGAGACGACGTTTTCCCTTATCACGCAGGTCGTCGGCCGTTCGGGCCGCGGACAGGACGCGGGCACGGCCATGATCCAGACCATGACGCCCGACCATCCCGTCATCCGCCTTGCCGCGGAGCAGGATTACGACAGCTTTTACGAGCTGGAGCTGCAAATGCGCAGCCTGCGCAGCTGTCCGCCGTTTTCGGATCTGTTTACGATCACCGTCGCGGGACTCGAAGAGGCGGGACTTGTGCAGTCCGCCGTCCGTCTGCGCGACGCGCTGGCGGCAAATCTGCGCTGCGCGCCGTATGACGCGCAGCCGGCGCAGCTGCTCGGGCCTGCGCCCGCGAGCGTGGCGCGCGTCAATTATTCCTACCGCTACCAGCTCACGCTGGTCACAAAAAATACTGCGCCGGTGCGGCGTCTGCTCGCGTATCTGCTGGCCGAATTTGCAAAGGACCGGCAGAACCGCGGCGTGACGGCCTGGATCGACGTCAATCCGTATAACTAAGGAGAAATACTATGGCACTGAGAAAGATCGTTACCGTCGGCGACCCGGCGCTGACCAAGGTCTGCCGCCCGGTCACAAAGTTTGACAATAAGCTCGCCGTCCTCATCGAGGACATGATCGAGACGATGCACAACGCCAACGGCGTCGGTCTTGCCGCGCCGCAGGTCGGCATTCTGCGCCGCGTCGTCGTGGTCGACACCGGCGAGGAGGACGTCGAGCTCGTGAACCCGGAGGTCGTCTCCGTCAGCGACGAGACGCAGACCGGGCTTGAGGGCTGTTTGAGCCTGCCCGGCCAGTACGGCATCGTCACGCGCCCCGCGCGCGTCACCGTCCGCGCGCAGGACCGCACCGGCGAGTGGTATGAATACGACGGCGAAGAGATCGTCGCGCGCTGCTTTTTGCACGAGATCGACCATCTCGACGGTCATATGTACACCGAGATCGCCGAGAAGATGCTCACGCCCGAGGAGCTTGACGCGCTGATGCAGCAGGAGCAGGACGAAGCGGAGGACGGCGAATGAGACTCGTGTTCATGGGCACGCCGGCGTTTGCGAAGACGTGCCTGCAAACGCTCGTGGAGGAAAAATTCGACGTTGTCGGCGTCTATACGAAGGTCGATACGCCGAAAAACCGCGGCATGAAGATGATCCCGTCGCCGGTGAAGGAATACGCGCTGTCGGCGGGGCTGCCGGTCTTTCAGCCGCAGTCGTTCCGCGACGAGGAAACACTCCGGCAGCTGCGCGCGCTGCGGCCCGATCTGCTGGTCGTCGTGGCCTACGGCAAGATCCTGCCGCAGGCGGCGCTCGACATCGCGCCATACGGCGCGATCAATATGCACGGCAGCATCCTGCCGCAGCTGCGCGGCTCCGCGCCGGTGCAGCGCTCGATCCTGAACCACTGCGGCGAGGCGGGCGTCACGGCGATGTATCTGTCCGCCGGGATGGACGAGGGCGATATCATCGAGATCCGTAAAACGCCCATCGAGCCGCTGGAGACGTCGGACGAGCTGATGGCGCGCCTGGCGGATATTGCCGCGCCGCTGTGCGTCGATACTGTCCGCGCGATCGAGGCCGGTACGGCGCAGAGAACGCCGCAGGACAACGAGAAGGCGACGTATGCGCCCATGCTCTCGAAGGACGAGAGCCCCATCGACTGGACGCAGTCCGCAAGGGATATCGCCGACCATGTGCGCGGCCTTGTGCCGTGGCCGGTGGCGACGGCATCGCTCGGCGGCACGGATTTCAAGATCTACCGTGTGGAATACACGGACGAAAAAACGGACAAAGCGCCCGGCACGCCCGTGGCGATGACGAAAAAGGGCCTGCTCGTTTCGTGCGGCGGCGGCGACGTGCTGCTCGTGCGCGAATTGCAGGCCGCGGGCGGCAAGCGCATGAACGCTGCCGATTATTTCCGGGGACATCCCATTACGATCTGACGCGAGGTAGCTATGAACGCAAGAACGACCGCGCTGTGCGCGCTTATCGCCATGCGGCGGCAGAACGCCTGGGCCGACGGTGCACTCAAAGAGTATACGGCCCGCGACCGGCTCGACCGGCGCGATGCGGCCTTTGCCGCGCGGCTTCTGTACGGCGTGGTGCAGAACCGGATGCTGCTGGACTTTTATCTTGCGCAGCGCGTCGCGTGCGGCCTTGGAAAGCTCCAGCCGGTCGTGCTGGATATCCTGCGCCTCGGCGCGTATCAGATCCTGTTTCTGGACAAGGTGCCCGCCTCCGCGGCGGTCAACGAAGCCGTCGAGCAGACGAAGACGTATGCCAACAAACGCGCAGCCGGGCTGGTGAACGGCACGCTGCGCGCGCTCGCGCGGGAAAAGGACGCGCTTGTGAAGCCCACGGACCTTGCAGCGCAGTATTCCCACCCGCAGCCGCTCATCGACTGCCTGCGCGGGAGCCTTTCGGACGAAGACCTGGAAGCGTTTTTGCGCGCCGACAACGAGATCGCAAAGACCGCGCTGCAATATAACCCGCTGAAAACAACGCCCGCGGCCGTAGAGGCTGCGCTGGTGCAGGACGGGATCGCGTTCGAGCGCCATCCGTGGCTAAGCGGCTGCTGGCTGGTGTCCGGGACGGGCAATCTGGAGCGGCAGCCCCTGTTTCAGGACGGCTGCGTCTACGTGCAGGATCCGGCCGCAAAGCTGACGGCGCTCGTTGCCGGCGCGCAGCCCGGGATGCGCGTGCTGGATGTGTGCGCCGCGCCGGGCGGCAAGAGCTTTGCCGCCGCGATGCAGATGCAGAACGAAGGCAGCGTCCTCTCGTGCGATCTGCACGCGCACAAGATCGCGCTCATCGAAAAAAACGCCGCGCGGCTGGGCATCTCCATCCTGCGCGCCGAACAGCGCGACGCTTCGCAGTTCGAACCCGCGTTTGCGGGCGCGTTCGATCTCGTCATCGCCGATGTGCCATGCTCCGGGCTCGGTGTCATCCGCAAAAAGCCCGACATCCGCTATAAGCCGCTTACGGAGCTTGCGCGGCTGCCGTCCGTGCAGGCGGCGATTTTGCGCAACGTGAGCCGCTACGTCCGGCCCGGCGGCGTGCTGCTCTACAGCACGTGTACCGTCCGGAAAGAAGAAAACGAGGACGTGATCGTGCCGTTTTTGCAGGAAAACGCATCGTTTTCGCCCGAACCGTTCGCGGTCCCGGACGGACTCGATCTGCCGAACGAAGGCTATGCCACGCTCCTGCCGCATAAGCACGCGGCAGACGGGTTTTTCATCTGTAAACTGAGGAGATCGACATGAAACAGGACCTCAAATCCATGACGCTTGCCGAAATGCAGGATGCATTTGCGTCGCTCGGCGAGCCGAAATTCCGCGCCAAACAGGTCTTTACGTGGCTGCATCGCGGCGTGACGCGCTTTGACGACATGACGAACCTCTCCAAGCCGCTGCGCGAGAAGCTGGACGGCCTGTATTTCATCACCGCGCCCGTTGTCGCACGCAAGCAGATCTCAAAGCTCGACGGCACGATCAAATACCTCTGGAAACTTTCCGACGGCAACTGCGTCGAGTCCGTCGTCATGCAGTACCACCACGGCAACACCGTCTGCATCTCCTCCGAGGTCGGCTGCCCGATGGGCTGCAAATTCTGCGCGTCGACGATCGGCGGCCTTGTCCGCAGACTGGAGCCTGCGGAGCTGCTCGATCAGGTGCTCTTTTCGCAGCTCGATTCCGGGCTGCCCATCTCCAACATCGTGCTGATGGGCATCGGCGAGCCGCTCGATAATTTCGACAATGTCATGCGCTTTCTGGAGCTGGTCAACAGCCCCGACGGCCTGAACATCGGGATGCGCCACATCAGCCTGTCCACCTGCGGTCTTGTCGACAGGATCGAAAAGCTCGCGGAAAAGAATTTGCAGCTGACGCTCTCGGTGTCGCTGCACGCGCCGGACGATGAATCGCGCAGCAGGATCATGCCCGTCAACCGCCGCTGGCCGGTCGATACGCTGCTGGCTGCGTGCCGCGATTATTTTGCGAAGACGGGCCGGCGCATTTCCTTTGAATATACCATGATAAGCGGCGTGAGCGACAGCCCGGAGCAGGCTGAGCTGCTGGCGAAGAAGCTGGCCGGGATGGGCGTGCACGTCAACATGATCCCACTCAACAATGTGACCGAGAGCGGCCTGCATACCTCCTCGCCGCAGGCCATCCGCCGCTTCCAGAGCATTCTGGAGGAAAACGGCATCACCGCGACGCTCCGCCGCACGCTCGGCAGCGATATCGACGCTTCGTGCGGCCAGCTGCGGCGCAAATACGAATCGAACTAAGGAGGCGCAGCCATGCAGACATGGGGACTGACAGACCCGGGCAATATCCGGCAGCAGAACCAGGATTCCTACGCGATCGTACCCTTCGGCCGCGACCGCGCGCTCATGATCGTCTGCGACGGCATGGGCGGCGCGAAGTCCGGAAATGTGGCCAGCGCCCTTGCCGTGGAGGTCTTCACCGGCGAGGTCCGCCGCACGCAGAAGGCAAACATGACCCCGGAAAAGGCCGGCGCGATGCTCCGCAGCGCGCTGGAGCTCGCCAATGCGGCGGTCTATGAGCAGTCGCAGCTGAGCGAGGATTTTCACGGCATGGGCACGACGCTCGTCGCCGCCTGGCTCAGCCGCGATCTTGCCGTCATCATCAACGTCGGCGACAGCCGTGCCTATCACTTCACGACCGGGGACGTGCATCTTGTCACGCGCGACCACTCCATGGTGGCCTACATGGTCGAGCGCGGCGAGCTGACGCAGGAGCAGGCCAAGCTCCACCCCGGCAAAAACGTCATCACCCGCGCCGTCGGCACCGAACCGGACGTGGAGGGCGACGTGTACATCTGCAAGCTGCGCAGGGACGAGTGCATCCTGCTTTGCTCCGACGGGCTTTCCAACGAGATGGCCGATCAGGAGATGCTGTTCGAGGTCGTACACGGCCTCAACAAGAGCGATTGCTGCCAGCGACTGCTGCACATCGCAAAAAAACGCGGCGCACCGGACAATGTGACCGTTGCGCTGGCAGTCCTCTGACGGAGGCCGCACCCGTATGAACGATTCTGCAAAAAAGGAGCGAACCTGATGGACCGATACATAGGCAGGCTGCTGGATAACCGCTACGAGATCCTGGAGAAGATCGGTTCGGGCGGCATGGCCGACGTGTACAAAGCCCGCTGCCACCGGCTCAACCGTCTGGTGGCCATCAAGATCCTCAAGGAGGATCTGTCGCAGGACGCCGAATTCCGCCGGCGCTTCCACGCCGAGTCGCAGGCGGTCGCCATGCTCTCGCACCCGAACATCGTGAGCGTGTACGACGTGTCGCACTCGGATAACATCGATTATATCGTTATGGAGCTGATCGAGGGCATCACCCTCAAGCAGTATATGGAGCAGAAGGGGACGCTCAACTGGCGCGAGGCGCTGCATTTTGCCACGCAGATCTGCAAGGCGCTCGAACACGCGCACAGCCGCGGCATCATCCACCGCGATATCAAGCCCCACAACATCATGATCTTAAAGGACGGCAGCGTCAAGGTCGCCGATTTCGGCATCGCGCGCGTGTCCTCGGCGCAGAATACCCTCACGCGCGAGGCGCTGGGCTCCGTACACTATATTTCGCCCGAGCAGGCCAAGGGCGCGCAGGTCGACTGCCGCGCGGATCTTTACGCATTGGGCGTCGTCATGTATGAAATGCTCACGGGCCGGCCGCCGTATGACGGCGATACGCCCGTGTCCGTCGCCATCCAGCATATCAACGGCCATGCCACCATGCCGCGCGAGATCGAGCCGTCCATTCCCGTGGGCCTCGAACAGATCACCATGCACGCCATGACGGCCGACCTGTCGCAGCGCTATCCGACGGCCACGCGGATGCTCCACGACCTCGAGGAGTTCCGCAAGGAGCCGAACGTCGTCTTCGACTTTTCGGGCGAGACGGGCGACGGCATCGACGTGCAGCGCCTCATCAACGACCCGACGTATCTGCCCGTGGGACTCGGCCGCACGAACGCCGTCAAGCGGCCGCTGGCCGAAAAGGTGGAGAAAAAGCGCCGGCAGGAGCAGGAGGAAAAGGCTGCGCAGGACGCTTCGCGCCGCAGCAGCCGCATCGCCGTCATCGCGGGCGTCGTGTGCATCGCGCTGGCCGTGATCGTCATCTGCTATTTCCTATATAACTACTTCTTCTCCGGTCTGTTCGGCAAGACCGAGGAGACAAGCGTCCCGAATTTCATCGGTCAGGTCGAGACGGAGATCGACCGCGCGGCCTATCCGGACTTCACGATCGAGGTCGGGGACTATGTCGAGAGCAGCCAGTACGCCGCAGGCGCCGTCATCGATCAGTCGCCGCAGGCGGGCACGCGGGCCAAGGTCGGCAGCAAGATCCGGCTGACCGTCTCCGCGGGCGTGACCGAGATCCGGATGCCGTCGCTCGTCAATCTGTCCCGGCAGAACGCCGAGCAGACACTGCGCACGCTTGGGCTCGACCTGAACATTCAGATCGAGGAGCGCAAGGACGATATCTACACCGAGGGCTACGTCATCGGGACGAATCCGGAGAGCGGGAGCGCGCTGACGAGCGGCCAGACCGTGACGCTCATTGTCTCGCTCGGTCCGGATATCGAGCTTGTCCCGGTGCCGACGCTCGTCGGCGAGGATGTGGAGACGGCGCTGCAAATGATCGCCGACGCCGGTCTGCAAAACGGCAGCCTGCGCTACGACGACAGCGACCTGCCGAAGGACACCGTCATTTTCCAGTCGATCGACGGCGGAGAGATGGTCAAAAAGGACACCGTCATCAACCTGCGTGCGTCCAAAGGCCCGAAGGAGGCCGCAACGCCCGTCATCACGCAGATTACCGGCGACAAGACGGTCGCGGAGGGCGACGCGCTGACGCTGTCCGTCTCGGCGTATGCCTCCGACGACGGGACGCTGCGCTATGCGTGGTATGAGAGCAGCGACGGCAGCTACGACGCCGCGGCGGTCGTCTCGCGCAGCAAGGAGGGCAACACGACCTATACCGTCGACACCTCCGAGGCTGGCACGTATTATTTCTACTGCGTCGTGGAAAATACACTCGACGGCGACAGCAAGACCGCAAAGTCCGGTATCGTCGAGGTCGTGGTGGAGGAGACGGCGTATGAAAAGGAGATCACCATCACGCTCCCGGCCGACAATACGCTCCATTCGCTGACGGTCTATGTCGACGGGACGCTGCAATACGGGCCTGTGCCGATCACGATCGCCAGCAGCGCCGAGGAAAAGCTCCTCGTCACCGTCAGGGGCAAGGGAACGCTGCCGGTCGACGTGTATCTCGACGGCGCGCTCTACGATTCGCAGCTCGTGCAATTCGGATAAGGCAGGCGCGCATGGACAGTTACAGGATCATCAGAGCCATCAGCGGCTTTTATTACGTGCAGACGGAGGACGGCGTCGTGGAGTGTAAGGCCCGCGGCCGGTTTCGGCTGCAGGACGCCACGCCGCTCGTCGGCGACTTCGTCCGCATCACGCGGCAGGGATCGAAGGGCGTTCTGGAGGAGCTGCTGCCGCGGCGCAATGCGTTCATCCGCCCGGCCATCGCCAATATCGACCAGCTCGTCGTGCTGGCCTCGTGCGCCATCCCGGTCACAGAACCGTTTCTCATCGACCGCGTGCTGGCCGTGGCGCAGCTGCAAGGTGTTTCAGCGCTTGTCGTCGTCAACAAGGACGATCTGGCGTCCGCGCAGCCGCTGGCGGAGATCTACCGGCAGGCGGGCGTGCCCGTGATCGCCACGAGCGCCGAGACGGGCGAAGGCGTCGACGCGCTGCGGCAGGCGCTCGCGGGGAAGCTCTCGTGTCTGACCGGCAACTCGGGCGTCGGCAAGTCGAGCCTTCTCAACCGCGTCTGTCCGGAGCTCGGGCTGCCGGTCGGCGAGGTTTCGGAGAAGCTCGGCCGCGGCCGCCATACGACGCGCCACGTCGAGCTCTACAGCCTCGGCGGCGATACCTTCGTCGCCGATACGCCGGGCTTTTCCTCGTTCGACACCGAGCGGATGGAGCTGGTTCACAAGGAGCAGCTGCAAGACGCCTTTCCGGAGTTCGGGCCCTGTCTCGGCCGGTGCCGGTTCCCGGACTGCGCGCATCGCCGCGAGCCCGGCTGCGCCGTCCGCGCGGCGCTGGAAGCGGGAAAGATCCCGCCGACGCGCTACGAAAGCTACGAGCGCCTGTACGAACAGGCGGAGCAGCTGAAGGAATGGGAATTGAAATAGCGGGTCTTACAGGGGCTGCACGATCCAAAGCCTCCCCTTCGCAAGGGGAGGTGTCAGCGAAGCTGACGGAGAGGTCGACGTGTCTCCGACGGCCCAATCTTTTCCCGTGCGTGGGAAAAGATTGGGGAGAAAAGGACGCTTTTTTACTCAAAAACCGCCATCATGTCGATGCGTGCGCTCTGCGAAACAGACGAAGGTCTGTTTCGCAAGAGGAGGAACAGAGCGTCAGGATAAGAGGCTTCGCTTCGCGGAGACTCGTTCCGTAAGCTCTGATTCCGACGATGTTGGTGATGGCGGTGTCGGTGCCGAGAAAATTTGCAATGTGCCCCTACAGGTGCAGTGAAGGATGACGCACCCTGCCGGTTGCAGGAAAAATCCGTGTTTATCCTGAAAAAATGCTTGCTTTTCTGCATCCGATATGCTAAAATACAATGGTCTGTGAAAAAGGATGGTCCTCTGCCGCAGCCGGCGCTACGTGCGCAGCGGCATTCCCTGCGGTACGAACGTTCTTAATATGAAGGAGGACACAATTATGGATCTCATGAAGGCTCTGACCAGCCAGTACATGAAGCAGGAGCTGCCCGAAGTTCGTGTCGGCGACACCGTTCGCGTTCATGTCAAAATTAAGGAAGGTTCCCGCGAAAGAATCCAGATCTTCGAGGGCACCGTGATCGCCAAGAAGCACGGCGGTATCGAGGAATCCATCACCGTTCGCCGCATCTCCTACGGTGTCGGCTGCGAGAAGGTTTTCCCGCTCCATGCGCCCAACGTCGTCGACGTCGAGTGCGTCCGTCACGGCAAGGTTCGCCGCGCGAAGCTGTATTATCTGCGCGATCGCCTTGGCAAGGCCGCAAAGGTCAAGGAAAAGGTCTGATCCCAAATGTCCGAAACCGCCGGTTCTTTCGAACCGGCGGTTTTTCGTCTGCCAAAAAAGCTGCGGCTTTTTCTTTCAAACAGTACAAAAAACGCGCCCCGGAACTGCTTCCGGGGCGCGTTCGTTATGAGAGCTTTTCGGCTTGCAGGCGGCTGACGTAGCCGTCTTCCATGATTTTGTGGATGTTCTCGCCGATCTCGATGGTCGTTTTTCCGGTCAGCTCCTCTGTCGGGACGACGGCCAGCACGTCGAGATACACGTCCGTGCGCTTGCGGAACATATTCCGCAGGATGGCGCGCGAATTTGCAAGGCTGCACACGACGATGGGTACGTTGGCCTTCTGCGCGATCTTGAACACGCCGCAGCGGTAGGGCAGCAGTGGCTCGGCCGTCTTGTTCGTCTTTCCCTCGGGGAACACGGCGATGGACGCCTTGTCGTCCTTGAGGAACTGGATGGCCTTGAGAATCGATTTGAGCGATTCGCGGTCGTTGTCGCGGTCGACCGGCAGGCAGAGCACCTTGCGCATGATCTGCGCGACGAGGAAGATGGAGAAGTTCTCCTTCTTCGACAAAAACGCCAGCCCGGCCTGCGGCATGACGGCGTAGAACACGATGGGGTCGAACGCGAAGCGGTGGTTGCTCACGAGCACGAAGCGGCCCGTCCGCGGCAGCTTTTCCAGACCTGTCGCGTGGATATGTACGCCGCCGAGCGTCAGCGCCAGCCGCGAAAATTCGTTCAGCAGGAAGCGGAAATAGCCGCTCGGCTTTTCCAGCAGCTTTTTCGGGTCGACAAACAGACACGAAATGAGCAGCACCAGCAGAAACAGCGCTACCTGCGCCAGAAGGCTGCCGACGGTGAACACCGGGAGCTGCCACACGGCGCTTGCGGACGCGAAGCCGCACGCGGCCCACGTCAGACCCGCGCCGGCCAGAACACTGACTGCGAGAAATATATAGAGCATGACCAACAAACACCTGCCGAATGAATGGAAGTGACCTTAAGAGAATCTTAAGATTTTACCTACAATTATACGCGCGTGCGCGGCCAAAACAATCATGGAACCGGAGAATTTACAAATTGTTTACGGTTGTTCCGCGGCGCGCTGACGGCTGATCTCAGCCCAGGAGGGGAGCTTGGCGATGCGGCCGGCCAGCTCTTCCATGCAGGCGGGGATGTCGATCTTCTGCGGGCAGACGGCCGCGCACGCGCCGCAGGCGAGGCAGGATTTCGGCTGCTGCTCCTCGGGCAGCGCCTCGACGGCCATGACGGCGTTCGTCGTCGGCACGACGCGCAGCTCATTGAGCACGCGGATCATGTTCGGGATGTCGATCTGCTGCGGGCAGCCGTCGCAGCAGTAGCGGCAGGCCGTGCAGGGAACGGTGTCCTTAAACAGCTCCGCGATCTGCAAAAGCGTCTCGCGCTCGTGCTCGCTCAGCGGCGCGGGCGATTCAAACGTGTGCAGATTGTCCCGCACCTGCGCAAGATCGGACATACCGCTGAGGATGACCGTCACGCCGGGGATATCCTGCACGAAGCGGAAGCCCCACGATGCGTCGGACGTGTCCGGACGCAGCGCCTGTAGCTGCGCGTGAGCGTTTTCAGGCAGCTTTGCCAGCTTGCCGCCGCGCACCGGCTCCATGACCCAAATGGGAACGTTGTACCGGTTCAGCAGCTCGACCTTTTCCTTTGCCTGCTGGAGCGTCCAGTCGAGGTAGTTCAGCTCGATCTGGCAGAAATCCATCTCGGCCGCGTGCTTTTCCAGGAACGACTCCAGCGCGGGAAGCGCCGCGTGCGTCGAGAAGCCGAGATGGCGGATGCGGCCATTCTTTTTCTGCTCGAGCAGATACGGCAGGATGCCCCACCGCTCGTCCTCATACGTGGCGATGGACTTCTCATACACGTTGTGCAGCAGATAGAAGTCGAAATACTCCACGCCGCACTTCTCCAGCTGCCGCTCGAACGTGGCCTTCACGTCGTAGCGCGGCATGATCTGGTGGCCGGGGAACTTGGTGGCGAGATAAAAGCTCTCGCGCGGGTATTTTTTGAGCGCCTGCCCGAGCACAAGCTCGGATTTGCCGCCGTGATACGGCCACGCCGTATCGTAATAGTTGACGCCGGCCTGCATCGCCAGATCGACCATAGCCTCGGTCTGGGCGGCGTCGATGGAGCCGTCCTCCAAAACCGGCAGCCGCATCGCGCCGAAGCCGAGCTTGGAGAGCTTCAGACCCTGATATTCGGAATAGATCATCACGCACGTTCCTTTCTGGTTTTATCTTATCTGAGATATCTATAGAATAGCATATCTCTTCAGAAAATGCCAGAGGAGAAAATCTGCACGGCAGATGTCCCGCAGTGACAAGGGGGTAGGGATCGACTATGCCAGCCCAATGCCTTCCCCTGGGGGAAGGTGCCCCAGTGCGCACACTGGGGCGGATGAGGGCAGGGGAGCAGTCACGAAATGCTGAAACTGCGAATCAATGCGCAAGTGCTCCCAGACCCTCATCCGTCTGCGTCGCTTCGCTCCGCATCCACCTTCCCCGGAGGGGAAGGCTTTGGTTCTCTGCGGCTGCATAAAAAACCCGGCCGCAGCTTTGCCGCGGCCGGGGGTCGTTTTTCGATTCAGAAGCTGATAACGCCCAGATGCTCCAGCAGGATCTTCAGGCCGATGAGGATGAGGATCAGACCGCCGGCAAACTCGGCCCTGGACTTGTACCGCAGGCCGAAGACGTTGCCGACCTTAAGTCCCGCCGCCGAGCAGAGGAACGTCGTCACGCCGATGAGCGACACGGCCAGCGGCACATTGACGTCGGGCAGCAGCGCGAACGTCACGCCGACGGCCAGCGCGTCGATGCTCGTGGCCAGCGCGAGCAGCAGCATGGTCTTGAAGCTGAACGAATCGTTGCCGTCGGATTCCTCCTTCGACAGGCTCTCCTTGATCATGCCTGCGCCGATGGCGGCCAGCAGCACGAATGCGATCCAGTGGTCAAAGGCTGTGATATACTGCTCGAACGTCGAGCCGAGGAAGTATCCGATCGTCGGCATGAGCGCCTGAAAGCCGCCGAACCATGCGCCGATGATGAGGTAGTGCTTCGCCTGTAAGCGCTTGGTGGAAAGGCCCTTGCAGATCGACACTGCGAACGCATCCATCGACAGACCGATCCCCAGCAGCAGGATCTCGAGAATACTCATATGTATCACACAGCCTTTTACAGTAAAGTCTTATTAAAATAGCACGGTTTTGTAAGAAAGTCAAGAAAAAACGCGGATGATCCGCGTTTTTTCTGATATTTGAGAAGCTGTCAGGACTCTGTATCCGGTGCGCGGCGGCGCACCTGCGCGCGCGGCCGTGCGCGGTTCGGAGTTTTTGCAAATTTCTGCACGAATGCGCGGTGGTAGATGAGGAAATACAGCGCGGCGCTCACCGGGATGGCGACGAACACGTCGAGGATGGAATGCTGCTTGATGAACACCGTCGACATACTGATAACGAAGCCCAACGGCAGCATGACGAGGTGCAGATGACGCCGGCGCAGCGGCTCGGAGTCAAAGCACGCGAGCGTCAGCGCCGCGCAGCCGATGACGTGCATACTGGGCAGCACGTTCGTGTTGGTGTCGGCGGCGTAGATGCGCCCGACGGCCCAGGTGAAGATATCGTTCTGCGCGAACTGCGCCGGGCGCAGGTCCTGTCCGTTCGGGAACAGCAGGCAGAAGATAATCGAGCCGCCGAAGCCGAAGCCGATATACAGCATAAACCGCTTGAGTCCCTCTGCGTCATAGAACATGAGGTACAGCGTCATGAGGAACAGCAGCGGGTGCCACAGGCAATAGGGCACGACAAAGAACCGGCAGAAGGGGATCTTGTCGTCGAGCGGCAGATACGAGACCCAGTAGTTGTCTGTCACGACGTGCTCGGCGATGACGAACAGCGTCAGATAGACCAGCCAGATCAGCAGATACCAGTGATGATGATAATTTTCAACCGTCCCGATCCGCAGAGGCTTGCGGGTGCGGCTGCGCTTGGGGGTGTTCATGGGAAGAATCATGCTCCTTGCTTTCCGTAATCGTGGGGATAAAGGCGCTTGCGATGCGGCCTTTTCCGCGGTGCTTGATGTAGAAGAACCCGAAGATGCTGAACGTCAGCGCGCCGAGGAAGTTGACGAACAGATCCTCCATCGTGTCGTACAGGCCGATGTCGAGATACCCGCCGAAGCCCAGATCCACGCCGTTGACGGCGACGGACGTGATGCCGTCGATGGTCACGGGAATGTTCTGGTTTGTCGGGTCGAGCATCACGGACGTGACCGTATGCACGATGGTGTCCTTCTGCATATCCATCTGGAACAGCCGGTCGATGCTGAACTCCACGAACTCCCACAGAACGCCGATGGTCATCGAGAAGCAGAAGGCCACCAGCGCCACATAGATGGGCGAGAGCGCAAACTTGATGCGGCTGTTGCGGTTGAGGACGTCGATGAGGGAGAAGCCGACCGCCGCGCACAGAAATCCGCTCGTCGTGTGCAGGATCGTGTCCCAGTGCGGGTAGGTGATGAAGTAGCATTGCAGCTCGCCGAGGATCTCGGCCGCGAAGATAAACACCAGAATGATGATCTCCAGCGTGCCGGGCAGCTCGACGCCGAAATTCCGCTGCACGAACATCGGCAGCAGGAACAGAAACAGCACCAGCACGCAGATGGCCGCGTGCTCGTATTCGCCGCGCAGGATCGACGATACAAGTATCGCCAGAACGATCAGGCGCAATACGACGTACACGGTAAAAACGGCGGGCTTTTTCTTCGCTTCGGCGGCAAGCAGCCGGAGCTTGCGTCGGTTTCTCTCTTTCATAGGCGATCCTCGTTTCTTTTGTAGAAAGATACTACTCCAACGATTCAAAAAAAGCAACGGGAAGATTGTAAAAGAATTATGAAGATTGGGCAGTTTTCAAATATTGCCTGAATCTTCGGTATGACGGCGGAACAGGAGCTTTTCCACACGTTTATAGAGAAAAAATGTAAGGAAAGACACGAGTAAGCCCTTCAGAAGATTGAACGGCACGACCGCAAACAGCACCAGCGTCGGAAGACTCGTGATCGCGCCGTTGACGGCGGTGCCCATCGAGATGATGGCGTCCAGCGGCATCCCGTACATCACGGCGAAGCGCGGGATGAGGAACCAGGCGTTGAAGAAGCTGCCGAACACCGTCATGACGAGCGTGCCGAGCACCAGCGACCACACCGCGCCTTTTTTGCTGCGCAGCTTCTGATACAGCAGCGCCGCCGGCAGCACGAACGAGCTGCCGACGAGGAAATTCGCCAGATCCCCGACGAACGCCGTCGACGTGCCCTTTAAAAGCAGCTTGAGCAGGACCTTCAGAAACTCGCACACCACGCCCGAGACCGGCCCGAGGTAAAACGCGCAGATGAGCACCGGCAGCTCGCTGAAATCGAGCTTGTAAAACGGCGGCGCGAAGAACAGCGGGATCTCCAGCGTCATCAGAACGCCCGAAACGGCCGCCATCATGGCGATGGTCGTGACCGTGTGCGCCGCGGTGAGCGAACGCCGCCGCTTCATGACCAGCTTTTCGCCGCCCCAGGCCAGCAGCACGACTGCCGCTGTCACCACGAGGCACAAAATCACGAATTGCAGGTTTTCCGACAGGGCGCTGAGAAACGATTTCATAGAGCATCATCCTTTTGAAAAAAATAGAAGCATCTGAAGACGCCTTCAGATGCCATACACCGCGCCGCCCGGGAAAACACCCGCTGCGCCGCCAAGATCTTCTTTCATCCAGACTATACTGTCGGTACCGGAATCACACCGGTTCAGCTTGCGCTCGCGGACTATACCGCCGGTCGGGGATCGCACCCTGCCCTGAAGACGTGTTCAATTGTTAGCGTCAGCTGACAAGGGCAGACACGGCTTTTCACGGGGCAAAACAACGTCTGGCGTCGTTATCCTCGTTGGCGGGCGACAGCCCGCCTGCCTCGTCTGTCTGCCCAGCCGCCGTTTATCCACCGTGAAAAACTCCGTGGACTTGCCGGCCGGTCTGGGGCGACATATGCAAGGCAGAGGACGCAGACTTACTGGCGTAAGTCAAGGACGATAACGCAGCAGATGGCGTTCCAGTCCGGCCCGCAAGCGTGTGTGCCCTTGTCAACTGACGCTGTCGTCATAGTAGCACGGCCGCGCGCGCTTGTAAAGCATAATTTTTTCTGCTATACTGAACCAGAATGGAAAGGGGACGGATGCATATGACCTGCGCGTTCACCGGCCACCGGCCGGAGCACCTGCCGTGGGGCGCGGACGAGACGGACGCGCGCTGCGCTGCGCTCAAGACGATGCTGCGCCGCGCGGTGCTGCGGGCGTATGCACGCGGCTGCCGCACGTTTCTGTGCGGCATGGCGCGCGGCTGCGACTGGTATTTTGCTTCGGCCGTGCTTGCGCTGACGGATGCGGGACAGATGCCCGGCGCGCAGCTCGTGGCGATGGTGCCGTGCCCCTCGCAGCCCGACGCATGGCCAGAGCCCGACCGCGCGCGCTATCGTGCGCTGCTTGGCCGCTGCACATGCGTGGAGGTGCTGGAGGACAGCTATACCGAGGGCTGTATGCTCCGCCGCAACCGGGCGATGGTCCTGCGCGCGGATCTGCTCATCACGGTCTTTGACGGCACGCCCGGCGGCACCGCCGCGACGGTCCGGTTTGCAAAGCGGCACGGCGTGGAGCTTCTGCCGCTGTGGATGTAAGGGATCTGCGATTCTGCCAACCCGACCTCTCCGCCTCGCTGCGCTCGGCACCATCCCTACCCCCTTTGTCCCTGCGGGACATTTCCCCCTGACAGGGGGAATCGGCCCCTTCGCAAGGGGAGGCTTTAGACTGCGCGAAACCCTCCGGGAAGGTGTAGGGGCCGATGCGCGTCAGAAACGGCTTTGCCGAAACGAGCCGCCGCAAGCGCCGTCTCTTATTCTCTAAAGCCGTTTCTTCCTTTCCAAAATGCAGGCCAAGCCTGCATTTTGGTTCTCTGCGCCCGCAGGCGCACGTTGCAGATTTCAGAGCGCCGACACCGCCGTCACAAACAATGGCGTGCTCTTTCGGCAGTCAAAGATTGATAGGCAAATGAGACGGCGTAGGGGTGTATCTGTCTTTAGAGTAGATATGTGACGGCGGTTTCTGAGTAACCAGCGTCCTTTTCTTCCATATCTTTTCCCACGCACGGGAAAAGATATGGCCGTCGGAGACACGGGCCGATGTGGGCATCGGCCCCTACAAGGCGTTCCGTCAAGGCCGCAAAAACCCAAAATGCAGACTTGGTCTGCATTTTGGAAAGGAAGAACCGGGCTTAGAGGATAAGAGACGACGCTTTGCGTCGGCTCGTTCCGTCAAGGCCGGTTCTGACGCAGGCCGTGCATCACGCCGTCCTTTGCGCTCGAAGACACGTCCGCGCCGACGATCGCGCCGTCCCTGACCAGCAGCGTCGCATAATATGTTCCCTCGGCGTCCGGGTAATTCGTGATGCGGTACACGTAGCGCGAGAGCGTCTGCCCGCTGTACTGCATGAGATCGTAGCCCTGGGACTTTTGCAGATCATTGTAGCGCAGGAAAACCTCGCCCGGCTCCTCCGGGACGCGCACCTGCTGCGTCTGGACGGGCGTTTCATCGACTTCCCAGCCGAACCCGGCCAGAAACTCCACGCGCGCCTCGTTCGTATCGCCCTGCGCCTGCGTCTGCGGTGCGTCTGCGCCGCCGTTTGCGCCGCGCATACATAAAAACAGGACGATGGCCGCCAACAGCAGCACGCCGATCAGCAGGAGCCTCTTTTTTGAAACTTTTGCAGTCATGACGATCATATCCGATGCCTCCGTTTTTCAGTTTGGACAGTACAGCCTATGCCCGTCCCCATTTTTTATGACAGGAGCGTGAATCCATGCAGAGACTTGACAGGATCCTCAGCGAAGCCGGCGTCGCCGCGCGAAAAGAGCTGCGCGCGATGATCCGCGCCGGCCGCGTGACGGTCGACGATGCCGTCGTGACCGACGAGAGCCGCAAATTCGACGAGACGGCGGTGAAGATCACCGTCGACGGCGCAGGCGTGCGGCTGCGCGCGCCGGTCCTCATCATGCTCCACAAGCCAGCGGGCTATCTCACCGCCGCCGATGATCCGAAGGCGCCGACCGTGATGGATCTCATCCCGGCAGAATACCGAAAGCTCGGCGTGATGCCCGTCGGCCGCCTCGATAAAGCCACCGAGGGCCTGCTCCTTCTGACAAACGACGGGAATCTAGCGCACCGCATCCTCTCGCCGCGCCACGGCGTCTGGAAGCGCTACTACGCCGAGCACGAGGGCACGGCAGGGGAAGAAGACGTGCGCGCGTTTGCCCGCGGCCTCGTCCTTGCAGACGGGCTGCACTGCCTGCCGGCGCGGCTCACGCCGCTCGGGCCTGAACGTTCGGAGGTGTGCGTGCAGGAAGGAAAATACCATCAGGTGCGCAGGATGCTGGCCGCGTGCGGCTGCCCGGTGACGTATCTGCGGCGCGAAGCCGAGGGCGCGTTGACCCTCGGCAATCTGCCTCGCGGGGCCGTGAAGGAACTGGATATTGTGGACGCGGAGCGGGCTTTGCAGAGCATCTTGTGATTTTGACGGAAGAAAAACCTTGCAGATTTCATGCGTCCAGCCGCCAATATTTGGGGCATATGACGAAAAACTATGAAAATGCAACAAAAAAATAGGGGCGTTTTCAAATAAAACGTCAAATAGACCTTGCGTTCCTGCTGAAAACGTAGTATTATGTCAATGGTTGTTTGTGTAAAAAGTAAGGGACGCCCGCGCATACCGGCATATGGCGTTTGCAGAGGCTGCAAACTGCGGAGCGCGGCGCCTAAAATCAGGGAGGGCGTACTATGTCCAGTCGCGTATTTCAGAGTGTGATCGTCCAGATGAAGGAAGCTACCGACCGTGTGATCGGCGTGATCGACGCCGACAGCAACGTAATCTCCTGTAGCGACACCTCGCTCATCGGCGAAAAATGGCCGGAGGCCGTGATCCGGCTCAACAGTGCTCCGGATTCCATCGTCGTCGTCGACAAAAAGACCTTCAAACCGCTCGTTTCGTGGAGCGCCTATTTTGATTACGCCGTGTTCGCCGAGGGCGACGACGAGACCGCGCGCAGCCTGTGCGTCATGGCCTATGTCGCGCTCAACGGCGCGAAGACGTATTACGAGGAAAAGCACGACAAGGGCACCTTCGTCAAGAATATCATCACCGACAATATCCTGCCGGGCGATATCTATATCCGCGCGAAGGAGCTGCACTTCGTCACCGACGCACCGCGCGCCGTGTTCCTCATCCGTCAGGTCGGCCGGGCCGACGTCGCCTCCGTCGACGTGCTGGCGGGGATGTTCCCCGACAAGCAGCAGGATTTCGTCCTGTCCATCAACGAGACGGACATCGCCGTCGTCAAGCAGCTGGCCCCCGGCACGGAAAAGGCCGATCTTCTGCAAACGGCCCAGACCATCGAGCAGACGCTCCGCTCCGAGCTGTTCGTAAAGACTGTCATCGGCATCTCCACCGTCGCAGGACACCTGCGCGAGCTGGCCGACGCCTATAAAGAGGCGCAGGTCGCCATCGAGGTCGGCAAGGTCTTTGAGACGGAGAAGACCATCATCAACTATGAAAATCTCGGCATCGGCCGCCTGATCTATCAGCTGCCGACCACGCTGTGCGAGATCTTCCTGTCCGAGGTCTTCAAGAAGAACTCCATCGACACGCTCGATCAGGAGACGCTGTTCACCATCAACAAGTTCTTTGAGAACAACCTCAACGTCTCCGAGACCTCCCGCAAGCTGTTCGTCCACCGCAACACGCTCGTCTACCGGCTCGAGAAGATCAAAAAGCTCACCGGCCTCGACCTGCGCGAATTTGACGACGCGATCATCTTCAAGGTCGCGCTGATGGTCAAGAAATACCTTGTTTCGCGCGAGAACCGCATCATCTGATGCGCGCGCAAGTCTTGAAAATCGGAGTTTAACATGATCGAATTACAGGATGTGCACAAAACGTACGATACCGGCACCAAGGCGCTCAACGGCATCTCGATGAAGATCGACGACGGTGAATTCGTCTTCCTGGTCGGCCCGTCGGGCTCCGGAAAGTCCACCATCATCAAGATCCTCACGGCCGAGCTGCGCCCGACGTCGGGCAGCGCCGTGGTCAACGGCTTCGCCGTCGACAAGATCCGCGCCCGCGCCGTGCCGTATCTGCGCAGGACGCTCGGCGTCATCTTTCAGGATTTCCGCCTGATCGAGGATAAGAGCGTCTATGAAAACGTCGCGTTCGCCATGCGCGTCATCGGCGCGGCGGAAAAGGAAATTCAAAAGCGCGTGCCGTATGTGCTCGAGCTCGTCGGGCTGGAGACCAAGGGCCGCAGGCTCCCGAACGAGCTGTCCGGCGGCGAGCAGCAGCGTGTGGCCATCGCCCGCGCGCTTGTCAACAATCCCAGCGTCATCATCGCCGACGAGCCCACCGGCAACCTCGACCCGGCGCGTTCGCTCGAAATCATGATGCTGCTGGAGCAGATCAACGCCCTCGGCACGACCGTCATGGTCGTCACGCACGAGCGCGAGCTCGTCAACCGCTTCACCAAGCGCGTTGTCGCCATCAGCGAGGGCAAAATCATCAGCGACGGAATGGACGGGTACTATCTCAATGAAGAAGAATAACATCGGCTACTTACTGCGCGAGGGCTTCCGCGGGGTGTTCCTGCACGGGTTCATGTCCTTCGCGGCCATCTGCGTCACGGTGGCGTGCCTCATCATCATGGGCTCGTTCTGCCTCATCCTCTACAATACCAGCACCATGGTCAAGGAGCTCGAACAGGAGAACGAGATGCTCGTCTACATCGACGAGAGCTATTCCGAGGCCCGGGCCAAGTCCGTCGGTTCGCAGATCAACCTCATCACCAACGTCCGCTCGGCAGTGTTCGTCTCGCGCGAACAGGCGCTCGAGGATTTCATCAACAGCCAGAACGACGCTTCCGCGTTTGCCGGCCTCGATCCCGATACGCTGCGCGACCGCTACGTCGTGACGGTGGAAGACAATTCCCTTTTGAAGCAGACCTATGACAAGCTCACGCAGATCGAGGGCGTGGCGGAGGTTTCGGCGCATTTTGAGATCGCCGAGGGCTTCCAGACCGTGCAGAACGTATTGAACATCGCCTCGCTCGTCATCGTGACGGTGCTGTTCGTGGTGTCTTTGTTCATCATCTCCAATACGGTCAAGCTCGCCATGTACTCCCGCAGTGAGGAGATTGCCATCATGAAGATGGTCGGCGCGACGAACGCCTTCATTCGACTGCCTTTTGTCGTCGAAGGCTTTATCATCGGTATTATCGCGGCCACCGCGGCGTTCTTCCTCGAATGGGGCCTGTATGACTTCGTCCTGTCGAAGATCGCGCAGCTCGATACGCTCCAGCTGTTCGTGACCACGCCCTTTACCGACGTGATCGAGATCGTCGCCGCGGCCTACGCCGTCACGGGCTTCCTGGTCGGCGTGTTCGGCAGCTTACTTTCCATCCGCAAGTTCCTGAAGGTGTAACCACCGGGAGGTATTCCATCACATGAAACAGAAAAAGAGCGGCTCCGGCCGCCGTGTCGTCTGCCTCGTGCTGGCGGCCGTGATGCTGCTGGGGCTCGTGTCGAGCGCGCTCATCATCATGGTCAACGCCGCGTCGAGCGCCGACATCAAAAAAGAACTCAACGGTCTGCGCAATGAACAGGCGGAGCTGAAAAAGCAGCGCGACGCATTGCAGGCGCAGATCAACGAAAACAAATCCAAAACGCAGACGCTCGTCGAGAAAAAATCCGACATCGACCAGCAGATCAGCATGACCCAGGCGTCCATCGACAACCTGAGCGAGCAGATCCAGCAGTACAGCCTGCTCATCGCCAACAAGCAGTCCGAGCTCGAAGCCTCACAGGCCGAAGAGCAGCGCCTGAGCGAGCAGTATAAGACCCGCATCCGCTCCATGGAGGAGACGGGCAGCATTTCGTACTGGGCGATCCTCTTCGGCGCGAACAGCTTTTCCGATCTGCTCGACAAGATCGACGTCATTCAGGAGATCGCCAAGGCTGACCAGCTGATGCTGGAAAAGATGAAGGCCGTTTCCGAACAGATTGCATCCGAGCGCACGGAGCTTGAGGCCCAGCTGGCCGAGCTCGACGCGACGAAGCAGGAGCTTGGCACGCAGGAGCAGGAGCTGGAGGCGCAGCGCGCCGAGGCGGACGAGCTTCTGACCGAGATGCTCAAGGCGTATGAGGAAATGAACGCCGATTACGAGCAGAATATAGCCGACGAGGCCGCGCTCTCCAGCGAGATCGCCAAGTCCGAGGCCGCATACTACGAAGCCCTCTCCAAGGAAGAGGCTGCGCGCATCGCCGAGCAGAACCGCCAGAACAATAACAAGGGTTCGAGCAGCAATTCCTCCGGTGCGACGAATACGGGCGGCTGGCTGTATCCGCTGCCGTATCAGTGCCAGGTGACGGACTCCTACGGCTACCGCACGCACCCGCTGACCAAGAAATACAGCTGGCACAACGGCGTCGACTTCGGCGCTGCCGCCGGTACGGCGATCCTCGCCACGAAGTCCGGTACGGTCACGACCGCGTCGTATGCAGATGCCTGGGGCTATTACGTCGTCATCAACCACGGCGACGGCTATTCCAGCCTCTATGCGCACCAGCCGTCGCTGTCCGTGTCCGTCGGCCAGTACGTGACGCAGGGCCAGACCATCGGCTACGTCGGCTCGACCGGCTGGTCGACCGGTCCGCACCTGCACTTTACCATCTATTATAACGGCGCCGACGTGAACCCCTTCAATTACATCGGCTGAGCAGTAACGTCCCTTTCCCACAGCCTTTTCGGCTGTGGGAAAGATTTTATTTTCTAAAATCTGCGCACCAGCCTGCGAATTTGCTCCGCACCTGTAGGGGCGGACGACGCTGCCCGCCCGACCTCTCCGACTCGCTGCGCTCGCCACCTCCCCTTCGCAAGGGGAGGCTTGGGACTGCGCAAATTTGAACGTCCAACGCAAAAACCCAACCACCGCGCCGCAGTTCCATTCCATTGAAAAAACGCCCCGAAAGGCAGGTAGTTCCCTTGAAAAAATGGCAGAAGATCACGCTCCTCGTCCTTGCGTTCGCCGTGGCGATGCTTGGCTCGTCCATCCTGACCATGCAGCTGATGCAGCGCGCGCAGACGCCCGTCGAGGCGAAGACCGCCGAGATCGGCGCCTATCTCGACACGTTTTTCATCGACGATTACGATGAAGACGCGCTTGCCGATGCGGCCGCCGCCGCGATGGTCGAGGCCACGGGCGACCGCTGGAGCTATTATCTCTCGGCGGAGGAAAAATCGGCCTACGACGAGCAGATGCAGAACGCCTACGTCGGCATCGGCGTGACGATCTCCATGCAGGAGGACGCCGGCGGGCTGCGCATCGAGGCCGTCACGGCCGGCGGCCCGGCGGAGGAGGCCGGTCTTCAGCCCGGCGATATCATCACCGCCGTCGAGGGCGAGGACACGCTCACGCTCGGCCTGACCGGGACGAGAAACCGCGTAAAAGGGGCAGAAGGGACCTTCGTCGCGCTGACCATCCTGCGCGGCGGCGCGGAATTCGACGTGTCCGTCGAGCGGCGCAGCATTCAGACCGTCGTCGCAGAGGGCAAAATGCTGGACGGCATGATCGGCTGCGTGAAGATCAACAATTTCGACACCCGCTGCTATGACGAGACGGCCGCCGCCATCGACGAGCTGCTCGCGCAGGGCGCGCAGGCGCTCATCTTCGACGTGCGCAACAACGGCGGCGGGTATAAGGACGAGCTCTGCAAGGTGCTCGACAAGCTCCTTCCGGAGGGCAATCTGTTCCGCAGCCGCGATTATAAGGGCAGGGAACAGGTCGACACGTCCGACGCGGCGTGCATCGAGCTTCCTATGGCCGTGCTCGTGAACGAGGACAGCTATTCCGCGGCGGAGTTCTTCGCCGCGGCGCTTCAGGAGTACGAATGGGCGACCGTCGTGGGCACAAAGACGTGCGGCAAGGGAAACTTCCAGTCGGCGTTCACGCTGTCCGACGGCTCGATGGTCAACCTCTCCATCGGCAAATACTTCACGCCGCAGGGCCGCAGTCTGACGGACGTCGGCGTCACGCCCGACGAGATCGTCACGCTCTCCGACACGGATGCGGCCGCGCTGCGCGCCGGGCAGCTTTCTGATGAAAAAGATGCGCAATTACAGGCCGCAATTGCCGCTGTAGCCCGGAAACTCTCTTGACAGATGCAGCCGGGACCGGTATAATGATACGGCTGAAAAAGGATATCCGTCTGCCGCACGGCAGATCCGAACCGAATCATGGAAGGAACGATATAACATGGCAAAAGAGTTTAAGATCAGCGCACTGCGCCTGAAGGAACTGGAACAGGAGCTGTTCTATCTGAAGACGACCCGCGAGAAGGAAGTCGCCGAGCAGATCAAGGAGGCCCGTTCGTTCGGCGACCTCTCTGAGAACAGCGAATATGACGAGGCCAAGAACGAGCAGGCCAAGCTCTACGGCCGCATCGCGGAGGTCGAAAATATCCTCGCGCACGCCGTCATCATCGACGAGACAGAGGATTCCGAGGGCAAGATCGGCCTCGGCTGCACCATTAAGGTCGAGGACATGGAGACGGGCGACGAAGAGCTGTACGCCATCGTCGGCTCGCAGGAGGCCAACCCCATGGAGTGCCGCATCTCCGACGATTCTCCGTTCGGCAAGGCGCTGCTCGGCCATAAGGTCGGCGAGATCGTCGAGGTCGACGCGCCGATCGGCGTGCTGCGCTATAAGATCCTGACGATCGAAAAGTAACAAGAACGAAAAGATAGAGGAACGAATTATGGAACAGGAAAACAGGAACCAGGCGCCGCAGCTTTCCCTGGGCGACCAGATCAAGGTCCGCCGCGAAAAGCTCCGCCAGCTGCAAGACGCGGGCATGGACCCCTTTACCATCACCCGCTTTGTCAGCAGCATCACCGCGCAGCAGATCAAAGACGACTTTGACGCGCTCGAGGGCAAGCCCGTCACCATCGCGGGCCGCATGATGTCCAAGCGCGGCATGGGCAAAGTCTCGTTCTGCGACTTGCAGGATAAGACTGGCCGCATCCAGCTCTACGCCCGGAAGGACGAGATGGACGAGGCCGATTACGACCGGTTCAAAAAGTACGACATCGGCGATATCGTCGGCGTCGAGGGCGAGGTCTTCCGCACGCAGCGCGGCGAGATGTCCGTGCGCGCGAAAAAGATCACGCTCCTGTCCAAATCGCTCCTGCCGCTGCCCGAGAAGTTCCACGGCCTGACCGACAAGGAGACGCGCTATCGCCAGCGCTATGTCGACCTCATCGTGAACCCCGAGGTCAAGCGGAATTTCATCATCCGCTCGCAGTTTATCAAGCATCTGCGGGATTATCTGGACAACATGGGCTATATCGAGGTCGAGACGCCCGTCCTCAATACCATTGCGGGCGGCGCAGCCGCGCGGCCCTTTATCACGCACCACAATACGCTCGATATCGATATGTATATGCGCATTGCGACCGAGCTGCCCTTAAAGCGCCTGATCGTCGGCGGCATGGAGCGCGTGTACGAGGTCGGCCGCATCTTCCGCAACGAGGGCATGGATCCCAAGCATAACCCCGAGTTCACCACGGTCGAGCTGTATCAGGCGTATGCCGATTTCCACGACATGATGGACATCGCCGAGGGCGTTTACACCACGTTTGCGCAGAAATACCTCGGGACCTATGAGCTGGAATGGATGGGCGAGAAGATCGATCTGACGCCCGGCTGGCCGCGGCTGACGATGGTCGAGGCCGTTAAGAAGTATGTCGGCGTCGATTTTGACGCGATCACCGACGATGCCGAGGCCGTTGCGGCGGCAAAAGCGGTCGGCGTTGAGCTTGCCGACGCGGCGGAAAAGACGTGGGGCAACGCGCTCTACGCCTGCTTCGATCAGAAGGTCGAGGAGCATCTGGTGCAGCCGACGTTCATCACCATGTACCCGGTCGAGGTCAGTCCGCTGACCAAGCGCAGCCCCAAGGACCCGCGCCTGACCGAGCGCTTTGAGTTCTTCATCTGCCGCGCAGAGATGGGCAACGCCTATTCCGAGCTGAACGACCCCATCGACCAGCGCGAACGCTTCATGAAGCAGGTCGAGCAGCGCGAGCGCGGCGACGACGAGACGGAAATGCTCGACGAGGATTTCCTCACCGCCCTCGAATACGGTATGCCGCCCACAGGCGGTATGGGCATGGGCATCGACCGCGCGGTCATGCTCTTTACCGGCGCGGACACCATCCGCGACGTCATCCTCTTCCCCACAATGAAGCCGCTGGATATGCCGAAGAAGGACGCAGCAAAGGCAGAGGCCGCCGTCATCGGCGGCGCGAGCACGTTTACCGATCAGGATGGCACGTTCACCGCGAAGGTCATGCTCTGCGCCGCGCAGAAAACCACGGAGGAATAATATGCAGATCAGAGAATATACAGCTTACAGCGCGGACGAGATCCTGCGGCTGTATGCGGCGGTCGGCTGGACCGCGTATACAAAGGATGCGCAGGCGCTGGAACAGGGGTTCCGGAACTCGCTGCTCGTCCTGGCCGCATATGAAAACGATGCGCTGCGCGGCATTCTGCGGGCGGTCGGCGACGGCGCGACCATCGTTTTCATTCAGGACATTCTGGTGCATCCGGACCATCAGCGGCAGGGGATCGGGACGGCGCTGATGCGCGCGCTGCTGCACAGATATGCGAACGTCCGACAGATCGAGCTGATGACGGACGATACGCCCGAAACGGCATCCTTTTACCGGTCACTGGGCTTTGCGCCGCTTTCGGAGCTTGGCTGCCGCGGCTTTATGCGCGCTTGACGGCCAAAACAGGATATCCTGCGCCCCGGTTCGCATGAACCGGGGCTTTCGTGCGGAAGATCAGGAAAAACACGATTTACATCTTGCAAGCAGCCCGCGCGCGTGCTACACTAAGAGCGGCTCAGAGAAGAGCCGTTTCAAATGCACAATAGTTAGATATATCTAACCAAAACAGAGGGAGGATGCGCGATGTTCTGGGACAATGTTGCGGGGGTATACGATATCTTCGCAGACTTTATCAACAGAAAGGCGAACCGGCAGCTGTGCGCCGTGCTGGAGACGCTGATCGCGCCGGGCGACGAGGTGCTCGAATGCGCCTGCGGCACAGGGCTGCTCACCGGCGTGATCGCAAAGCGCTGCAAGCGCCTGACGGCCACGGATCTTTCTGCGAATATGCTGCGCCGCGCGGAAAAGAAGTACGCAAAATACGGGAATATCACGTTCGAACAGGCGGATATCCTGCATCTTTCCTATCCGGACGCGCGCTTTGACACGGTCGTGGCGGCAAATGTCATCCACCTGCTGGACGCGCCGTATCAGGCGCTCGCCGAGCTTGACCGCGTCTGCAAGCCGGGCGGGCGGCTCATCATCCCGACCTATATGAACCGCACGGAAACGGGCAAAACCAACCGCGTTTCAGGCGTCATCGGCCGGGCTGGCGCGGATTTCAAGCGGGAGTTCACACCGGAGAGCTACCGGGCGTTCTTCGCGGCGGCCGGGTATACAGACGTAAGCGATATGCTCTGCGAAGGGCGCATTCCCTGCGCAGCGGCGATCCTCAGAAAGAGCGAAACGGAGGCCCCGGCATGAAGGTCACAACGCTGGACGAAGACCGGATCCACGACATCGGACACGCCTTCGGCGCGTATGACTACGGCGCGGAGCACGGTCTGATCGACGCATTCCCGAGCCGGGAGGCTGCGGCGTCGTTCATCTGCGGCTATGTGCGTATGGCGCTGCGGAGCGGGATGCTCTACACCACGAGCGCGCGCGGCGAGGGCTATCTCGCCTACAGACGGCCCGGCGAACGGCCCGGCCTGCGGGCCATGCTTGCGCTGGCCGGCGGCCTGTTCAGCGCGATGCGGCCGAAGGACCTCATCCGGTTCGCAAAGATCATGGCGGGCGGCAGTCCGGGACTCGACAAGCGTTTCGACCGGGAAAAGCGGCCGTACCTGTTTGTCGGCCTCGTCTGCGTGCGCGAAGCCTATCAGGGGCAGGGCCATATGCGCAGCGTCATGGATATGGCTTTCGCAGAGGGGAACCGGCTCGGCGTGCCGGTCATTCTTGAGACGGACGCACGATCCAAATGCGAAAAATATCTGCATCTGGGCATGGAGCTTGCGGGCACGCGCACATTCGGCGCAGCCGGGAAGCTGTATGACCTTGTAAAATATCCGGATGCGCAGCATCGGACGGAAGGGAGCGGGCAGAATGTCCTTTTTTGAAAACACGCGCGAGCCGGTCGGACTCGGCGGGCGGATCATGGTTTCCGCCATGAACATCGGCCACCGCGCGCTGGCCGGTTGGGGCCTTCGGTTTCTGAAGACCGCACCGGACGCGAGAATTCTGGACTGCGGCTGCGGCGGCGGCGCGAACCTTGCGCGGCTGCTGAAGCGCTGCCCGCAGGGCGTCGTAAAAGGGATCGACAGTTCCGCCGTCAGCGCAGAAAAGGCGCGCAGCCGCAACCGGGCTGCGATCGCGGCCGGGCGCTGCGTCGTGTGGCAGGGGAGCGTGGAGCAGATCATCTTTGCGGACGCATGGTTCGACGCGGTCACGGCGTTTGAGACGGTCTATTTCTGGCCCGATCTGCCGCGCTGCTTCCGCGAGGTGCGGCGGGTGCTCAAGCCGGGCGGCACGTTCCTCATCTGCAACGAATGCAGCGGCGACACGGAAAAGGACGACAAATGGACAAAAAAGATCGCCGGTATGACCATTTACCGGGATGTGCAGCTGCAAGCCGCACTGGAACAGGCAGGATTTGAAAACATCTGCGTCCATAAAAACGGGAAGGGCTGGCTCTGCCTTACAGCGGAGAAACCGGCGCCGCAGGGAAGCATTTTGAATGCGGAAGTTACAAACGAAGGACAGGCCGCGCACGCGGCGAAAAACTGACATAAAAAGAAGAAAGGATCATACAAATGGCAACGAAAAATTCTGATCGGCAGGCAAATATCCGCGTCGGCACGCATGGCGAGGACTACGGCAGCTGGATGCCGAACCCGGTGTTCTATGTCTACGGCGGCCTTGCGCTGCTCACGCTGGTGTTGACCGTGCTGTCGTTTAGCGTTTTCCGCCTTACGGTGCTCGGCGTCGTGTGCGCCGTTGTGACGGCCGCGCTGCTGGCGCTGCTCGGCTGGATGGCGTGGATCCGCCGCCAGTATGCCTTCGGCAAGGGCGGCATGATGGAGCAGGTACACAGGGCCGTCCTCGGCAGCCTTGCCTTTGACGGGCAGGGGACGATCCTCGAGGTCGGCTGCGGCTCGGGCGCGCTTTCCATCCGCGCCGCGCTGACGTGGCCCGAGGCGAAGATCACGGGTCTGGACTACTGGGGCGCGATGTACAACTACTCGAAGGCGCTGTGCGAGAAAAACGCGGCCTCCGAGGGCGTCGGCAGCCGCTGCACGTTCGTCCACGGCGACGCGAACAAGCTGGATTTCCCGGACGGGAGCTTCGACGTGGTCATCAGCAACTACGTCTATCACAACATCATGGGCGCGGACAAGCAGGCGCTGCTGCTGGAAAGCCTGCGGGTGCTCAAAAAGGGCGGCGTGTTCGTCCTGCATGACAACATGAAGCCGCAGATGTACGGCGATATGGCGGCCTTCGTGCGGAAGCTGCGCGATATGGGCTTCTCCGAGGTGCGCTATGTGGACACCGCCGCGTCCATCTTCGGCTCCAAACGCCGCGCGGCGATGATGATGCTGGGCGATTCCGCGATGATCTGCGGCAGAAAATAATGAAAAAACCCAGCCGCTCCATATGGGGCGGCTGGGTTGTATTTCAGGCGATGTGAAAACCGGGCGGATCTTACAAAGCGGAGGCGGCTTCGGCCGCATCCGCAGGCTTCGCGCCGCCGGATGCATCTGTGACAACGCGGATCTGCTCGATATGGTGGTTGGCGATCCGCGTGATCGTGACGTGCAGGGTTTCAAAGTCGAACACCGCGCCGGTCTCGGGCAGCCGTCCGAACTGCTCCATGACCCAGCCGCTGACGGAGGCCATGTCCGAGTCGGATTTCAGACCGAAATAGTCCGCAAAGTCGTCAAAGCTCATCTCCGCGTCGACGAGATACGTATCCCCGGACACTTTCGTGATGGGCGTCTCCTCTTCGTCGTGCTCGTCCCAGATCTCGCCGACCAGCTCCTCCAGAATGTCCTCCATCGTCACAATGCCGCACGTGCCGCCGTATTCGTCGACGACCACGGCGACGTGGGTCTTGGCCTGCTGGAGCTTTTTGAGCAGCAGACTGATGGATTCCATCTCCAGCGCGTAAACGGGCGGCAGGATGATCTCCCGCAGCGGCTTGTCCGTTACACCGCAGCCGACATAGAAGTCCTTCTGGTGGATGGTGCCGAGAATGTTGTCGATCGAGTCCTGATAGATGAGCAGTCTTGAATATTTCGTCTCGGTGAACAGCGCGGCGACCTCTTCCTTCGTTGCAGTGATGGGGAGGGCGGCGAGGTCGGTGCGGTGGATCAGGATATCCTCCGCGCGCTGCTCGGAGAAGTCGATCGCGTTTTTGAGCAGCTCGCCCTCGTTTTTGTCGATGCTGCCGTCCTGCTGCACCTCATCGACGAGCATCAACAGCTCCTCCTGCGACATTTTATTGTCGGCGCTGAGGTGGAAAATCTTCGCCAGCAGCTTCTTCCAGAACGAAAAAACAGCGTTGAGCGGCGTGAAGATCCAGATGAGGACCTGAAGCAGCGGCGCAGAGAGCATCGCGCACTGCTCTGCGCAGTCCTTGGCGATGCTTTTGGGCGAAATTTCACCGAAAATCAGCACAACGACCGTGACCACGACCGTGGAGATCGTCGCGCCGGCGTCGCCATAGTGCTTCACGAACAGCACCGTGCCGATGGAGGCCGTGGCGATATTCACAATGTTGTTGCCGATCAGGATGGTGGACAGCAGCCGGTCGTAGCGTTCGAGCAGTTTGCAGACCAGAGCCGCCCGTTTATTGCCCTTCTCTGCGAGGGTCTTGAGCCGGGTCGTATTTGCGGAGGAAAACGCCGTTTCCGTCGCTGAAAAATAGGCGGAGAGCATCAGGCAGACCGCCATGATTATGATACAAGTGGTGGTTGACAATGTACGGTAACTCCTTTTCTGTCATCTGAGATTGTGGCAGGGATTCGCTGCCGCGCCCGTAAAAGACGCAAAAAAGCACGTCCGCCCTGCATTCAGCAGCGCAGATATGCTTCAAAAAACAGATGACAGATCAGCGTACTATGACAATCGCTGCCGTCAGGATCCATTCGTTTCATTCCTTTCACATGGTATTGGATATATTATACCAGAAATCATGCATTCGTCAAGAAATTTGCGGGAAATATAACGCAAATGCAAGGGCCGGCAGCCGAATTTCACACGCACCCGTAGGGGCCGATGCCCACATCGGCCCGCGCAGTATGCACGCCCGAAACGCGAAACCTTTAGGCGAATTCGATGGTTCCCAACGGGCCGATGTGGGCATCGGCCCCTACACCTTCCCGGGAGGTTTTCAAAAACCAAAACGCAGACTTGGCCTGTGTTTCTGACGCACGCAAGCCGGGCCCCGCGATTGCGGGGGCCCGGCTTGCTGGGAGCGTCTATGTAAGCGGTGGGAAAACTTACTTGTTGTGCGTATAATGCACGTGCAGCAGCTCGTGTGCCTTTGCGGGCGACATCTTTTCATAGAGCCCCTTGAGGATCGGGTTATGCTGCGAGGACTTGATGAGCGTGCTGCGGTCCGCGTCGTACAGACCCTCGGCGCGCGCATACTTGTCGACCGTCATGCCGCGCGGCTGGCCTGCGCCGCCGACGCAGCCGGTCGTGCAGGTCATGACCTCGACGAGGTCGAATTTCTCTTCGCCGGCTTCCATCTTGGCGAGGAGCTTCTTCGCGTTGCCAAGACCGTGGACCACGCCGATGCGGATGGTGCGCTCGCCGACGTGCAGCTCGGCTGCCTTGACGCCTTCCATGCCGCGCACGCCGCAATATGCGATCTCCTGGAGCGTGTTCTTGGACTCGCTCTCGAGCACGCGGCGGACAACTGCCTCCGCGACGCCGCCGGTGGTGCCGAAGATGACGCCTGCGCCGGTGCCGAGGCCGAACGGCATATCGGGCGCTTCACCCGGCAGCTCGGCAAAGCGGATGCCGGCTTCCTTGATCATGCTGATGACTTCCTGCGTCGTCAGGACGAGATCGACATCGGGCTGGCCGTCCTGCGAGAACTCGTCGCGCGCGGCCTCCATCTTCTTGGCCGTGCAGGGCATGATGGCGATGTGATACAGCTTCTTCTCGCCGGGATTCTCCTTCTCCTGCGCGCGCAGAAGCGCGGAGAACATCTGCATCGGGGACTTGCAGGACGAGATGTGCTTGAGATACTTCGGATCTTCCTTTTCCAGGTACTTGATCCACGCCGGGCAGCAGCTCGTGAACATCGGGAACGGGCCGCCGACCTCCAGACGCTGTAAGAACTCGGCCGTCTCTTCCATGACGGTCATGTCCGCGGCGAACGTGGTGTCGTAGACCTCGTCCGCGCCCATGAACTTGAGCGACGCGACGAGCTTGTCAAGGACGTTGGTGCCCGGAGCCATGCCGAACGCCTCGCCGAGGGCAACGCGGACGGCCGGCGCGATCTGGATGACGACGCGCAGCGCGGGATCATGCAGCGCCTTCCACGCTTCGTTGATCTGGTTGCGGATCGTGATGGCGCCGGTGGGGCAGGCGGCCGCGCACTGGCCGCAGGTGACGCAGTGCGTTTCGCTCAGCGGACGGTCGAACGCGGGCATGACCTGCACGTTGCTGCCGCGGTGCGCGAAATTCAGAATGCCCATGCCCTGCAGCTCTTCGCACATACGCACGCAGTCGCCGCAGAGGATGCACTTGCTGGGATCGCGGATGATCGCGGGGCTGGACAGATCCTTGTCAAAGTCCGGACGGGTGTCCTTGAACGGGATGTTTTCGACGCCGAAGCGGTGCGCCAGTTCCTGCAAACGGCAATTGCCGCTCTTTTCGCAGGTGGTGCACTCGCGGCAGTGCGACGAGAGCATCAGCGACAGGATCATCCGGCGATGCTTGAGCAGACGCTCGGTATTGGTGCGGATGCGCAGACCGTCGCGCGGCTCCATGGAGCACGATGCGTCGAGCTTGCCGTTCCGCTCGTCCTCGACCACGCACATACGGCAGGAGCCGAAGGTCGACAGTTCGGAGTAGTAGCAGAACGTCGGCATATCGATACCGGCCTTGCGGATGACCGCGAGGACGTTCTTTTCTCCGTCAAACGGCACGCAGATGCCGTCGACGTACATTTTACCCTTTGCCATACGCTTAACCCTCCTCCTTCACCAGTTCGATCGCATCGAACGGGCAGCCTTGCTGGCAGGCGCCGCACTTGATGCACTTTGCGGGATCGATGGTGTGCGGTTTTTTCTTTTCGCCTTCGATGGCGTCCATCGGGCAGTTCTTCTTGCACTTGCCGCAGCCCTTGCACTTTTCGGGATCGATGGCGAGGTGCGCCTTCGGGCCGTTGCAGATCGGGCAGTGATGATCGACGACGTGCGCCAGATACTCGTTGCGGAAATGCTGTAAGGTACTCGAAACGGGGTTGCAGGCCGCCTGACCGAGGCCGCAGAGCGCAGTCTCGCGGATGGTCTGCGACAGGGACTCGAGCATATCGAGATCCTCGAGCGAGCCTTCGTTGTTGACAATGCGGTTCAGGATCTCCAGCATACGCTTCGTGCCTTCGCGGCACGGCACGCACTTGCCGCAGCTCTCGTTCTGCGTGAAGTTCATGAAGAAGCGCGCCGTTTCGACCATGCAGGTGTCCTCGTCCATGACGACCAGACCGCCCGAGCCCATGATCGCGCCGACCTTCTTCAAAGAGTCAAAGTCGACGGGCAGATCGAGCTGCTCTTCCGTCAGACAGCCGCCCGCCGGGCCGCCGGTCTGAACGGCCTTGAACTTCTTGCCGTTCTTGATGCCGCCGCCGATATCGAAGATGATCTCGCGCAGCGTCGTGCCCATCGGGACCTCGATGAGGCCGGTGTTGACCACGCAGCCCGTCAGCGCGAACGCCTTGGTGCCGGGGCTCTTTTCCGTGCCGATGGTGCGGAACCATTCGCTGCCGCGGCGCACGATAACGGGCACGCAGGCGAAGGTCTCGACGTTATTGAGGATGGTCGGGCGTGCCCACAGGCCCTGCTCGACGGTGCGCGGCGGCTTGACGCGCGGCATACCGCGGCGGCCTTCGATCGCGGCCGTCAGGGCGCTGCCTTCGCCGCAGACGAATGCGCCTGCGCCGCGGTTGATGTTGATGCGGAAGTTGAAGCCGCTGTTCAGGATGTTCTCACCCAGAAGGCCGGCTTCCTCGGCCTTGGCGATGGCGGTGCGCAGGCGCTTGACGGCCAGCGGATACTCCGCACGGACGTAGATGTAGCCCTCGTCGCTGCCGGCGGCGCGGCCCGCGATCATCATGCCTTCGAGAATGGCATGGGGGTTGCCTTCCATGATGGACTGATCCATGAATGCGCCGGGGTCGCCCTCGTCGCCGTTGCAGACGACGTACTTCTTGCCCTCGGGCATCCGACGGACGCTCTCCCACTTGCGGCCGGTCGGGAAACCTGCGCCGCCGCGGCCGCGCAGCCCGGAGTCGGTGACTTCCGCGCAGATCTCGGCCGGCGTCAGCTCAAACAGCGCCTTTTCCAGCGCCGCATAGCCGCCGTGGGCCAGATATTCGTCCAGATCCTCGGCGTCGGTGGAGCCGCTCGTCTCGAGGACGACGCGCTTCTGCTTTTTATAGAACGGGATATCGTCGTGCTTGACGTAGGTCGTCTCGTCCAGCTTGTAGAGCAGACGGTCGATCACTTCGCCGTGCAGGATGGTCTTTTCGAGGATCTCCTCGCAGTCTTCCGGATGTACGTGTGTGTAGAAAATGCCTTCGGGCCGGATCTCAATCAGTGGGCCCATTTCGCAGAAGCCCTGGCAGCCGCTGCGCTTGAAGTGAAGCGTATCCTTGCCGCCCTCTTCACGCAGCGCCACGCGCGTCTTGATGCCGCGCTCCTTGCACAGCTCCTGCAATTTGTCGTAAACCTTCATCGCGCCGCCCGCAATGCAGCCCGTGCCGGCACAGACAAGAATGACGCGCTGCTCGGCGGCAAGCAGAGCCTGCGCCTGCTCACGGATCGCAATGAGTTCTTCTCTCGTTCCGATTCTCATTCCGCAGCTTCCTCCTTTGCCCGGATTGCTTTCAGCAGCTCGACTGCCGTGTCGGGATCCATCTTCGCGTGGACCTCGCCGTCGATGGTCATGACAGGCGCCAGACCGCACGCGCCGAGACACGCGACGGTCTCGAGCGTGAACAGGCCGTCGTCCGAGGTCTTGCGCTTGCCGCTCAGGCCGAGATACGCACGGACCGCGTCATAGATGGGCTGGGATTTGCGCACGTGGCAAGCCGTACCGTTGCAGACTTTGATAAGGTGCTTGCCCTTGGCCTCCAGAGAGAAATTCTCAAAGAAGGTGGCTACGCCGTAGACCTTGGAGATCGCAAGATCGAGCTCCTTGGCGATGAACTCAAGATTCTCCTGGCTGAGGTAGCTGTTCTCCGCCTGTACATCCTGCAAAATTGCGATCAGTGACGACGGAGCACGACCATGTGAATCGATGATACGCATGGTCTGCGCATACTGCGCTTCGTTCATGTTGTCTCTTCCCCCTTTTTGGTATTACCTCCACCCGTAGGTGCCTTCCGAAGAATAAGATAAACCTGAGCCGAAGTTCGATCGTGGCTGAGTCTTCCAAAAGGATGCACGCGAGGACGAATGCTTTGGCGCAGGTTTGTGAGCCGTACAGGATACGGCGGGGCTGGGAAATTCTCGCTATATGATTATTGTAATTTCTATCTTATTACTTCGATATTATTATAAACGATTCTGGTTTACAAAGCAATGTGCTTTTTGTATAGTTTGCACGAGAGAGCTTTGTATAAAAAGGAAAACTTGGGGCAAAAAAGCGAGAAAATCGTTTGACATATCCGCGGTTGTGTACAAAAAACGGGCATATCCCCACGATTGACAAAGCGGCGCGTACTGTGTAAAATGCGGATGGAATTTCACGAAAGCGAGGCGTGTTTTTTTATGAATATCCGGGTCCGGGCATATGAAACGAAGGATCTTGCGGCGATGAATGCCATCTGGAACGAGGTCGTGGAGGAGGGGATCGCCTTCCCGCAGGAGGAGCTTCTGGATGAGACGACCGGCGCGGCGTTTTTTGCGGAACAGACGTACTGCGCCGTGGCAGAGGATGAAAGCGGCCGGGTGCTGGGCCTTTATATCCTGCATCCGAACAACGTCGGCCGCTGCGGGCATATCTGCAACGCCAGCTACGCCGTCTCAGGCACGGCGCGCGGGCTGCACATCGGCGAAAAGCTCGTTTCCGACTGTCTGGCACAGGCGAAGGCGCACGGCTTCGGCGTGCTGCAATTCAACGCCGTCGTCGCCACGAATGTCCACGCGCGCCATCTGTACGAGCGGCTGGGCTTCGTTCAGCTCGGCGTCATCCCCGGCGGCTTCCGCATGAAGGACGGACATTACGAGGACATCTGCCCCTATTATCATATTTTATAGAAGACAGCGCCGCAGACCAGGCCGCAAACCGCATTCCGGTTTGCGGCCCGGTTTTTTGTATGCACCCTGTAGGGGCGGGCGACTCTGCCCGCCCAACCTGCGCCCGCAGGCGCACATTGCAAATTTTTGAGTGCCGACACCGCCATCACAAACAGGCGCGGGCTCTTTCGGCAGTGAAAATCAGATAGGCAAAAGGGGCGGTCCGTGTGGACCGTCCCTTTTTTGAGCAGATACGTGATGGCGGTTTTTGAGTTATTAGCGTCCTTTTCTCCCCAATCTTTTCCCACGCACGGGAAAAGATTGGGCCGTCGGAGACACGTCGGCCTCTCTGCCTCAGCTTTGCCGAGACATCCCTTCTTGCGAAGGAGGAGACTTTTGGCCGCTGGCCCATACAGAGTGTGCGGCGAACCCATGTGCGAACATTTTTCAGCTTCATTTAACATCGCCCGAAAAATTTGATGAAAGTTTTACCGAATTGTGCTTTCACATTTTAGGTCGCAGCGGTATCGTATGGACCGTAGACAGGATGTCAAACAACTGAAAGAAAAAAGGAGATCATCCAAAATGAAAACACTGAAAAAAGTTCTTACGACTGCACTTGTAGTTGCCCTTGCCGCGCTGACGCTCACCGGCTGCGCGAAAAAGGATACCAGCCCCGTCACGACCGACGGCTCGACCTCGATGGAAAAGGTCATCGGCACGCTCGGCGAGGCGTTCACCGAAAAAGAGGGCGTCAACGTGACCTATAACCCCACCGGCTCCGGTTCCGGTATTCAGGCTGTCTCCGAAGGCCGCTGCGACATCGGCCTGTCCAGCCGCGCGCTGAAGGATGATGAGAAGGCCGCCTTGACCGAGACGGTTGTCGCGCTCGACGGCATCGCCATGATCGTGAACCCCGAAAACCCCGTGTCCGACCTGACGGTCGAGCAGATCGCCGATATCTACACCGGCAAGATCACCAACTGGTCCGAGGTCGGCGGCGATGACGCTGCGATCGTCCTCATCGGCCGCGAAGCCGGTTCCGGTACGCGCGACGGCTTTGAGTCCATCACCGGCACGAAGGACGCCTGCCAGTACCGGCAGGAGCTGACCTCCACCGGCGACGTCATCACCACTGTTTCCCAGAACCCCGACGCCATCGGCTATGCCTCTCTCGCGGCGCTCAAGGATACCGTCAAGGCCCTGACCGTCGGCGGCGTGGCTCCGAGCGAAGAAACCGTCAAGGACGGCAGCTATGTCATCCAGCGTCCGTTCGTCCTCGTGACGAAGACCGGCGAAGCCCTCTCCGCCAACGCGCAGAAGTTCTTCGACTTCGCCCTGAGCGCAGAAGCAGCGCAGTACATCACGACGGCAGGTGCGGTTCCTGTGAACGGCTGATATGAAGAAGAAACAGACAATGGAAGACGTCGTACACGGCGTCTTCCTCCTGTTAGGACTGGTTACGGTCGGCTGCGTGCTGCTCATCACGATCTACCTGATCGTGTCGGGTCTGCCGGCGATCACAAAGATCGGCCTCGGGAAATTCCTGTTCGGCAGCACGTGGGCCTCGACGGCCGCCGATCCGCAGTATGGGATCCTGCCCTTTATCCTCACCAGCGTCTACGGCACGTGCGGCGCGATCCTGCTCGGCGTGCCCGTCGGATTCCTGACGGCGGTGTTTCTGTCCAAAATGGCCCCGAAAAAGCTCCGCGCAGTCATGGAATCGGCGGTCAGCCTGCTCGCAGGCATTCCGTCGGTCGTCTACGGTCTTGTGGGTATGCTCGTGCTGGTGCCCGGCATCCGGAAGCTGTTTCATGTACCGGACGGCGCAAGCCTGCTCGCGGCCATGATCGTGCTGGCGATCATGATCCTGCCGTCCATCATTAAAGTCTCGGTCAACGCGCTCGACGCCGTGCCGAAGGAGTACGAAGACGCCTCGCTCGCGCTCGGCGCAACGCCGGTCGAGACGTGGTTCCGCGTATCTGCGCCGGCGGCGGGAAGCGGCATCGCAGCCGCCGTTGTACTCGGCGTCGGCCGCGCCATCGGCGAGGCGATGGCCGTCATGATGGTCTCGGGCAACGCGCCGAATCTGCCGTCGCTGTTCCAGAGCGTGCGCTTTCTCACCACGGCCGTGGCCAGCGAAATGTCCTATGCCTCGGGCTTGCAGCGGCAGGCGCTGTTTTCCATCGCGCTGGTCCTGTATCTGTTCATTATGCTCATCAACGCAGCGCTCAATTTCTTCCTGAAGCGCAAAAAGGAGTGAAACCATGCTGACAAACAAGATCTCCGCCTCCAGAAGGGCGTATATTACCGTCATGCGTGCGCTGCTGCTCCTGGCTGCGCTGCTGACGGCCGCGCTGGTCATGTTCATGATCGTGTATGTGCTCGGCAAGGGTCTGCCGCACGTCACGTGGCAGCTCGTCTCGACGAAGCGCAGCTACGTCACCGGCGCCATCGGCATTCTGCCCGATATCTGCAACACCGTGCAGATCCTGCTCTGCGCGCTGCTGATCGTCCTGCCGCTCGGCGTGGGCGCGGCGGTCTATCTGACGGAGTATGCGCAGAATAAGCGCCTCGTCGCGGTCATCGAATACGCCGCAGAGACGCTCTCGGGCATCCCGTCCATCATTTACGGTCTGGTCGGTATGCTGTTCTTCTGCGAATTTTTCGGGATGCAGACGAGTCTGCTCGCCGGCGCGCTGACGCTCGTCATCATGAACCTGCCGACGGTCCTGCGCACGACGCAGGAGAGTCTGCGCACCGTGCCGCAGAGCTACCGCGAGGGCGCGTTCGGCCTCGGCGCGGGCAAATGGCGCGTCGTGCGCACGATCGTTCTGCCCGGCTGCGTCGACGGCGTTGTGACGGGCTGCATCCTCTCCGCCGGGCGCATCCTGGGCGAATCGGCCGCGCTTTTGTTTACCGCGGGCTTTGCGCACACGATGAACAAATTCTTCCTCGGGCTTGCAAGCCCCGGCGCGACGCTGACCGTCGCGCTCTATACCTACGCCAAGGAGGAGGGCGAGTTCGATGTGGCCTTCGCCATCGCCGCCATCCTCATGATCTTAACGCTTGTTATCAATTTTCTGGCCGGGATCATCGGAAGGCAGATCCGGAAACGGAGTCAGGTATGAGAGCTGTCGACCCCTGCGGCCTGAAGCGGGCCGCGCTCATCAATGATCTGTCCTGCTTCGGCAAGTGCTCTTTGAGCGTCTCCATGCCGATCCTCTCGGCTTACGGCGTGGAGACGGTGCCGCTGCCGACGGCGATCCTTTCGACGCATACGGGCGGCTTTACCGGCTTTGTCGTACAGGATATGACGGAAAATATGCGGCTGTTCGCCGCGCACTGGAAAAAGCTCGGCGTGAAATTCGACGCCATCATCACCGTCTACTGCTGCACGGTCGGGCAGATCGCCCTGGCGGCGGATTTTATCCGCAGCTTCGCCGATGAAAACACGCTCGTCGTGGTCGATCCCGTGCTGGGCGATCATGAGAGACTCTATACGGGCTTTTCCGACGCGCATATCGACGCCATGCGGGAGCTGTGCGGTCTGGCGGATCTGATCACGCCCAACCGCACGGAGGCCGCGCTTCTGACCGGACTGCCGTTTTCCAGCTCCGACGAGCAGATCCTGGACGCGCTGAAGACACCGAACGCAGTCATCACCAGCGCCGGCTCCGCCGACCGCATCGGCTATCTTGCGCGGCTGGACGGGCGCGTCACGTGCGTGCAGAAGCCGGTCGTCGATATGACGCTCCACGGTGCGGGCGACGTGTTTACAAGCGCGCTGTGCGGAGAGCTTTTGAGCGGGCAGGCGCCGCAGAACGCGCTTTTGCACGCGGCGGACTTCTGCGACAGCTGCATCCATGAAACGGCCAAACGGCAGCCCGGACACTGGTATGGGCTGGCCTTCGAGCCGGTATTGAAAGGAAACCGTGTATGAACGATATCATCACAGTCAGGGACCTGCATCTCTGGTACGGAAAGACGCAGGCGCTCCGGGGCGTGTCGCTGGACATCCCGGAAAAAAGCATCACCGCGCTCATCGGCCCCTCCGGGTGCGGCAAATCGACATTCTTAAAGACGCTCGACCGCATGAACGATCTGGTGCCGGGTGTGCGCATCGAAGGAGAGGTCCAATATAACGGGCAGGATATCTTCGCGCCGTCCGTCGACGTGAACGAGCTGCGCCGCGAGATCGGCATGGTCTTCCAGAAGCCGAATCCCTTCCCCATGAGCATCTACGATAACGTCGCTTACGGCCCGCGGACGCACGGCGTGCGCAAAAAGGACGCGCTCGACGAGATCGTGGAGAAGTCGCTGCGCGGCGCGGCCATCTGGGACGAGGTCAAGGACAGGCTCAAAAAGAGCGCGCTCGGCCTCTCGGGCGGCCAGCAGCAGCGGCTGTGCATCGCGCGGGCGCTGGCCGTCGAGCCGAAGGTGCTGCTGATGGACGAGCCGACCTCGGCGCTCGACCCCATCTCGACCTCGAAGATCGAGGAGCTGGCGACGGATCTCAAGGAACGCTATACCATCATCATCGTCACGCACAATATGCAGCAGGCGCTGCGCATTTCGGATAAAACGGCATTTTTCCTGCTCGGCGAACTGGTCGAATACGACGACACGCAGAAGCTGTTCTACAAGCCGCAGGAAAAGCGCACGGAAGATTACATCACCGGGAGGTTTGGTTGATGCGAAGCAAATTTGACAGTCAGCTTGCCGAGCTCAGCAGCGAGCTGACCAACATGGGCGCGACCTGCGCGCGGGCGATCTCGCTGACGGCGCAGGCGCTTGAATCGCGCGACGCCGCCAAGGCGCAGCCGGTCGCGCAGCTCGAAGAGCAGACAAACGAGCAGGAGCGGGCCATCGAGGCGCTGTGTCTGAAGCTGCTTTTGCAGCAGCAGCCCGTCGCGCGCGATCTGCGGCAGATCTCCGCCGCGCTCAAGATGATCACCGACATGGAGCGCATCGGCGACCAGGCTGCCGACATCGCCGAGATCATCCCGTTTTTCCTCAGCCACAACACGTTTGACTGCGGTCTGGTCTGCCGTATGGCACGGCAGGCGAGCGCCATGGTCACGCAGAGCGTCGACGCCTTCGTCCTGCGGGACGTTGCGCTGGCGCAGACCGTCGCCGGGCAGGACGATCTGGTCGACGAGGACTTCTGCCAGATCAAGACCGCGCTCATCGCGGCCATCGCGCGCGAACCGCAGCAGGGCGAGGTGGCGCTCGATCTGCTTATGATCGCCAAGTATTTTGAGCGCATCGGCGACCACGCGGTCAATCTTGCCGAGTGGGTGGAATTCTCCGTCACGGGCGTCCACAAGCACGACGGCGAGACATGGGAATAAGCCGCGCGGTCAACTGAAAAACAGGCGCACGCTGAGCGCTGCCATGCACACGCCGGCCAGGTCGGCAAGAAGTGCTGCGGGCAGCGCATAGCGTGTTTTTTTGATGCCGGCCGCGCCAAAATAGACGCTCAGCACGTAAAACGTCGTCTCCGACGACCCGAGCATCACCGCCGCCGTCCGTCCGATCTGCGACTCCACACCATACGTGCGCATCAGATCCGCGCCGACGGCCAGCGCCGCGCTGCCGCTCAAAGGACGGATGAGCGCCAGCGGCGCGCACTCCGGCGGGATGCCGAACAGGCCGAACAGCGGCGCGAGGACAGGGGAGACAAGCGCGAAAAATCCGCTTTCGCGCAGCGCCTGCACGGCCGCAAGCGTCACGATGAGCGTCGGCGCGAGCGTTGCCAGCAGCCGCAGTCCCTCGCCTGCGCCCTCGAGCATCCGCTCGTACACCGGTTCGCGCTTTCGCAGCGCAGCTGCGCAGACAAGCAGCAGCAACGCCGGGACGAGCAGCTCCGTCAATCCCGCCAGCACAGCGAAAACCCCCTTGCCGCAAGAAGACCGGCGCACGCCGAGGCTGCGGAGGCCAGCCAGACCGCCGGCAGAATGTCAAAAGCGTGCGCCGCGCCGAGCTGCGCGCGCAAAGACGCGAGCGTCGTCGGCAGCAATTGCAGCGACGACGTGTTCAGCACCAGAAACCGGCACATTTCGTCTGTCGCCGCGTCGGAGCCGGACAGCTGCCGCATCCGCTGTACCGCGCGCACGCCGAGCGGCGTTGCCGCGTTGCCGAGCCCCAGCAGATTTGCCGCCAGATTGCCGCACAGACAGGAAAACGCCGTCTCGTCGCGCGCACACTGCGGAAACAGCCGCCGCAGACCCGGCCGCATCACGCGGCACAGTGCGGCCGAGGCGCCCGAGGCCTCCATCACACGCGCAAATCCGGACCACAGGCAGACCGGACCGGCCAGCGCCAGCGTCAGCTCCGCACCGCGCTTTGCCCCCTGAAGCAGCGCGTTTCCCGACACGAACGGCGCGCCCGTGACAGCATCTGACACAAATGCCAATAAAATTAGTGCAAACCAGACAAAATTCATCAACATTATTTTACTCCTATTCAAAAAAAGACCGGTTTGTTCAAAGTTTGTACACAATTGAATGTTACAATGAAGGCGCTTGAGGGAAGTCTCCGGGAGGTCATGCGCCTCGGGGACTGGAAACTACGCATGAGAAAAACAAGGGGGTCGTTACCACATGAAATCCACAGGTATCGTCAGAAAGGTCGACGAGCTCGGCAGAATCGTTCTGCCCATCGAGCTGCGCCGCACGCTGGACATCGTTGAGAAGGACGCTATCGAAATTTACGTCGACGGCGAATCCATTATTCTCAAGAAGTATGAGCCGACCTGCATTTTTTGCAGCGACGGCAGAAACGTGGAGAACTACAAGGGCAAGAACATCTGTGCCAATTGCCTCAAAGAGCTTCGCGCCGGCAGATAACACACAAAAGAGCCCGCTGCGTTCCGCAGCGGGCTCTTTTTGACGATATGCATTTTAGTAGGGTCGGGCGGCTCTGTCCACCCGACCTGCGCCCGCAGGCGCACGTTACAGATTTAAGCCGCGCCGATTCAGCCGTCACAAACAATGGCGTGCTCTTTCGGCAGTTATTCACAGATAGGCACCTGGTGCGGCCTGTTTTGGTGCGTCGTATTTCAGAGCAGACTCGTGACGGCGGTTTCTGAGTCAATAGCGTCCTTTTCTTCCATATCTTTTCCCACGCACGGGAAAAGATATGGCCGTCGGAGACACGTCGGAAGCGGCTTTGCCCAAACGAGCCGCCGCAAGCGCCGTCTCTTATTCTCTAAAGCCGCTTCCTCCTTTCCAAAATGCAGGCCAAGCCTGCATTTTGGGTTTGGACGACCCTCATCCGTCACGGCTTCGCCGTGCCACCTCCCCTTAAAAGGGGAGGCTTTGGATGGTGCGTTTGTAGGGGGAAAGATCTGTCCGTCGGAGGCACATTACCCCTTCAAAATCGCGTCGTAGAGCTGATTTTTCGGGTAGCCTGTTGCCGCGGCGACCTGCTTTGCCGCGTCTTTGGTGGACAGACCGCCCGCGATGCGTTCGCGCACGAGCGCGAGCGCCTCGTCAAACGTGCAGCCGTCGCCGGCAGCCTCTTTCGCACCGTCCACCACGAGTACAAACTCGCCGCGCGGCGCGTTTTCGGCGTAATACGCGCACGCCTCCGCGAGCGTGGTGCGCCGCACCTCCTCGTGGAGCTTTGTCAGTTCGCGGCACAGCGAGATGCGCCGTTCGCCGCCGAAGGCCGCGGCAAGATCCTGCAAGGTCGTGAGCAGCTTGTGCGGCGCCTCGTAGAAGATCATCGTCCGCGTCTCATCCTTTAAGCCCGTCAGGTGCGCCTGACGGCTTTTTTTGTTGACGGAGAGGAAGCCCTCGAATGTGAACCGGCCCGTCGGCAGTCCGGAGATGCTCAGTGCCGTCACGAGCGCGCACGGCCCCGGGATGGCGCAGACCGTCACGCCGTTTTCCGCGCACAGGCGCACGAGATCCTCGCCCGGATCGGAGATCGCGGGCGAACCCGCGTCCGTCACGAGCGCGCACGTCTCGCCAGCCAGCAGCCGCGCGAGGACCTTCTGGCCGCTCTCGGCCTTGTTGTGCTCATGATAGCTCACGAGCGGCTTTTTCAGCTGCAAATGGTTCAGCAGCTTCAGACTCACGCGCGTGTCCTCGCACGCGAGAAAATCCGCGTCCGCCAGCGTTTGCCGCGCGCGCGGAGAAATGTCGTTCAGATTGCCGATGGGCGTCGGCACGAGATATAAAATACCGGCCATGCTCGTTCACTCCTGTAGATGGTAAATGCGCCTGTAGGCGGCTGTGGGCAGTCCAGTTTCATCGTAAAGAATCAGATTCGGCTCGCAGGCGAGCCCCGGCTTTCCGCCGCGACGCGCCTCAAGCAGCACGAGCGACGGCAAAGCGGACGCGCGGTGCTGCACGAGCTGCATCCGCTTCGGTTCGAGCTGCGCGCCGCGCAGCGCGCAGATCAGATCCGCCAGCCGCTCGGGCTTGTGGACGAGGAAAAAGCGGCCGCCCCAGCGAAGCGCGCGCGCCGCAGCCCGGCACAGCTCGTCCGGACTGCAATGAAGCTCACTGCGCGCGGCGGCAAGCTGCGCGTCCGCGCACACGAAGCCGCTGCGCGGCGGGTAATACGGCGGATTGGAGACGGCGCAGTCGAACGAACCGGGCGCGACCGCGGTGTGCTCCTCCCGCAGATCGCCGCAGACGACGGTAAACTGCGCGGAAAGGCCGTTCTGCGCGGCGTTTTCCCGTGCCTGCCGCGCGGCGTCGGGCAGAAGCTCCACGCCGCAGACCGTAAGCGACGGATCGCTTCCCAGAAGCAGCAGGGACACAAGGCCGCACCCGCAGCCGAGATCGAGCACGCGGCTGCCGCGCGCAATGCGGCAGAAATCGGCCAGCGCCATTGAATCGGTGCTCACGCCGAAGTGCCGCGCCGGGATCGTCATGCGGATATGGCCAAGGAGAAGTTCGTCCATCGTCGTCCTCTGAGAAAGCGGATGCGCGCATCCGCAATATTGTGTTTCAATCAAAATGAAACGGGGTGCTGCGATGCAGCACCCCGTTTGTGTAAGTACTCAGCCCTCGGTGATCGCGTCGTTGGGGCATTCCGCAGCGCAGGTACCGCAGTCCACGCACTGATCGGCGTCGATGACGTACTTGCC